>CANFRV010000014.1 GCA_947449575.1 Flavobacteriales bacterium
CGCTTGGACTTTTGACGTTCTGGTGTGAACTTATTTCCGATTTCATTTTCTGACCTCTTTTGAAGGAGGTCAAAATAAAATCAGAATAACTTCCTCAGAGTTTACTCGTTTTTTTTACTATTTGTCGCATTTACTAATTGAACTTACTGACTATTAAATCTGAAACAACCATTGGTAAGGCAAAAATTACAGAAGATTTTAATAAACCACTTTATACTGCAAAACTTGTTGCAAATGCTGCTTTTAATATGAAAGATTATAAAGATGGTGATGAAAATTACAATGCAGTAATAGGTGAACAATCTAAAACAATTGTTGCTTCGCCTAAAATTATGGTGATACCCAAAAAAATAGATCCGTCTAAATATGTTAATGGGGAATATCAACTAACCAAAGAGGAAAAAATGCTGATTGCGGCATTTAAAAACAAATTTGAGGACAACAAGTTTACAACTTATGGTTTTGAATCAAGTTTAAAATCTGTGCTTGAAAACAGACAGTTCAATGACAATGTTCAAGACGATATAAAATCCAAAATATTGGAATCATCAGGTATGGATTTTTTTGTGGAATATGAAAATCTTGACCAAAACAACACAAAATGCGATAAAGTATTTGATTTCAAAATTAGAAACTATTCAACTGGGGAAGATGTTGCATCAGATGTAAAAAACCTAAATAGCTGTGGGAGCCCGGAGGATTATAAAAGTTTTGCATCTGCAATTTTAAATGCAGGAGCAATATCGAAAATCAATACCCAATTCTCCTCCCTTTTAAGTAATGGACGTAAAGTCAGTGTTATTTTCACTATAGCTAATTCCTCTCAAGCAACCTTTAACAAAGACTATAATGGTATTAAACTTAAAGATCATATTGAAAACTGTTTACAGGGTTTAGCTTTTAATGGAAATTTAGATATAGAAGGTGTTGTGAATTTGAGAATGGAAACGAGTGTAAACATTCCTATATTAAATGAGAACACCGGAAAATCATATACTACCAACACATTTTCAGAAGATATTATTAGCTATTTAAAAAAGAATGCCAACGTGGAATGTGAGAGCTCTGTAAGCAAGCAAATTGTAAATATTAAAATTAAATAAGGCTATGAAACGTATATTTATTTTTTCATTATTGATTTTAATAAATCAAATCGCTGTTGCTCAAACTCCAAGTTTCTTTTTGGTAAATCTTGCTGTAGAAGAAACATCGTTGTTAAACCAATCACAAAATGACAATAGCAAAGAGTTATTATTCAAAAAACTAACTAATATCTGCAACAAAGTCGATGGTGTAATCATTGATGAGTTTTCTGACTATTACTTGGTCTGTGATATTTATTCCTCGCAATCGCAGACATCTAATGCGGGTTACTTACCTGTTGGGTCATATAAAATGAATTTAAAACTCAAATTGATTTATAAGTCAGGTGGTAAAGCATTCAAAGAACTTAATTTCTCAAAGGATTATGCTGTAAATACTGATGTTGAAGCAGCTAAGTTACTAATTAATGACTTTTCATTTTCAGAAACAGATCTAAATGATTTTTTCAATGAGGGGAATAAGAAGATGAAGAATTTCTTTAGTGAAAATTGCAATTCAGTTCTAGAGTCAGCAAAAAAATACCAGAAAATTGGTGAACCTGAAAAAGCACTTGCTATTTGTTTATCAATTCCTACAGATGTTCCTTGTTATAAAAATATATCTGGCCTAATTAAAGATTTATACACGTCTTTATCATATAAATCTGACTATACTATTTTTCTTAGAGCCCAAGAATTTGTCTCAAATGGCGATTATGAAAGTGCCTTTTCAACACTTAATGAAATAAGTATTTACTCTCAGTTTCATAATCAATCACAGGCATTAGGAAATAAGATCAATGATTTTATTTTCAATGAAAAAGAACTTCAAAAAAAGAAGGAAGTTGCAGAATCGGAAAATGATTTGAAAAAAACAGAGATTGAGTTACAGCAAAAACGAAACGAATTGCAAGAGAGTATTAATCAAACAAATATTGAAATTGCTAATCAAAAAAATGAATCAGATCTTCAAATATCCATTCAAAAGCAAGAAAAACAAAAAGAGATGAAAGCTATGGAATTTGAATCTCAAGAAAGGAAGGAAATGATAAAAACAGCAGGAAGCTTACTGAACTCATACATAAACAGACCACAACCGCCGAAGAATACAAATTTTTACATTATAAAGTAACCGGCCTATAACAGCACACACCAGAAAAGCCAAGCATTTCGGGAGTTTGAGGCATTCGTTTTTCTTGTTATATTCGTCTAATCTAAAGCATTCCGTTCACCTCATTTGGCTCTTCAGGTGTGTGCGGCACGTTATTACAAACCGCTTGAGTTCAAGCTTCGGGCCGGGGGAAATCGAAAAAGCTTATAAATTTTGCTTCGATTTAAGTTCACGGAGGACAACAACTAAAAATGTATTTAAATTATAAATCTAAATTTCAAAAAGAAAAAATAAAAGGAAAATTTTAGATAGCAAGGTCTTAAAAAAACTAAAGCCAGTTTCATCACCAGCATAAATCTGGGAGAGGAGGCACTGGCATCACATTACAAAGCTAAAACAAAAATTAAATATTTACAACTTTTTTTTATCTTTGGTATTGAAATTATGACAGAGCAACAATACAAATATTTTTTATCTACACCAAGATTCAACACTTACCTAAAAGTCTCTAGCAAATAACATTTAGCGAACTAGCAGAAAAAATCCAAAAAAAAGAGTCCCATACGTGGACATTTTTTGTTAGTTTATATTGACCGATTGGTTTATACTCATAGGTGCTAAAGCGCCTGATTTCTCTTACATAAATAGAAGGAATTTGTAGGTAGCTACTAAACTTTAAGTGCTATATTTATGAGCTGATTAGTGTTGGTTTTTTCACAGACTGCCGTTAGGTGCCATTGCATAACCCAAAAAAACATCGTAGAAATTTGGATAAAGTAAACTAATTAGTTAACTTTGTTTTGTGGCAAGAGAAATCATTTTTTTCGGGGACAATGTAATTGACTTTTATAAATCTCAAGAATTAAAAGTTCAGTTGAAAATTGAATATGTTTTGGATCTAGTTCGCTTTGAAAGGCAAGTGCCAATCAAATTCTATAAAAAATTGGAAAGTACGAATGGGCTTTATGAAGTGAGAATAATTACATCTCAAAAAAGCATTCGAATTCTTTGTTTTCAGGATGAAGGAACATTGGTGGTTTTGACGAACGCGTTCGTTAAGAAAACGCAAAAGACTCCTAAAAATGAAATCAAACTTGCTGAGAATATAAAAACGGAATATTTAAAACAGAAAGAAGATGAAAAACGTTAAAACATTTGATCAACTCCTTGACGAGAAATACGGAAAAAAAGGAAACACTGAAAGAGATCAGTTTGATGCGGATTCTCTTGCTTTTAGATTAGGCGTTATGCTAAAACAGGCGCGCGTTGAAGCGAACTTGACACAAGAAGAACTTGCCGAAAAAACCGGGACGAAAAAAAGTTATATTTCCAGAATAGAACGTGGATTAAGTGATATCCAAATTTCTACTTATTACAGGTTAATAGAACTTGGTCTAGGGAAGCATTTAAATATTTCAATTGGATAAAAGGCATATACTCGAATAGACGGTCCCGCCAGTCTCCTAGTGTTGCGGCCCTCGTATATGGCGGTTCACAAAATGATGGGTTTAGTTAAAAATAATCATCCAGCATCGATTGATAGCCTCTTCGTTTTAATCTCACGATGGTGATTACCTTCGGAGCTGCTTGGCGGTGTCGATTTCAATAAATTCTTCCACGCTTCGCATCTGAATTTGTAGGTGGTTTTGATCCTTTTATTACTATATTTATGAACTGATTAGATTTGGTTTTTTCGCAGACTGACTTTACAAGCAAGCCTGACAGGCCAAAAAACAACGACTAAACCTCTGACAATATTGACAGTCTAATTGTAAATTTTGACACAATGAAAAAAATATTACTTCTAACAATTATCAGCTTGACAAGTTTATTCCAAACGACAAAAGCACAAAGCCTTTATTTCCCTCCACTAAGTAGCACGGCTCCTTGGGACACTATTTCTCCATCTTCATTGGGTTGGTGCTTAAACGAAATTGACACCTTATATGATTATTTGCAGCAACAAGACACCAAAGGTTTTATTGTCTTAAAAGACGGAAAAATAGTTTTAGAAAAATACTTTGGAACTTTTACAAAAGATAGTTTATGGTATTGGGCATCCGCAGGGAAGACAATTACTTCCTTTTTAGTAGGCAAAGCACAAGAAGAAAATTATTTATCCATAACAGACACTTCATCCACATATTTAAGTGCAGGCTGGACAAATTGTTCAAGTACTCAAGAAGACAAAATCAAAATCAGAAATCAACTTACAATGACATCGGGACTTGACGATGATATAGCTGACAATCATTGCACCATTGACACTTGTTTAAACTATTTAGCTGACGCTGGCACACGTTGGGCATATCACAATGCACCTTACACTCTTTTAGAAAGTGTTTTGACAACTGCAACTGCTCAACCTATTAATACATACACTTACAATAAACTAAAATTAAAAACTGGAATGACTGGGGCTTGGACTTTTGTTGATTACGATAATGTGTTCTTTAGCAAAGTAAGAAGTATGGCTCGCTTTGGTTTATTGATGCAAAATAACTGTATTTGGAATACTGATACTTTATTATACGATACAACATACATCAACCAAATGACAAATACTTCACAAAGCCTTAATTTATCTTATGGTTATTTATGGTGGCTGAACGGTAAATCTTCTTACATGGTCCCAACTTCTCAAGTAGTTTTTTCGGGATCATATGCTCCCGCTGCTCCTACTGATATGTTTGCAGGACTTGGGAAAAACGGACAAATAGTAAGCATTTCCAAAAGTGCAGGTTTAGTAGTAATTAGAATGGGTAATCAAGTAAGTAGTGGAGAAGTTCCAACACAATTTTGCAACAGCATCTGGGAAAAGTTAAATGCTGTAATGTGCAACGGAACATCAATCAACGAAACTAATTCGAAAACAAAGGAAATCTCTATTTTTCCAAATCCTGCAAATACCGAAATAAATATTGTCTTGCCTGCAAACGAAAATGCTCAAATTGAAATTTCAAATGCAATGGGTCAAGTTATCATTAAAGACCAAAACAAAAATACAATTGACATATCTAATTTGACAAACGGTTTATACTTTATTTCAGTAAAACAAGGAAAACAAAGCTACACACAAAAACTAATCAAGCAGTAATGACAACGGACAGAACGCCAGCTGGTAATCGAGTAGACGGTCCCGCCAGTCTTCTAGTGGGATGTGCCTCTCACACCTAAATAACTCATAATTATGGATGTACCTTACATAAATACACAGGATTTGAAGGTAGTTTTAATCCTTTTATTACTATATTTATAAACTCATTAGTGTTGGTTTTTTCACAGACTGACGTTGTGCGCACGAATAAAACACATCGTTTTGAATATCGTGAATTTATTCGTAAATTCGGTTTAACTTTTAAGAATAATGAAACAGAGGATATATTTTGACACTTCAGTTTTCGGTGGCGTATTCGACAGCGAATTTGACGAGCCGACTTTACAACTTTTCGAGCGGGTTAAGCTCGGGAAAATTATTTGTGTATACTCCGACCTGACTGAAACAGAACTTGTGAAAGCTCCAAAAAACGTTAGAGAATACTTTAAATCATTGCCGAAGAATTACTTAGAAAGAGTTGAAGTTGATAATGACATTTTAACTTTAGCGACTAAATACATCGATGAAAAAGTTGTTGGACAGACTAGTTTCGACGACTGTCTTCACATTGCAACCGCCACTATTCATAAAGCAGACATTTTAGCAAGTTGGAATTTTAAACACATTGTTAATGTTTATAGAATTCGTGGGTACAACTCCATTAACTTAAGAATGAATTATACATCTCTCGAAATCCGTTCACCCAAAGAAATTGCTGAATATGAAGACTAAAAAAGAAATCAAAGAAAAAGAGTTTGATACAGTTACGACTTTTAGAAAAATTAAAGAACAAATCTCAAATGACTTGGCAGGTAAATCTTTCGAACAAATTAAGGAATATTTACGTGTCAATAGTTTGAAACTTAACGCTAAGTAGCGCAGCCACTGCCGTTCAGCGAACTAGCAGGAAAAAACCAAAAAAAAGAGTCCCATACGTGGACTTTTTTTGTTCGTTTATATTGACCGATTGGTTTATACTCATAGGTACTAAAGCGCCTGATTTCTCTTACATAAATAGAAGGAATTTGTAGGTGGTTACTAAACTTTTAGTGCTATATTTATGTACCGATTAGTGATGGTTTTTTTCACAGTCTACCTTTATGGAAGGCACCTAAGCTTTTAGAAATTATATAAAAATATGGATTTATTCAATAGCGAAATAGACTATTCAAAAAATGTATTACCAAAAGATGGTATTGTAAATTACTATGGAAAGTTACTCACTAATCAAGATGCCAATCGCTATTTCAACTGTTTAATGAGCACCATCGAATGGAAAAATGACCAAGCAATAATCTATGGAAAACTACTAATTACCAAACGAAAAGTAGCTTGGTATGGCGATACCGATTTTGAATACACCTATTCTAACACCACTAAACGAGCTTTACCTTGGACAAGAGAATTATTAGAATTAAAATTAATTGCCGAAGAAAAAACAGGCGATAAATTCAATTCCTGCTTGCTTAACTTATACCACAATGGCGATGAAGGAATGGCTTGGCACAGCGATGCAGAAAAAAATTTAAAGAAAAATGGAGCAATTGGTTCGTTAAGTTTGGGAGCAGAACGCAAATTTACATTCAAGCACAAGGAAACAAAAGAAACCATTTCAATACTCTTAGAAGACGGTAGCTTATTGGTAATGAAAGACAAAACACAAAGCAATTGGCTACACAGACTTCCTCCAACAAAACTCATAGACAAACCCAGAATAAACCTAACATTCAGGACAATTGAATTGTAAAATGAGAAAACGACTTTTTATATTTTATTTGCTGACCATATTCTTGACACCTCTTCTAGGTATCGGACAAGCTAACATTATAGACAGCATTGTTCATCAAACGTATCAACGTAAATTTACTGTTCATACACCAACAGGATTTACAAATACAACGCCTGTTTCTGTGGTTCTTATGTTACACGGAAATGGCGGAACGATGGAAAACTCTCCAAATTTTACAAACCTAAATTCAGTTTCTAATACCAATGGCTTTTTAGCCGTTTATCCTGAAGGCTATGGTGTTGTTTCTTCAGGTGGCTTTTCATGGGCTGACAGCAGGGGAACTTCAGCAGATATTGCAGGCATAGATGATCTAGGTTTCATAAACAAACTTCTTGATACCTTGCTAGCAAATTATAGTATTGACACCAACAAAATTTATATCTGTGGCTTTTCAAATGGTGGTTATATGACACAAAGAATCGCCTGTGAACAAAACCAGCGATTTGCTGCAATGGCAAGTTTAGGAAGTATTATGGATACGAGCTTGTATTCATCCTGTAATCCTCAGAGAGCCATACCAATGATGTTTGTTATTGGAACGGCTGACCCATTCGTCCCGTTCAATGGCGGATCAGCAAACGGTTCTGGTGGGTTAGTCAATCAAATTATAAGTGCCGATACCCTAGTCCATTTTTGGAAAACTAACAACAATTGTCTTCAAGCTAATCCGCCAATAAATCTTCCTGACATCGACCTAACAGATTCATCAACCGCAACCGTTTTTAGCTTTTCAAATTGTTCGTGTAATTCTGATCTAACATTTTACAGAATTAATGGGGGAGGACATACGTGGCCAGGCGTTGAAATACCCTTGTATGAAATTGTTGCAGGGCAGACAAATGAAGATATACAAGCAAATGATGAACTTTGGACCTTTTTTAATGCTCACACTCTGTGCAACACAGCAGCTGGTATAGAAGAGCAAATGATCAAACCAACCATTAAAATATATCCAAATCCTGCAAAAACAGAATTGTATGTATCCATTTCACAAACGATCATAAGTGAAATGTTAGTTAGCGATATACTAGGAAAATTAGTAATCAAAACACAAAATCAAAATCATATTGACGTTTCGAATTTACCTCACGGAATTTATTTGATAACAATTACAGAAGGACAAAATAGATATACTCAAAAATTCGTAAAGGAATAATACAGTGCGAAAGTAGGTCAAAGTAATGAGAGTGACTTGGTGGTTACGTGGTTAAATGAAATTTACTAAATTCCTTGATTCACTAGAATAATCATTTTTTAATTGGAGAAAAGTAGGGAGTTGAAAGTGTAAATATTGAGTGTGAAAAAAGTACGCTTATCTGCTAAAATCAAACGGTTAAACTAAAAAATTAAACGATCAAAAACAGAAAAGATTTATTTTACATTTTATTTTTACATTTGTAGCATGATGCGTTGTATAATAATTGAAGATGAGCTAAATGCAAGAGAATTTATTGAAAATTTAATACACAGGTATTTTAGTTCAAAAATAAGTGTTTTAGCTGCTTGCTCTTCAATTTCTGAAGGAGTTGAAGCAATAAAAAAGTTTAAACCGGACTTAGTCTTTTTGGATATTCAAATGCCAAATGAAAGTGGATTCAAATTGTTTGAGTATTTTGACAATATCAAGTTTGAGGTTATTTTCACAACCGCACACAAAGAATTTGCAATAGAAGCTATAAAGCATTCTGCCCAAGATTATTTACTAAAACCTATTAGCCAGTTAGACTTGTCAGATGCATTAAAACGACTAGAAAAAAAGCATCAAAGAAATAATGGCACACCAGAAATTGGTAGAGTAATTGAGCAGTATAACGCTGATCCCTTTAAATATGGTAAAATTGCTTTGGCTACAGAAAAAGGTTTCATTTTAGAAAAAATTGGAAATATCTTATTTGCTGAAGCGCAAGGTAATTATACTAAAATCTTCACTTATGACGACCGAACTATACTGGTATGTAAAACACTCCGTATCATTGAAGAAATGTTGCCTGAGAAATCTTTTTTTAGAATCCATAAATCGTATGTTGTAAATTTGAACTACATTACCAAATACGATAAATCAATTGGTTTATTTGTTGAGTTAATAAATGGAATTAAGATACCTGTTTCAGTTAGAAACAATACAGGACTAATAAATGCAATTACTTCTAAAATTTAGCTTTTTACTTTATTTAACGTTGCGTTGTCATATAGTTGCAGCCCAGTGTTTTCCTTCTGTTCATTTAACCATAAATGATGGATTACCTTCCAATGCCGTTTACTGTGTTTTAAAAGACTCAAGAGGTATTATTTGGATTGGAACCGATGCTGGCTTGGTAAAATACGACGGTTTTCAATTCAAAACTTTGACCAAGAAAAATGGTCTTTCAGGTAATTTTATTCGTGACATCAAAGAGGATAAAAAAGGAAATTTGTGGATTGCTTGCTATGGTGATGGCTTGACAAAATTCGATGGAAATAAATTTACAAACTATTCTACAAAAAATGGACTTGTACATACTGAAATACGTAAGTTGTATTTTGACCAATTTCAGAAACTTTGGATCGGAACTGAGCGCGGACTCTCCGTATTTTTCAAAGATAAATTTTACAGCTATAACACCGAGAAATTTGATTTATACAATCGATTTCAAGTCATGCAGTTTTGGGAAGAAAACGAACAATTGTATTTCCTAAGTCGAACGCATGGCTACTACAAGGCTCAAGTTAGTTCAGGCAAGCTAAAGTGCGACAGTTTAGGGAAATTGTATTCTCAGATATTCTATTTTAAAATCGGGAAAAACAAATATTTTTCAAATCACAATGGTTTGCATATTGACACCAGCGACAATCATTTCCCAAAAGATTCAATATATGCCAAACCATTGAATCCCAACATTATTTGGGACATTGCACAAGCAAATCTTGGTACATTATTAGCTGCTAATTGCGTTTATTGCACCTCGGGAGGCTTGCTGCTATTGAAAAATGGAAAAATTGAAGATATTTCCGCGAAATATGGAATTAAATCGAAGCAGTTATGGTCATTTTACAAAGACAATTCAAAATCTAAAATTTGGATAACAACCTTAGATGATGGTTTATACATTATTGATGATGTGCCAGAATTTTATAAAACGACTGCTTCTAAAATGTTGGATTATTGGGAGGATGGAAAAGTTAAAATATCAGTATTAGCAAATGGGTTGTCCATTGAGCAATCGAATGGTCAAAAGTTTACAATTCCAAATAAACAATTTTACTCGAAGATTAATAAAAAACAGTTGCTTTATATCCGAACCAAACCAGATTTAGACAAGATAAAAACAAAAGTATCTCAAGTTCCAATTAACCAAAATAACTTCCAATTAAAAAAAGTTCAAGTTCATAATGGGAAAATTTATATTTCGTCCAATGGAGGCTTTTTTGAATTGGCAATGAATGGACAAATTCTTCAAGCTGTTAACCTAGAAACGGATCATTTTATTGTGCAGAATAATCACATTATTTATTACTGTCCTGATGGAAATTTAGCAAGTTTAAGTAAAACCAATGACAATAAATGGCTCATTGAATTTACTCAACCCAATTCAGCTGATGAACCTAAAAACACTATTAAAATTGTCAAACTAAAAAATACTTTTTTATTTGCATCTTCACTCTATGGTATTTTCAGCTTGAAACCAGAACAAGTTGCAGCAAAAAAAGTAAAACTTCCCTCTACTGAAGATGAGAAAATAAAGGATATTTGCTCCGATGGAAAAAATCAATTTTACCTGGTCAATAGCAGCAATGAGCTACTTGGTTTTACTTGGTTGAATGGACAAGTACGGCTAACCAAAAGCATAAATAATTCGAAAATTGAAGGAGAAACAATTCTAAAACTGGCGCACGATGGGAAACATTTGTTTGTGCTTACAAACAGAGGATTAAACGTTGTTTTTCCAAACCAAAATACGAGCATATTTAGAGATAAAGAACAGGGATTTGTATTTAATTCTGTTACCTATTTCAATGTCCATCAAGGAAAATTAATGGTTGTAACAGATCTTGGAACATATTATTGGAATATTGCGGGCTTGATAAAAGCCAATTCACAAAAAGAAGGTGTACTTCTATCGTGTAAAAAAGTAGCTGAAAATGGAAAAATCCCTTCGTTTATTATTTCATCTTCCCAACAATCAATAGTCATTCCACTAGTTAAAACCTGTTTGTACCACGGACGAAAAATGATTTTTGCGTACAGTTTAAATGGCAAAGATTGGACACCAATTAATGGCTCTGAGATTTCTTTAAATCAATTGGAAAGTGGTAATTACACCATTAAAATTCGCCAAAAAGATTTATTTTCTGGTAAAACAATTGTGTATTCTTTGGCAACAATCAGCAAAGAAAAACCATTTTGGAATCAAGGTTGGTTTGTCGTAGTCGCTATGTTGTCATTTAGTGGAATTGTATTTTTGATATCCAATTGGAGACTGCGAAAGATTAGAAATAGGGAACGTCAAAAATCCGAATTACTCAAACGTATTTCAGAGACCAAATTAGAAGCGCTGCAATCGCAAATGAATCCGCATTTCATTTTCAATTCGCTGACTGCCATTCATTCCTTTATCATTAAATCCGACGTGGACAATGCCTTAGCTTATATGGATAAATTTTCAAAGTTAACGCGTCAAACATTGGAGTTTTCTTCCATGATGCACGTGTCGCTTATAGAGGAAGTGGAATACCTGTCACACTTTATTGCATTGGAAAACATGCGCTTTGGTGACAATGTTGTAACACATTTTGAATTAGGCGAACTTGATTCACGAAAAATAAAAATTCCACCGTTATTGATACAACCTCTTGTAGAAAATGCGTTTGAACATGGTTTTACGGATAGAAATAAAAAGTACCAGCTTTTTCTAAATTTCACAGAAGAAAGCGACCAACTATGCATCACCATTTCTGATACTGGTGAAGGTTTCTTGGACACAACTCCAAAACCAGCGTCTAAAGCAATCAACATTATTCGTGAACGCTTAAACCTCATTGATTCACAACTCCTTACAAAATTCTCATTTACCCGAGAAAACAACTTAACTGTTGTACGTTTTTACCTGCCTTTGGTAATTACATGAAACCCACTTATTTCCTGAATATTAACGGTTACATTAATTTATGCACGTAGAATAATCCACTTTTTTTTATTGATTGATTTGAGTGAGATTTGTTGAAAAATAAGTAAAAATTCAATCAAAATTTAAACAAATGAAAAAGGTATTACTAATAATTTTTAACATAATTCTATTAAGCTCTTGTCAAGTATTTAAAACAAGTACTTCAAAATCTATTGACATTAAAATTTCAGGAGTCACACAAAAACCAACGATTGTTGATTTAAAAGTAGACGAAAAGAAAATTACAGCGTCAGTAACCTCCTTAATAGCTTCAACACAAGATGTTTTTCAGCAACAAGCTATTTCAGAAGCATTAAAAAATTGCAATTGTGATATAATTGTGGAACCGACATTTGAATCTATCAGAAAAGGTAAAAAAACAACGACATCTGTTACAGGTTATCCCGGTTATTATATAAATTTTAGACCAATGACCTTAGAAGATACAACCTTTATAAAAATTGCGAACACTACGTTAGATAAATCAAAAGTAAAAGAAACTACTTTGGGTAAAAAACGAAAAAGTGGACCTATTATAATTGCCACATTGGGAGGGGTTGTTTTTATGGGTTTTCTTTTAAGTATCATAAATTAAAGGACCAAAATAAATTTTAGCATTTGAGATGAAATGGTTGAATTAATCAAAACGTATGAAAATTTTGTTTTCACTCCCATTTAAGTTTTTTTTGGAAATACTGACACCAAAGATGATACTCCAATTATTATAATGGATGTTTTAAACTCCTCAGGAAAATTTAATAATGATTTACTTCACGAATAAGAACCACAACTTTATGCAAAATTCTCATGTACCCGAGAAAACAATCTAACTGTTGTAAGTTTTTACCTGCCTTTGGTGTTCCAATAAAACACGATTATTTTCTAATTATAAACGGTTACATTGATTGCTCAACGTTA
The DNA here is from genome assembly GCA_947449575.1 of Flavobacteriales bacterium. Taxonomy (GTDB): domain Bacteria; phylum Bacteroidota; class Bacteroidia; order Flavobacteriales_D; family Crocinitomicaceae; genus CAIUKX01. Next base: position 13,142 of record CANFRV010000014.1, read on the forward strand.
GCTAAATCGCTTTTTTGTTTTGGTGAAATAGAGTGAGATTTGCTGGAATGAAACAATAAAAAAATGAAATCTACAATTTACAATAGATCCATACTTCTTAATGTCATTCTCCCATTGTTTATAGGAGGTTTCATTTATCTGCTGTTTAGGAGTGAGAGATTGATACTGTTTGACTGGATAAGATTTTTAGGCTTTAAAGAAAGTTTAGACTTTTTGCGAGATCATTTTAGTATTGTTAGATCTTTCATGCCGAATTGGGTTTTGTTTTCTCTCCCTGACGGCCTTTGGGTGTATTCATTTACTTCTGCTATAATTATAATTTGGAATGATGATAGAAAAATTTTGATTATGCTTTTATCTATTTCGTTAATATTTGGACCAGCAGTTGAACTTCTGCAATTTTTCAAACTATTTAAAGGAACATTTGATAGTATGGATTTGGCAATAACAATTGTTTCTTTTACGCTCAGTATTTTATTTAATTTAAAAATTAATCAATATGAAAATCAAGTATGTTAAATTATTGTCAAGTATTTTGACAGTTGGTGTTTTTTTATTTCTAGCATTTGGAAGCGAAGAATCTAATGAAACAAAAACAAATGTAGAAAAAATCGATATTAACAACGATAAAGATGTAAAAAGTGCAATAATAGGAAAATGGAATTACACAGACTTGGAAAGTTCTGATTCAGAAAACAAATATTACAGAATTGAAATTACAGATTCAACAATTAAATTTAATTGGAAAATTGGTTGGAGCAATTCGTTTGATGATAATAAGACTGAAACTTATGACTATTCTCTCGGGGAAGTAAAATCTGGGGAAAATGAGGGGAAATATGAACGATTTATTCTCATTGAAGGTGATATTTCGCTCGGCTATAGAATAATTGATCCCTTAATTATTAGAAATAATTATGATGGTGCATTAGGAATATATAGGCCAGGTGCTGTTTATCACTTTGAAAAAGGTTGGAAATAGATATATCATTAAAAATTTATTGATAAAAAAACAGTACTGATATTACAATCAAGTCTATTATATTTTTTGCTTTTATTCTCAGTATATTATTTAATTTAAAAATTAATCAATATGAAAATCAAGTATGTTAAATTATTGTCAAGTATTTTGACAGTTAGTGTTTTTTTATTTCTAGCATTTGGAAGTGAAGAATCTAAAAGTTCTAATAATAATAGTGAGGAAAATAAAATTGAGGAAAATAAAAAAACTGAGTCGCAATCAAATTCACTTTCGAATTCGGAGAAAACAGATGAGAAATCAGATTATTCTCAGGAAGAAAATCATCAGAATATGAAAGAAGCAATGGAAAATATTAGTAATCCAACTTATTGTAGTTTATGTAAAGGAACAGGTATTGAAGAAAACAGAGCTCGTGGCACCGGATTTGGTGATGATGAATACGGTCGTATTTGTCCTATGTGCAATGGAAGAGGTGAAAGGTCTTATTAAAAGCTTATGATTTTACACTGCCTATTAATCAAATAAAAAACAGAGGGCTTCTTGTATTAGTAGTCCTCTATTTTTTATCTTTTGATTTTTAAACCACCCTTTTTAAGTAACTTAATGACTTCTATTTAAACTCAATTTTTGATCATTCAATTGGAGACTGCGAAAGATTAGAAATCGGGAACGTCAAAAATCCGAATTTCTCAAACGTATTTCAGTGACCAAATTAGAAGCGCTGCAATCTTAAATGAATCCGCATTTCATTTTCAATTCACTGACTGCCATTCATTCCTTTATCATTAAATCCGAAGTGGACAATGACTTAACTTACATGGATAAAATTTCAAAGTTAACGCGTTAAACATTGGAGTTTTCTTCCATGATACACTTGTCGACTATAGAGGAAGTGGAATGGAATACCTGACACACTTTATTGCATTGAAAAACATGCGCTTTGGTGACAATGTTAAAACACATTTTGAACTAGGCGAACTTGCTTCACGAAAAATAAAAATTCCACCGTTATTGATACAACCTCATTTAGAAAATGCGTTTGAACATGGTTTTACGGATAGAAATAAAAAATACCAGCTTTTTCTAAATTTCACAGAAGAAAGCGACCAACTGTGCATCACAATCTCTGATACTATTGAAGGTTGCTTGGACTCAACTCCAAAACTAGCGTCAAAAGCAATAAACATTATTCGTGAACACCTCATTGATGCACAAATCCTTGCGAAATTCTCATATATCCGAGAAAACAACCTAACTGTTGTGCGTTTTTAACTGCCTTTGGCGTTTCAATGAAACACGATTATTTCTTGATTATTAACGTTTATCCAAATTACAAAACGCAGGATAAACCACTTTCTTTTTTTGAGAAAAGAAAGTGAGATTTGTGGGGGATAATAGATAAAAAAGAATAATATGAAGAAATTGAAATCAATTTTATTAAATGCTCTATCATGGTCATTATTTATTTTGTGTTTGAGTTCATGTAATCAAGCTGAGAATGAAATTAAAAGAGAATGTCCTGATTGTAAAATTGAGGAAATTGAAGGAACACAATTATTAATTACGACTAACACCGAAGGGTTGGCTAATTTCTATGATACTAAAAATCATTCTTTTATGCTTTCTGATTGGATAGAGGCGAAATATTCACCGGGAATAATCTTTGATGATATTACAATTACCATTGATGGTCAAGAAATTTTTCTATTCAAGGATGATTTTACTAAAATTTCTGATAGTTATATCCAACAAAAGCTAGCAGCGAAAAACAAAGAAGAATCTAATGACTCACAAAATTCATCAGGTAGTTCTAATAGTTATTGTTCTAAACATAGTAAAATGTATCGCACAGGAGAGTCCTGTTCAAAATGTAAAACTGAGGATTCTGATTCACAAAATGAAAGTGAAGATGATGGTCTAGAAGAATTTAGACGCAGAGCAAGTCATCTTTAAATTAATAATTTACACTTTTAATTATGAAAACAAAGTATGTTAAAATTTATTCCACAGCTATGCTAATTGGAATCTTTACTTTTCTTGCATCGAGCAGTGGTGAAAATTCATCAAATAGTTCGAATGAAGAACAAGACTTAACTGAGTATTACAAAAATTTTGATTTAAAAGAGTCAAAAGAAAAAGACATAAATAATATTATCGATATTTTCGGCAAAGATGGGAAAATTACGAGCAGGAATTCTGCAAAATATCTTCGAGGAACAATTTACGACTTAAAAGATGTGGAATGTTTTGCTGAGATTGAGCTATTTAAGAATGGTAAATTTATCTATAAAACAAGTTCAATGTCAGAAAAAGAAGGCAAGTGGAGTATAGCAGACAAGGCATATGATCTAAATATGCCTCAAGACTATTGTTGTAGTGAAACAAATTTTATAACATTAAAATTTCAATTAGATGGGCAAGTTGATAAAGCGCTACTTATAATTGATGATAAATATGGCCCAATGCTCTGCTGCTCAGATAATGAATATTCTTTTAATTCCTCTAATAATGAACCAGAGTTAAGGGATTTAGTTAACAGCAATATCTTTTTTGTACCATAAAAATAAATGAATTTGGTATAGTATTAGAAAGTGGAAATTAGATGTCGAAAATCTATTTCAAAATGAAATTATGAATTTCTTTTTGACTGATTTCCAAAAAATAAAATTATATATTATGAAATTAAATCTATTCGGTTTTCTACTAATTTTCACTTTTAGTTGTCAACAACAAAAGAAATCAGAGGTAATAAAAACTTATCCCCCATACATAATTGAAAGTTTTACGAAGGGTTGTACTAAGGATGCTCAAGATAATATTGAGCAAACTCTATTATGTTCTTGTTTAATTGAGAAAATTCAAGAAGAATACCCAATAGACACTTATCTTAAAATCGGGGAAAACGGAAGTGGCAAGGAGTGGGATAAGCTTCAAGATTTCATGCTCAAAACAGGAAAGAAATGCCTAACAAAAGAATAAAACAATGGACTATCTATGTATCAACTGGAAATAACATAAGATGGAATCCATATTTTCTTGTATTGAAGATAACTTTTTTAAAAATCAAAAAACATGAATAAAAAAGACACTACAAACTTTGCCTATTGTGCGATGAGTTATAATTTTTCGTACAATGTCATTTACCTGTTCAGGAAAAATGAGTGAGCCAGAAATTAAAGTAGATCCCGGCAGTATTTAAATAAAATAATCAATTAAAATATGAGTAAAATGTTCAATAATTCATCACATGATAGCATTTTTACATGGATAAAAAATGTTATCAACTTTAAGCCATGGTATTTTTTATTTTTAATCTCAGCAATAATAGGTTCATCATTTTGGACACTTCTTTGTTGTTTTTTACCATCAGTAAAATTAACATATGAACAAGAGGGAATTACAGGTTTTTTTAATTGGGAAGGATTAATGATTCTACTTTTTTTTATTGTTCCTTTTGTTTTATCTGTTTTTGCAGCAATTAAAATGTTAGGTCACTTACTTAGTGGCAACCCTTACCCAGGCGGTGAGAGCCCCTATGGAGTTATTCCTATCTTCTCATTGGTTTTTTATTTAGTTGTAACCTGCTATATATTTTACATGTATTATAACTTTTTAACTATTTGAAATTAACCTGACAAGTGGAATATGTTTTATCAAGAAAATTAATAATCATTTCAATTTTAATCATACAAGTATTATTTATATGCTTTATCGTTATAAATTTTGGTACTTATATTTTTATTAGTACATCTCAAAGCTGCGGATATAAATCAATCACAGGTTACAATTGTTCTAGCTGCGGAAATACGCGAAGTGTAATTTCTTTTTTTAAGGGATCTTTTGGAAAAAGCTATTCCTTTAACTACGTTGGTTTTTTCATTTCATTGTGTTTTTGTTTGGATGGCTTAATTGGAATTGTTTCATTTTTCGTTAAAAGAATTGTGATTTTAAGAATTAAATTTGTATTATTTGCATTAGCTTTTATTTTAATGTTATCCTCTTTTAGATGGGTTCATTTAAATTATTTTTAGTTAAACCTACTTTTACCATTCTTACCCAAAAGTGGGGTAAGTTTCAGGTTTCTTGATCTTTTGTTGACGTAATAATTTTTTTGTGCTAACTTGAAAGAAAAATTTTCAAAAGACTTACTTTAGATAGTAGCAAAATGATAAGTGTCTGTGAAAACGAATTTACCTAATGGAATTTATTTGATAACAATTACAGAAGGACAAAATAGATATACTCAAAAATTCGTAAAGGAATAATGCAGTGCGAAAGTAGGTCAAATTAATGAGAGGGACTTGGCGGTTAAAAGAAATGAATTTATCAAGTTCTAATTGCTGCACAAAACCATCCACAAACCGCAAAGTATTTTCCTTTTCAATAAATTCTTCTATACTACGCATCTGAATTTGAAACCAATCTTGAACACTTAAATAACTCATGCTTATGGATTTATTTTAAATAAACAGAAGAATATTTGGAGGTAGTTTTAATCCTTTTATTACTATATTTATGAACTGAATAGTGTTGGTTTTTTTTACAGACTGACTAAATGTGCAATTATAATTTGGAATAATATGGGACAATACTCGAAAATTCTTAGTGAGAAAACAGAGGACGAATTAAAAGAAATAATTAATTCAATTACAACTTATACAGGCGAATTTATTGACGATTATCTTGCTGAATTAGACACGAGAAGAATGTTGTGGGATATGAAATTTTTACTCAGTGGTAAGGATTTGATCACTCTTACAATCAAACTTGAATCTATTTCAAATCCAAAATATTTGAATCTACTAAAACGTGAATTGGAAATACGTGGTTTAGAGGAAAATTACGAACAACAGAAAATGGGCTTTGTAATAGTAGATTCAAAAACAGAAGGTAAAAAATCAAATAATTGGGTTTATGGTGGTATCATTGCCTTCATGCTTTTCGCATCATTCCTTTATAAGAAATTAAATAAACCAACAAAGCAAGACTTTGAAAATAAAATAAACGTTCCATCAATTAATAATCCAACTATAGACTATAATCAAAAGCTTCCTGCTGACAATTCCACAGGCACAAGTTACGAATTACGGCCTTCCAAAATAGATTTTGATTTGGCCGAAATCACCACCAAAAAAAAACTAGAAATCAAGCTGCCAAAAATAAATAATAAAATGTCTGACTTCGCAAAGCCTCCTAAGTTTGATGAGATATTGAGGAATTACGAAATTCATAACAATTTGAATGAGGGATTTCACAAAATACTAGATACTATGTCGAAGTAATTCTAATTAATTTAATATTCAATGAAAATATTAGTTCTAATAACATTCTTTTCTTTTGGTTATTTGTTTGGTCAGAAGACTATTTCTGACACCATTAAAATTGATCGATTAACTGACCAAGAGGTGAGAGAAATGATCAGAAGATGCTGGCCAAATGTAAAAGATACTATTTACTATAGCGATTATTTGAATGGTACTAAGATTAATTACGCAAGGTATTCGTCTTTCTTGGATAGCACCAATGGAAAATATGGTCCAGTGACTATTTATGATATTAGTGAGACCGAGAAAAGTTCAAGTTTTGGTATTCAATCAGAAAAAAGATTTAAACAAAAAGAGATTTATCAGTTAGTATCGCCCTATAAATTAATCCTGTTCGAACGAACAGAAGAAAAAAATGGCACTTCGATAAAAAGAAAACTGGAAAAAAATGGCAAATACTACATATGTAGTTTTGACAACAGTAAATTCATTAAGACAGATACTCTTTTTGATTTTGATTATTCCTTAAATGATGATTGGGCAAAATTTTGGTTTCAAATTGATACAACAGCATCAATTAATAGTGTTTTAGAAACAAGAAAGAATTTGAATTATGAAACATTTGAATTCGAACCAAACTACACAACACTTATTTCAAGAGAAGAAAAACTGATAAATGGCGTTCGAAAAAAATTGACCAAAACCAAGTGTACTAATGTAAATGTTGAAAATATTCAAATTACAGACGAATTCCTAACAGTAGTTGAACAAAGAATTGGAGATATCTACGTACATGTTATTGAAGACAAAGAGAAGGCTCTTAATTTTGAGTCACAGCTTGATCTGGCTTTATTTTATTTAATTCCAGTTGATATAAAATTCTGCGAGAGGATGAAACTCCCTAGTAATAAGGATATTTCAAATGTAATTTTTGAAATTATTGGAAATACAAATCCTTTTGATACCACATTACAACAATTATTCTTCAGCCAAAATGGCAAGAATTACATGGAAATAAAAGCCCAGCCAAATTATATTTCCGAGGCTAACGAATTTGAAATTAGTGAGAATTTGAAAGAAACAGATTTTTACCCAATTAACGATCCTGAAATAATTAGAATGGCTGAAAATGCTACTAAAGGGATTCATTCAAAAAGAAAAAAAATAGAGCTATTGATGAACTTCGTTAACAGCTACATTATATATTCAAAAGATGATTATTCTCAGTGGCATATAAGTATTTATGAGATTATCAAAACAAGAAATGGAGTATGTGCCGATTATGCTGAATTATTTACCACATTGGCTAGATCCATTGGTTTATCGTGCAAAACGATTGGAGGCTATGCCCTCGACCCTGAAAATGGTTGCCTCATAGGACATGCTTGGAATGAAGTTGAGATAAAAGGCAAGTGGTATGGTGTTGATCCCACTTGGAACAAATGGTTACCGACTTTTTCACATTTCAAAGAGAATGATTTACGCAGTTCATATAATGATAATTTTTATATACTAAGTCTAAAAAGTATTACTTATGCTACAGGAGAAGTTTTAAAATTTGATTAGGTGCGTATCTCAGCACCTATACTCCACCGGAATTTCATTTTCAACAAATTTCAATTATATCTAAGACTCGGCGATAGTATAGTACACAACTTTGGACATAACTTTGGACGTAACTTCTCACCATAAATCTCACTCCATTACAGGGGTAAATCGGGGAAATTTAAATTTTGTTTCGAAATTTAAATCACAACAACATTGAACGATTTATAAAGGAAAATTCAAAGATTTAAAGTATTTTTGATGTACTATTTTTAGATGTCTAATACTGAATTTTCAACTATTTTATGAAAAACATAGATAAAAAAAGTTTAGAAAATGCCTACCGCTTGTTTGATACAGACGATATTAACAAAATCGAAGTTGGTACAACCAAAGGTTTGAAAGACATTCATCTATATTTGTTTAACGGACTATATGATTTTGCAGGTCAAATTCGCTTAAAAAACATATCAAAAGGTGGTTTTAGATTCGCAAATGCATTGTATTTGAATGAAATTTTGATCAAGATTGAGCAAATGCCCGAAAATACATTTGAAGAAATAGTAGCCAAATATGTCGAGATGAATATTGCTCATCCATTTATGGAAGGAAATGGGCGAACAATGCGTATTTGGCTTGATTTACTCCTAAAAAATAAATTGAAAAATTTAGTAAACTGGCAATTTATAGATAAATCGCTTTATTTACAGAGTATGGAAAGAAGTCCTATTAACGACCTGGAATTAAGAACCTTACTTTATGCTAATTTAACAGATGACATTAACAATAGAGAAGTTATCTTTAAGGGAATAGAACAATCTTATTATTATGAAGGTTACCAAAAAGATGATGATGATGACGATGAAGAAGAATAATTAACAGTCCAACAAAATTCATAAACTCTATAAAATAATTGTAAAAACGTAATAAGCTTTGTGCCCACAGCAGCGCCCAAAACATACCCAAATTGGGCGAAAGAAACCAGATGCAATGCAAAATTGGCGTATCCGTCAAAATTAAATAATCCCTCTAAAAAAAATGAAAGCAGTAAAAATCATACTCGTAATAATCTTAATAGCGTTTGTATTGGTCCAACTCTATTTTATAATTGCTCAAAGAAATATTGAAACATATCCGTATGTGGTCAAAAAAAAATATGACCGATTTGAAATCAGAAGTTATGAAGCTACTCTATTTACATCCGTCAAACTTTCTACAAAAGGATATAAAAATTCTTCAAGCAAAGGCTTCTCGATTTTAGCAGGATATATTTTTGGAAATAATGAAAGAAATGAAAAAATTTCCATGACTTCCCCCGTCTCAATGTCATTAGAGGATTCCACAACAATGATGTTTATGGTACCGAAGAAATTGAATAAGGACATGCTTCCAAAGCCGAATCAACCAAGTATAGAATTTAAGGAAGTGCCTGCAAAACTAATTGCTGCGATCAGTTTTAGCGGTTGGGCAAATGACACTAAAATAGAAAACTATAAACAGGAATTAAAAGCGGCTTTAGATGCTGAAGGGATACCGTATACTAACAAATTTTATTTTTATGGTTACAATGCACCTTATGAAGTTTTTAATCGAAAAAATGAGGTCATAGTTGAATTGCAATAAAATGCGCTTCACAAATAATAAGAAATTCCAACGGTCAATAAAAAAACGACTTAATTGAGAAAAGAATATGATAAATTTGTCAACTCAAAATAAAGAAAAAATAAAAAATGAATATAACAATCATCGGAGCCTCGGCTGGAATAGGACTTGAAACAGTAAAAAGAGGATTAAATAGAAAACATTCGATAACGACACTTTCCCGATCTGAAATTGAAATAGAAGAGAAACAATCGGTAAAAATGATCCTTGGTGATGCAACGAATAAAGCTGACCTTGTAAATGCAATCCAAAACGCGGATGCTCTAATTATAACATTGGGGACTGGCAAGAATATGAAAGCTACTACCCTTTTTTCAGATTTTGCAAAATTAATTGTGGAAATACATGAGGAGAACAAAATAGATATTCCATTTATTTTTGTTACAGGATTTGGAACTGGAGAAAGTAAAAATTATGTTTCGTGGCTTGTAAGGCTGTTTTTAAAATACTTTTTAAAAGACGTGTATGCGGACAAAGCTAAAATGGAAGAAATAATCACTAATTCAACTATGAATTGGACAGTTGTGCGACCAGGAAGACTATTAGACAAGGAATTGACAGAAAAATACCGTATTGAAAACAAATTATTCAAAGGAATTAATATAGGTGGAATTAATAGAGCGGATGTAGCAGACTTTTTAATCAAACAAGCAGAAAAACAAACTGAATTAAAAAAGTACGTTGCAATAGCTGAAAAATAGGGGGACTTGTATAATTTTGTTGCGATTTCAATTCACAGAGGAAAATGAAAAGAATTATATCTATTAAAACTTAAAGTGCTTAACTGGGATTGAGGACGAAAAAAAACTCGACAATTATGATAAAGGGATTATACGAAACTCATTTATATGTTTCCGACATTAAAAAATCTATCGAATTTTACAAAAATGTATTAAAACTTGAGGAATGTTATTTTGAAGAAGAAAGAAAAGCAGGCTTTTTTTGGATAGGTAAAAGTAAGCAAGCAATGCTTGGACTTTGGGAAAAGCCTAAAGAAAATATTGATATTAGACATTTTGCTTTTGAATGTGAAACAGAATTCATATTAAAAGAATCAGTTGACTTTCTAAATTCACATAATTTAAAACCTCGAAACTTTTTGAATAATGGCATTGAGGAACCAATGGTATTTGCTTGGATGCCCGCTATTTCAATATATTTTAACGACCCTGATGGACATTCGTTGGAGTTTATTTCCATTTTGGAGGGTGAATCCAAACCTGAAAATGGAATTTTAACCTATGACAAATGGTTAGAACTTGAGCAAAAATAAAAAAATAAAGGTTAGAAATCAAAAGTTTACGAATAAAGTAGGAAAAGTATGATTGGTTGAAAACGAAACTTAGCTTCTGCTACCAGCATCTATTCAACTATGAGAAATCTAAAGAAAGTGCGAACGCGCAGAGCCGAAAAACAGTAGACGCTAAGTTGCCGAACCGACTGAAAGAATAAAAATTATAAAAGAGTATGAGGATATCACCAATTATAGAAGTGGACGAGTTACTGAAAATTTACAAAAATCCTGATGTCATGATTTTCGATGTAAGCAATAGTCGAAATGCTAAAGCTAACTACGAGACGGAACATATAGAAGGTGCCTTTTTCATTGATCTAAATACTCAATTAGCAGATATAAAAACTGATATTTCGGAAGGAGGGCGACATCCATTGCCTAGAATAGAAACTTTTGCGAAAACGTTGACCTGTTTAGGAATCACAAAAAACAAGCATATTGTAATTTATGACGATAAAAACGGTTCAAATGCTTCAGCAAGATTTTGGTGGATGTTAAAATCGGTTGGACACGAAAAGGTTCAAGTTTTAAACGGAGGACTAAATCAGGCTAAAGAAAATTATTTTCCAATGAGCTCAAAGATCGAAATTAGTGCGAAAGATTCTGAACCATATCAAGTTGGCAAATGGAATTTACCTACAATCGCAATTAATGAGGTAGAAAATATATCACAAAACCCGAATTATTTGGTCGTTGACGTCCGAGACAAAGAACGTTTCGAAGGAAAAAATGAACCAATTGATTTAATTGCAGGCCATATTCCAGGAGCTATAAATGTTCCTTTTACAGAAAATTTAGACAAGAATGGGTTGTTTCTTAAACCTGATCAATTAAAAACAAAATATAAAACATTATTTGGAGAAATTAAAACTGAAAATATTATTATTCACTGTGGTTCAGGCGTAACGGCTTGTCATACTCTCTTAGCATTGGACTATGCTGAAATAGAAATACCAAAATTATATGTTGGTTCTTGGAGTGAATGGAGCAGAAAACGATACATTGCCGTTTGAAAATAATAGAAATTAAATTATTTACAACTCAATTAGAAAAATAAAAAGAATTTTTCTTGCAACTACCCAAACCTATATGCAAGGGGTAAGTAGCTCATTTTAATTCTTTTATTACTATATTTATGAACTACTTCACGTTAGTTTTTTTTACAGAGGGGCTTTAGATGTCATTTTAAAAGAAGGTAAAACCGACCTATTAAAACATTTACAAAATGAATAAATTAAAATTTACAAAGGACGAAGGCTCTGAATTCTACAAAGAGCTGAACGAGAAAATCGAACAATACTTTACCGCTGAGGGAATTCAAAAGACGGGCAACAAGACAATGATTTTTAAAATCATACTTTATTTCAGTCTTGACATTTTGTTTTATGGACTTATGATTACAAGCACAACGACAATTGGTTTCTACTCATTTTATTTACTAATGGGACTTTCTGTTTTGCTCACAGCATTCAATATTTCTCACGATGCAGCACACGGAGTTGCGGTAAAAAGTAAATTTTGGAACAAGCTTTTATTTTCTCTAAGTTTTAATCTGCAAGGAAACAATGCCTATGTTTGGGGAAAGAACCACAACGAATCGCACCATTTATACACAAACATTGAAGGAAGTGACATTGATGTCCTGAACAACCCAGTGCTTCGAATGACTTCAACCCAAACCTTAAAAAAAATCCACAAATATCAATACTTATATGCTCCAATATTAAGCCTTTTATATTCTATCAATTGGTTTTTTATACGTGAATTATTAATGCTTTTTAGAAAGTCAAGTAGAACCATTTCAATAAATATTCCTTCTATAGAAATAGTAAAACTCATTTTTTTTAAATTAATCTACATCGGCTATATGCTAGTGTTGCCCATGTATTTATTGTCTTTCGGAGTTGGAACTGTTATTTTAGCATTTTTTCTTAATCACTTTATGGTCTCGATAATATTCACCAGTGTGCTCGGGGTTTCTCATTTATCTGATTTTGTTCACCACCCCATTCCTGATAAAGATGGAAAGCTTCAAATGAGTTGGCCAAAACTGCAAATGATAACTTCCGTCGATTACAATGCCGATAGCGTTTTTTTAAATTGGACATTAGGGGGTTTTAATGCACATGCCTTGCATCATCTTTTACCAAACATCAGCCATGTTCATTACCTAAAAATATTGCCAATATTTATTGAAACAGCAGAGAAACATAATATCAATTATATGAACATGCCCTACAAAGAAGCCCTTAGTTCATACTATCGTTTTTTATACAAAATGGGGAATCAACAACACATGCAACCATTAATTTATGAAAGCAAAGCATCTTAATATACCTGAAGACACAGCGCTTTACAATTCCATTTTTAGGGAGATAAATGATAAAATTGTGCTTGACAAAAAAAAAGCCGATCGCTATTTCCTCTTTAAGTTTTTGTTTTATGGGTCATTGAGTATTGGTTCATACGCGATGCTATTTATTATTATAAATCCATTTCTATTTGTGCTGGATTTTGTTTTTTTTGGTTTCGTGGCCGTATTACTATGTTTTAATTTTGCGCACGATTTTTCACACCACGCAATATTCAAGCGTCCATTTTGGGATAATATAGGATTTGAATTTATTTACACATTAGTTGGAGCGCATCCCGAAGCATGGAAGGGAAGACATTTGAACTCCCATCATTTTGCTCCAAATGTTGAACATTTTGATACCGACCTTGCTATAACGGGATTAATAAGAGTTTTACCAACAAGTAATTTAAAATGGTACCACAAGTTTCAACATATTTATGCTCTCTTTGCATACGCCACCTATTCGCTTTATTGGGTATGTATTAAAGATTTTATCGTGTTATCTCAATCAAAACACAAAGATGGTGTAACAAAAATCAAATATTACGCCGTATTTTATACCTTGAAATTATTTTATGTTTTCTATTTATTAATTCTTCCTTTGTTATTCTCTCACCAACCAGGATTGGTCATATTTATTTCGTTCATAGCAATGCATTTGGTTCAATCCATCTATACTTTGTTGACTTTTTTTATTACACATCATGTCACAGAATCAAACTATCCTATAGCCGATAGCGATGGATTAATAAATACTTCATGGTTCAAAAATCAAATAAACAGTTCTAATAATTTTTATCCATTCAGTCAAATTGGAAATTTTATTTTTGGCGGAGTAAACAATCATATTGCACATCATCTTTTTCCCAACATTAGTCACTATCATTATCCTGAAATTAATGTATTATTGTTTCAAAGACTAAAAGAAAACGGAATTACTCCAAGTGTCACTACCTATTTCGGTGGAATTGTTTCACACTTAAGGCTCCTGAAAAAAATGGGCGTTTCAGTGGTTAACTGATGTTACGTTTTTACTAAATTCGAAGATTCACGACAATTATCAATTTTTAAATAAGTAGTGTTTTTTTGTTATTTTTATACTCAATAATTGGGCACTCCGTTTAAACTTCTACTTGAATAAAATAGCTGTAATCGGGATTTATCGATTTTAGTTTTGATTTTAAACATATTAACAAAAATAAGTACAGCGGCTATCTTCGCTCAAAAAAAGTAGTAATAATAATAATTGCTTGAAGCGATACGTTATAACACATTACACAAAATCAGAAAATGATGAAGATATTATTGAGTTTTCTTTTCGTACTATTACATCTAATTGGATTTGGACAAGCAAAAAACTGTAACTCAGTGAATGTTCCTGGGAAATCTTGTGTGGTTCAAATCATACGTGAAAATAATGACACAATAATATGCCTTATTGAAGATGATTGCTATCATATCGAATATGACTTAAATAAAGATGCCACATGGATATCCTATTCCAAAGACACGTCAAAAATTCTTGAAATAATAAGTTTTAATGATGGAAAACAAACAAAAACTCACACACAATATTTCGACAATGGAAAATTGAAATGCCAAAGTAAATATGAGAATGGAGAATTGATAGGTCCTTATATACGTTTTTTTGAAGGAGGAGAAATCGAATGGGCTGGAATGTATATTGAAGGCCGTTTCATAGGCACAATTTATAAATATTGGGACAACGGCAATGTTGCAGAAATTAGAATTCAAACTGAGTCTTCGTATTATGGAAAATATAACACATACTATGATCCTTCAGGAAACTCAATATCAGAAACAGAATTCAAACAAATGTGGAACTGCAATTAAATATAAAATTACGAAAACACTCGTTTGGCTGCATTCTCTCAGTTTAGCTTCGAAAATTGATTTTTATTAGAGTAAATAATTTTAACTTCGGAGCAACGATTCATCTAAAAAATCGTTACGCCAACAAGCACGAAACCTTCGATAATTGAAATTGAAACAAACAGAATTTGAGACAAAAATTAAAATAAAATGAAAATGAAAAATACAGCATTGATAACAGGAGCGTCTAACGGAATTGGATTAGAATTAGCTAAAATTCACGCTTCAAAAGGAGGTGATTTAGTTTTAGTAGCGAGAAACAAATCTAAATTAGATGAAATCAAAACAGAACTTGAAAAGGAATTTAAGGTTTCTGTGTATACTATTGGTAAAGACCTTTCTATGACCAACGCTGCTCAAGAAATATATGACGAAACCAACAAAGAAAATATTCAAGTTGATTATTTGATAAACAATGCAGGATTTGGTGACTATGGAATGTTTGCAGAAACGGACTGGAATAAAGAACTGCAAATGATTACTCTGAACATTACTGCGCTGACCCATTTTACAAAATTATATCTACAAGACATGGTTAAACGAAGTAGTGGTAAGATAATGAATGTCGCTTCGACAGCAGCGTTTCAATCTGGACCAACGATGTCGGTGTATTGCGCAACTAAAGCGTATGTCTTAAGTTTCACAGAGGCGATTAGTAATGAAGTAATTGATAAAGGAATAACGGTCACTGCTCTTTGTCCGGGTGCGACTAAAACTGGTTTCGAAGTGGCAGGAGGTCTGGAAGATAGCAAAATTTTTAAAAACAAAAATTTACCAACAGGGAAAGAAGTTGCCGAATATGGTTACCGTTCAATGCTAAAAGGAAAGACGGTTGCGATACATGGAATTATGAATACTATTTTGTCTACCTCTATACGATTTATACCAAGAGCATTGGTCTTGAAAGTGACACGTAAAATCTTAGGCAAAGCTTAATCAAAATGTTCAAATATTGAAAAGAACGAACGAATTGAAGAAGTTGGGTAAATGGAGGATTTAATGCGTAAATTCAACGGCAGTTATTCGATTACACTTTTGCGCAAAAATCAAACAGCATTTATAATTCTTAAATAAAATGAAAAATAAAATCGGTACGAAAGAAAGTCCTTTAGCTTTAAAAACACCTCCATTGTCATCAGAATATACTATGCACGTTGACGAAAAGGAAGGGAAGGAAGTTTTAGTTTGCACAGTCGGAAAGACAGTTTTACTGTATGACATTCGTTGTCTTGACGACTTACATTCAATGCTGAAAAAGCACGGAGACTGGATGGAACTTGGTAGTGCGGACGAGCAAAAACCTGCAAAGGCTGGAACAGTAGAAGCTTGGGGACGTTCAGAGAATAATCCAGTGAAGGGTTGGTATGGACTAAAGAAAGGACTTCGTGGACGTTTTGGGATGTATATTCCGCCATTAATGGAAAAACTAGGACTTGCTGAAGACACACACGATCCAAGGGGAAACAAAATGAAAGCAAAGTAGCTAGTGGCAGAAATAGAGAATGGCAACTGATGTGAAAAATTAGCTGCTAAGTACTGCTCGAAATAGACAATTAGACAGTAAACTCTTGACCCCAAGTGTGCAATGACACAATGCTAGGCAATAATTTTTCGCCTTTGATTGTCAAAGTATATTCAACAGTTGGCGGAACAGTGGCAAAAACTTCTCTTGTGATAATTCCATTCGCTTCCATGTTTTTCAATTCCTTGACTAACATTCTTGTATTAATTCCCTCAACGCTTCTTTCTAATTCTTTAAAACGCATTTTACCTTTTGACAATATATAGATCATAGGCATTGCCCATTTTCCACCTATTATATCTAAAACTTCTTTTAAGCTACAAGTTTTTTCAGAAACTATTGTTTTATTTTTTTCCATATCGTATTGATTTCATTTAATACTTTACTTTGGGTTACTACTGTACATTCGTGTAACTACTTGCAAAAGTAAAGTATTGAATATAAGTTTGCAACTTAATAGATAAAAAAAGAACAAAATGAAATTATTAGAACAAATAAAAATAGGCAATTACACGCTTAAAAATAGTATGGTAATGGCACCAATGACAAGAAGTCGTGCAAATTTTGATGGAATTGTTGGCGATAATACTGTATTGTATTATACACAGCGAGTGAGTGCAGGTTTAATAATTAGTGAAGCAATTAATATTTCAAAACAAGCCATTGGAAGTCCGCTTACACCAGGCATCTATACATCTGAACAAATTAGCGCTTGGAAAAAAATCACACAAGCCGTTCACGAAAAAGGAGGTGTGATTTATGCTCAACTATGGCACACAGGCCGCGTAGGGCATTCACTTGTGAAAAATGGAGAGAAACCTGTTTCTCCTTCTCCTTTGGCCATTGAAGGTCAACAACATTTTACAAGTGAAGGAATGAAAGATTATGAAACGCCAAGAGAATTAAGCATAGAAGAAATAAAAAACATTGTTCAAGATTACAAACAAGCTGCCATAAATGCTATGGAAGCAGGTTTTGACGGAGTTGAACTTCATTCAGCATTTGGCTATTTGCCTAATCAGTTTTTAGCAGAAAGTGTGAATCAAAGGAATGACCAATACGGAGGAAACACCGAAAATCGTAATCGTTTTGTACTAGAAATAATGCAAGAAATGATTAAAGCTATTGGCAGCGACAAAGTGGCTATCCGAATTTCGCCGACAAGCACATACAACAGTATAATACACCAAAATCCTTTAGAACAATTTACTGCTCTTATTGAAGATTTAAACAAAATGCCATTGTCGTATATACACATCATGAATGTCCCATTTCCTGCCGACAAATTTCCTCTCTATCCAGCCAATTCTGTTGAAACATTTGGAAAATTAACGCAACATAAAGTTATTGCAAATTGCGGCTATACAAAAGAAACAGGCGAAGAAGAATTAGAAAAAGGAATTGCAAAACTTATCTCATATGGAACATTATTTTTAGCCAATCCCGATTTACCAAAACGATTTGAGCTAAATGCAGAACTAAACCAGCCTGACAGAGCGACAATGTATGGTGGACAAGACCAAGGCTACACAGACTATCCGTTTTTAAATCAATAATTATTTAATAAAATGACCAAAAAGCATATCCAGTTCATCGTACTTTTACTACTATTAGTTTTTTCAAACAAAGTTTATTCACAATCAAATTCAAATAAAATGGAACAAAACAGAATACAAGCAATTTTAACATTAGACATGGATAATATTCCAAGTAATTTTCAAGAAATAATAAAAGATGAACAAGAAGTTGTAGCAAAATGGCAAGAAGAAGGGATTTTAGAAAACTTGTTTTTAAGACACGGTCGAAATGGTGCGGTCTTACTATTTAAAGGAGTTGACGAAGAGAAAGTGAAAGAATTAATGGCGACACTGCCTTTGTACAAACTTAAAAAAAGCGTAGAATACTTGAACTTAATAAAACAGTTCTAAAAACAAGCGAGCTTACAAAAATATACTACAGCTAAAAGTGGTTTTACAAAAGGATAGATTAAGCACTGAATTCAAAATTAGTGCTACATCTACTCTTTTATTACGCAACCCAACCACCATCGACAGGAATTGATGTTCCGGTGATAAGATTTGCTGCATCTGACGCGAGAAATACAGCCAATTTACCAATCGATTCGCTTGTCACGAATTCTTTAATGGCATGTTTTTGCAATAATATGGTAGAAATTACTTCATCTTCCGATATTCCATGCGTTTTCGCGTGATCAACGATTTGCTTTTGAACCAAAGGAGTTCTGACATATCCAGGACAAATAGCATTGACAGTAATTCCAAATGTTGCCCCTTCCAACGCAAGAACTTTTGTCAAACCTACCACCCCATGTTTAGCTGCCACATAAGCTGATTTATTTTCAGAGGCAACAACCCCATGTGCAGAAGCGATATTAATAATTCTACCAAAATTTTTAGCTTTCATCGTATTCCATGCAAATTTTGAAACACCAAAAACAGCACTTAAATTCAATTGAATAACCTCATTCCATTTTTCAATTGGAAAATTCTCAACAGGTAAAACAAACTTAATTCCAGCATTATTTACAAGTACATCAATTTTTTCAAAATCACTTTCAATTTTCAAAATCATTTCTTCAACTTGCTTCATATCAGTCAAATCTGACTGATAATACATGGTTCTTACATCAAACTCCAGCCCTATTTTTTCGGCAATTTCATATCCATATAACTCTAGGCCATTAAAAGCAATAGAATACCCTTCACGTGCAAATTCAATCGCAATACCTAATCCAATACCACTCGTACTTCCGGTAATTAAAACAGTTTTTGAATACATTTATTCTTCTCTCATAAATTGGTAAATACTCTCATAAACTTTAGATACTGCTTCACTATTTAAATACATTATGCTTGTTCTTTACATTCTGTTATATTAACGTATTTTACTTACGTTATTCTTTTACACGCAACAACTACAATGCGTTTTTTACGACATGTGCAATCCCCCATTGATTGAAATATCGGCACCTGTGATATAGCGACCTTCTTCTGATGCTAAATAAGCTACCGCCCCGGCAATTTCTGCAGGTGTACCTAATCGTCCCGAAGGAATTTGCTCGATAATTTTCGTTCGTATTTCTTCTCTAATTGCCATTACCATATCGGTGCCAACATACCCTGGAGACACAGTGTTTACAGTAATTCCTTTTTTTGCAACTTCCAACGCTAAAGATTTTGAAAAACCATACATTCCCGCTTTTGTTGCCGCATAATTCGTTTGACCAAATTGTCCTTTTTTACCATTTACTGAAGAAATACTAATGACCCGTCCCCACCCTCTTTCAATCATTCCTTCGATAACAAGGCGAGTGCATATAAAAACACTGTTTAGATTGGTATTAATTACTTCGTCCCATTGCTCGATAGACATTTTATGAAGAGCAGCATCCCTAGTAATTCCAGCGTTGTTTACCAAAACATCAATTGGTCCCATTTCTTGCGTAATTTCCTTTATCATTTTTGCTGCAGAACCATAATTCGAAATATCTCCTTCAATGACTTTCATCTCAAAACCCATTTTAAGTTGATCGTCTCGCCACTTTTTAGCCTCTTCTCGCCATTTCATAGCGCTGGTGAAATCTCTATAATTTGCTACTACGGTGTACCCATCTTTGTACAATCTTTCGCAAATAGCTGTCCCCATCCCCCCTGTTCCACCAGTAACTAGTGCAATTTTATTATTATTTATTCTCATACAAATGATTCTTTTATAGCATTAAAAAATGACAAATAGTTTTAACAATCTGATATATTGTTTCCACACTTTTCTATTACATATCTTCCTGGAGCAGGTTCGATTGGTTTATATTTACTGTTGCCCAATTTCTTAGGTGCACTAATTTCCGCACCCGATCTTTCAGCAAGACGTTGACTCCACGTTATCCACCAGCTACCTTTGTGAAACTTCGCTGATTTTTTCCAAACATCAAATCCACTATCCAAAATACCATCCGTGTAATGACCATATTTTTCTTTAGAAGGCGGATTGATAACACCCATTACGTGACCCGATTGCCCTAAAATAAATTCGACTTGCCCACTTACTAATTCCGTTGTAGTGAAAGTTGTATGGCAAGGTGAGATATGATCATCCTCAAAACCAACAGCAATTATCGGAATGTCAATTTTTCCCACATCAATTGCCGTATCACAAATTCTCAAGGCTTTTTTTCTACTTAATTTATTCTCTAAAACCATATATCTTAAATAAAATAGATACATATTTGCAGGAAGATTTGTATTATCATTCGTCCAAAAAAGTAAATCAAAAGGAGCCGGATTTTTACCTTTCAAGTAATTATTTACTACATATTTCCAAATTAAGTCATTCGCCCTAATAAGGTTAAAAGCACGTTCCATGTCATGTCCATGCATCAATCCGTTTTCCAATAATTCGCCCCTTTCCAACTTGTGAACCAGTGCATTATCGATCACGTCGCCCATTGGTCCTGCATCCGAAAAATCGATCATTGTAGCAATAAAAGTGGCTGAATTAACTGGATTTTCTTCCGTAGAATTTTTTCCTGCAAGAACAGCAAGTGACGTTGCTAATAAGGTTCCTCCAAGGCAATACCCCAAGGTATTTACTTTTGCAGATTTTGAAATGGATTGCGCCACTTCAATAGCTTTCAATGCTCCTTTCTGAACATAATCGTCAAAAGAAATATTTCGCATTTTTGAATTTGGATTTTTCCATGAGACAATAAAAGTATTAAATCCTTGATCTACAATAAATTTTGAAAAGGAATTTTCAGGACGTAAATCAAAAATGTAGAATTTATTGATCCAGGGTGGAATAATAACCAATGGCGTTTCAAAGAATTTTTCCGTTGAAGGCGCGTACTGTATTACTTGCATTAGCTCATTTTCGAACACAACTTCTCCAGGGGTAATCCCGAGATTCTTACCTACTTCAAAACCCGACATGTCTGATTGAGATATTTTACCATTTTCCAAATCCTCGGACAGATTATTGAGTCCATCGATGATGCTTTGCCCTTTTGTTTCCTTCGCCAATTTTAAAGCCTCAGGATTGGTTGCAAGAAAGTTCGAAGGAGACAATGCATCAATGAATTGTTGTGAATAAAAATTTAATTTTTTCTTTGATCGAGCATCAATTTCAGACGTATCAATAATTTCTTCCATCAAGTTGGACACTAAAAGATAACTTTGCTTCACAAAATCAAAATAAGCAGGCGCCTCCTCCCAATCTTTTGAACTGAAACGTCGATCTCCGTCTTTTGGCGAAATCACAGGGACGTATTTATCCGTTATTCCCATTTGTTTTTCACAAATACGATTCCATAATTCTTGTTGGCTTTTGAAAAACTTTTGACACGATTCATTTACTTTCTCTAATTCTCCAGGCGAAGCGACCAGCTTACTGCCGAATTGCAAAAATGAATTAGACATATCTCTCGTGTCATAGTACAAACTCGATTTATTATCCATGAAATTTTGGATAATTTTTTGACTTACCTTCGTCATTTTTGTAGTCAATTCTTGAAGGTCTAATTGTGGCAAACTTTCCATACAGATTTTTATTATTTAAATGGATGTTGTAAAAAGTAAAACACATTATTAATAGAGATATTCGGGGAAAATTCTCTCAATTAACAATGTGTTTCTAAATAAACATCACTTCTAAAAATTATTAAATAAAGAGTTATTTATTTGTTTACAATTTAACTTTTTGTTCTGTTTGTTTCCACCATTCAGAAGCTAATTCAGAAAATTTATTCATACCTTTACTTTGAAGACTGAATAAGTATTCAATATGCGTGTTAATATTTTCTCCAATTTTTTGGTTGAAATTAACTGCTAAATTGGTGTGCTTATTATACGCATCTACAATCTCTTGGGTGTTCTTAACACTTAATTTACGAGAAGCCTCAAAATTCTCTTTAATCAAATTCAATAATTTTTCTGGAGTAGAACTATTAGTATCCTTAACGATGTCAATTAATTTCGTGTTAAAATCAACATTCATTTCCATTTGTCTTGAATATGAATTGATTATACTATCCAACGCATCTTCCGCCAACTCAACTGATTTTCTAAATGTACTTTTTAACGAATCTGTTAAAGTATCTTCAATATCTTGCTGATTCAATTTTAATTTAACTGCATCAACTACTTTTTTATTATAATCTAAAGCATCATTAATAAATTTGGTATTTGCACCAATAATTTCTCTAATTGTTTCTTTTGATTTCTCTGCAGTATCTTTAATACTCACTTTCATTTTCTCTGCTCTTTCATTTAAAGTCGCTCTTGTCATAACTTTTGTTTTTTAACTGATTTATATTTTATTAATTTCATTTCTAATTTTCTACCTGTCTTTAACGAGCTTTTTTATTCAAAAGGCATATCTTAACTTCCTGTTTTTTTAAAGAATACTAATCGTAACAGATTTCCAATTAATCAATTTTATAGAACAAAAATAGAGGGGTTGAATGGAAAAAAACATGATAGTAATTTACTTGATTCTGACAGTTGTCATTATTAAGAATTATTACTTATATTTAACCATCCTAAAAAATTATATGCAAAACATTGCTGAAAAACCGTTAAAAATATTGAATGCTTCTGCCGGAAGTGGTAAAACATTCAATTTAGTGAAAGAATACGTGATGTTGCTTCTAAGTGATTCACATGTCACAAATCGTTTTTCGAATATCATAGCGATGACCTTCACGAACAAGGCTGCATTGGAAATGAAAAGCAGAATTATTCAGGCGTTGGATGAGTTGAGTTTCCCTGATAAATACAAGGAAAAATCGGATAAATATGCCCTGCTGATTGGAAAGGCATTGGGAATTAACCCAGAGGAAGTGCATGTGAGGGCTCGAAAAGTTTTACAAAATATTCTTCATTGCTACGAAGATTTTCATGTGATGACCATTGACAAATTCAATCTAAAATTGATTCGTTCCTTTAGTCGTGATTTGAATTTACCCAACGATTTTGAAATCATTCTAAATGAAAACGAAGTCATTGAAAGAGTTGTCGATACAATGATGAGTCAATTGGGGCAGGCTGATTTACAAAAATTAACGGACCTTGTTTTTGCCTATGCGAAAGACAACATCGAAGAAGGTGAAAAATGGGATTTTAGAAAAGATTTAATAAAATTTGCCTCCATCTTACAAAAGGAAAACTATTTTCAGATTGTAGAAAAATTGATGGACAGCGATTTTACAGGAGAAACTTTGAATGGATTGAAGTTTGAACGTAAAAGAATGGTGGATCATTTCATTAGTGAATGTCAGGTAGTTTATCAATTATTTTTGAGCGAGAATATCAGTCCAGATGAATTGCCAGGAGCATCGGTAACATTCAAAGTTATATCACAGTTAGGTTCCATCGCTACCATACCAAAAATATTATTCTCAGATTCTTTTATTAAATATTGCTCAAATGAACCTCCTGTAAAAAAACGATTTCCATCCAATTTGCAAGAATCTCTGCTCAATTTAGAAAAAGAATGGGAGAATTACATCAAAGAATTCACGAGTATCAGCTTGTACATCAAGAATTTCTACAACATGGCCTTACTTCAATTCATGGCGAAGCAATTAGTGATTGTGAGAAAAGATGAACAACTCATTCGAATTTCAGAATTCAATAAATTGATCTCCGATTTAGTGAAAAACGAAGAAGCACCTTTTATATACGAACGCCTAGGTAGCCGTTTTCATCATTTTTTATTAGATGAATTTCAAGACACATCTCATTTACAATGGTTGAATATGGTTCCGCTCATACATGAATCGATTTCTCAAGATAAAAAGAATCTCATCGTTGGCGATCCCAAGCAATCTATTTATCGCTTCAAAAATGGTTTAGCTGAACAATTTGTTCTTTTACCAGAAATCTACAACCCAGACAATGATAGTAAAGTAGCTGAACGTTCTGCTTATTTTAAGAAAATGGGGGAAATGTTTCCTTTAGAGGATAACTGGCGCTCAGCAGCTACAATTGTTAATTTTAATAACGATTTTTTTGAACTTTTGAAAGAAGAATTAGATGATGAATTTAAGCCTTTTTATAATTCCATTAAACAAACTCCTACGTCAAAAAAAGAAGGTTATATCGAAATCGTTTCTCGTGAAATAAGTGCTACCGAAGAAAACAATGAAGTAAAATTGCTTCTAGAGTGGATTCAAGCCTGCGAAGAGGATGGATTCAAGCGAGGCGAAATATGTATTTTAGGTAATAAAAACAAAGAATGTTCATCGTGGGCGATTGCATTAACGGAAAATGGATACGATGTAGTTTCGGCGGATTCTCTTTTGGTAAATAGTTCACCGGCCGTTCAATTAACAATTGCCTATTTGAGACGTAGATTAAATCCTCTCAGTGAGAATGAAAAGCGACGATTTGGAGAAATGTATTTCAGGCTATTCCCTGATAATGCTTACAATAAATACAAGTCCTATTTAGATGAAAAACACTCTGAAACAACAGGTAAAATATTTAAATTTTTCAATGATGAACGATTTTTAAGCGATTGTTTCGGTTCAAAAACAGACTTTTTTGCGAAGTATGAAAATTTATATGACCTCATTCAAAAGTTTTATTCACTTATTCACTTTGATGAATTGACGAATCCCTATTTGCATCATTTAGCAGATATGGCACATGAGTTTGACTTGACAAAAGGACCAGATTTGAAAGGTTTTCTAGAGAATTATTCCGTTCAAGGAAAAAAATCGGCTGTACAATTACCTGAAAGTGAAAATGCAATTCGAATTATGAGTATTCATAAATCGAAAGGATTAGAATTTCCAGTAGTGATGCTTCCAAAGATGGATTTTGATTTATCTATTCATAATAATTCCAAATTCTTAATTTCAACCAAGGACCGAATTTTATATACACCTCAAGGCAAGGATTCTCCGATTGATGAAATAAAAGCATTTACAGAGCAAGAATTGGGGCAAGTAAAAACAGATGTCATCAATAAATGTTATGTCGCGATGACACGTCCCATCGAACGCATGTTTATCAATAATGAGTTTGAAAAGAAATCAAAATTTTCGGAAATTTTCCAAGGAATTTTAGGGCAAATTGAAGGAGAAAAAACAGAAATAAATGGAGGTTTTAAATTAACCATAGGACAACGAAGCACACGAGAAGCAGATTCTATAACTGTCGAAGCGCCTTATTTTGTGCCGAAAAATGTAGCAGACCGTTTGTGGTTTCCAGATATTTCATTGCAGGACCAAGAAGACTTACTAACGCCCGACACACTAACGGAAGCGCAACGGTATGGTAATCAATTGCATTTGATTTTATCCATTGTTAATTTTGAAGGAGAAATAGATTTGTGTATTGAAAACCTATACAAAGAAGGTCAAGTGGAAATTGAATTTGTAGATCGAATGAAAACAGAGTTAAAGAAACTTTTTAATGATTCTGACTATCAAAGTTTATTTGAAAATTCGACTGAAATAATGAGTGAGCAACCGATCATTATCGATGAGCAGACTACTATTCGTCCGGATAAGATTATTTTAAAAAATACCGAAAAAGAGTCGGGTCAAATAGGTCAAAATGCAATTGTGATTGATTACAAGACAGGAATGCCACATGATAAATACGGTAAGCAAATTCGGCAATACACCAGTGCAATGAAGGAATTGGGATATGAAGAAGTGGAAGGATATGTTTTTTATACCGCTACCAGAGAATTGGTTAGGATCAGTTGACCAGAAAAATCTCTCCGTTTTCAACCCGCAAATCACTTTCTACATTATTTGTGTACAAACTTCCAGTACCCAACCCTTGAGGTAAATGATTAGTATACTCTCCAGCAAACTGAGCCACTGCATTGAGTCCCACATTTGATTCTAAAGCAGAGGTGATCCACCACGGAATATTCATAGATTCTGAAAGTTCAATCCATTCTCTACACCCTTTTATTCCTCCATGGAGACTTGGTTTTAAGATAATGAATTGAGGAACTATCGTTTCTAAAAGTTCGCGTTTTTGTGTCATCTGAGTTATTGAAATTAACTCCTCATCTAAAGCGATTGGAAGTGCAGAATTCAAACACAAATCTTTCATTACTTCCCACTGTCCAACTTCTATTGGCTGCTCTATCGAGTGAATATCAAAAATGGACAGAGCATTTAATTTACTTTGCGCTTCCGTTGGAGAAAAAGCTCCATTGGCATCAACTCGTATACTTATTTCCTCACTTGAATAGCGATTACGGATCGTTTCCAAGATTTTTAATTCAGCTTGAAAATCAATCGAGCCAATCTTCATTTTCAAACAGGAAAAACCTTCTGTTAGTTTTTGTTCAATTTGAGCATGCAGATAATTGGAATCGCCCATCCAAATCAGTCCATTGATAGGAATTCTTCGTTTCCCTTGCGAAAAATCATTGTCAAAAATAACTTTTTTTCCTCCATTCTTGAGATCTAAGAAAGCTGTTTCCAAACCAAATAAAATGGAAGGATAAGCATTCAACACCTCTAAATCAGAAAGATAGTGATCAACGTTGGAACATACCTTGGAAAGCATTTCTTCGTATGAATTAATATCAACAAAATCTGGCGACAAACCTTCAATTACACTACATTCCCCCCTTCCAATTCGTGCAGAATCATCCGCGTGAAACAAATCAATATACCAAGAATATTTCTCTGTCAAAACACCTCTACTCGTCCCACTTGGGCGTTTAAAATAAAAGATTTGTTTTGAGAATGTCGCCTTCATCTATCAAATATTCATCAATATACTGGTCAAAACAGACATGGCAAAAGTGGTCAGCGCTACTTTTTTCAACTCCGGATCATAGTCCACTGGATTTGTTGTTTTTTGCACCTTTTTTAAGTGAATAATCAACACCAACGCCGGTACGATTCCAATAGCGCCAAAGGGAGAATCTTGTATTTTCAAAAAAATCATGAGCGAAATAATTCCTCCCATAATCAAAATAGAATGATAATATTTTGCCTTCAAACCACCCATTTTCACCACCAACGTATTCTTTCCTACTTTTTTATCGTTGTATTCATCTCTCATATTATTGAGATTCAAAACAGCTGTACTTAAAAAACCAATTGACATTGCAGGTAAAATGTTGAGATAATCAACTGATTTTGCAAATAAAGTATACACGCCTAAAAGGCTAACAAGGCCAAAGAAAATAAAAACAAATACATCACCGAAACCGCTATATCCATATGCTTTCTTCCCTACAGTGTAGGTTATAGCAGCCAAAACACACAAAATAGCTAATCCTACATAGACCGTTAAAATGGATGTTGGCATATTTTTCGTGCCCAGATAAATCAATGGTGCAGCACTACAAAAACTCAAAAAAGAAGTCAAAATAACCGCCTTTTTCATTTCCGAAATAGAAATAATACCTGACTGCACAGCTCTCACAGGTCCAATTCGTTCTGCATTGTCCGCTCCTTTTTGACTATCACCAAGATCATTGGCTAAATTGGAAACAATTTGAAAAAGCACCGTTGTTATCATTGCTAGTACAAAAATTGTTGTGTCCCAAAAACCATTTTTATAGGCAATTGCAGAACCTAAAATGATACCAGAAAGAGAAAGAGGAAGCGTTCGCAGACGCAAAGCTTTCAACCATGCTTGAGATTTTGTCATGGCATAAAGTTAAAAATTGATACTGAATTATGCGACATAATTAGAATTATTATCCCTCATTTCTATTTCTTCAGAGAAAAAAGGAATAGCCCACAATTTAACTAGTTTTACTTCAAAGATTTAGTTAATTTGAGATAGTATCCTTTTTAATACTTTCTACCATTGAAATTAATCATCTCGTAAAAAAAAGCATAGAAGACAATAAATTATAACTATATTCGATATATGGAAGAATTAAATCGAATAGAAGCACCTTTAAGTGATTTACTAGGTATTAGATATCCCATCATAATGGCTCCCATGTTTTTGGTTTCCAACACAGACATGATAATAGAAGCCGTTAGAGCTGGAATAACCGGAGCAATTCCCGCCTTAAATTATAGAACAACAGAAGAATTAAGGACTGCCATTCGCTTGATTCAATCAGAAGTTACAGGACCGTTTGGAATAAATTTAATCGTTAGCAAATCCAATTTTCTCTACAAAGAGCAATTGAAAGTTTGTTGTGAGGAAAAAATCTCTTTTATCATCACTTCCCTAGGTTCTCCCGAAGAAACTATTAATGAAGCTCACAAGGTTGGTGTCAAAGTTTTTTGTGATGTTACGGATACTACGTATGCTAAAAAAGTAGAAGAATTAGGAGCAGACGCAGTAATCGCCGTTAATAAAGAAGCAGGTGGGCATGCAGGTAATTTATCCTATAAAGAATTGATCCCGCAATTAAAAAAAGCAGTTTCCATACCCGTAATTTCTGCAGGAGGTGTTGGATCAGGAGCTGGACTTAAAAACATGCTTGAAATTGGCGCGGCAGGAGTTTCTATGGGGAGTCTCTTCATTGCTACTATAGAATCAGCCGTTTCAGAAGAATATAAACAGGCTTGTGTAGATTTTGGAGCAAAAGACATTGTCATGACCACCAAATTATCAGGAACACCTTGTTCTGTCATTAAAACTCCCTATGTAGATAAGATTGGCACGTCACAAAACTGCATTGAAAGAATTCTTTCTAAAAGTAAACGATTGAAAAAATGGTTCAAGGCATTTACATTTTACCGAGGAATGAAAAACCTAGAAAAAGCAGCATTCGGAGCGACCTATAAAACCGTTTGGGTGGCAGGTCCAAGCATTGAATATACCAAGGAAATACGAAAAGTAAGAGAAATAGTTAAACAACTTATTGCGGAATATGAGCAAGCCAAATGAGACTTTTTCGATTAAGAAAATGCGGTGGTTATTATTTTTAATGGGGATTTTCAAAATTCCGTTGATAGGCTATGTTTGTCCAAAATTACTTGAAATAAATGACGACTCAGTAAAAGTGAAAATTCGACTTCGTAGAAAATCTAGAAATCATCTTAAATCAATGTATTTTGGCGCATTAGCGGTTGGAGCAGATATCGCTGGAGGAATACATGTCTTTTATTATTCAGAAATAATGGGTAAAAAAGTTTCCTTTGCATTTAAAGGAATGAAAGCGGATTTTATAAAACGCGCAGAATCAGACGTTACTTTTGAAAGTAATCAAGGTCACGTAATAAAAGCTGGGATTTTGGAAAGTATTGAAACAGGAGAAAGAGTGAATAAAACAATATTGGTGACTGCATTTGATTCGAACAATGAAGTGGTGGCGACTTTTGAAATGATTTCATCACTGAAGGTGGTTGTATGAAAACGATTTTTGGACGATATCAAGGTGTACTATTTATTTGGGTCTCTTTGCACGTTGGTATAAAAACATTGATCGATAAGCCTAAAATAATACTTTTGATTATAGCCGCTTTTGGAATCACAGCTTTTGGACAAAAACGAACGATAGAAATTCGTAACGACTTTAAAAAGTATTACGACCAATTTAAGGTTGAAGGTTCTTTTGTGCTTTACGACCCTCAAACGAACAAGTGTGTTTTTTACAACCCAGACCAGTATGAGCAAACTTTTACACCTGCTTCGACTTTTAAAATATGTAATTCGCTTATTGGCCTTGAGACAGGAGTGATTAAAGACGAGAATTTTATTATTTCTTGGGACAGCGTAAATCGACAAAACCCAAAGTGGAATAACGACCAAGACTTAAAAACCGCTTTCAAAAATTCAACCGTTTGGTATTATCAAGAGCTTGCAAGACGAGTTGGAAAACATAAAATGAAATCCTGGTTAAAGAAGGTAAAGTATGGTAACAAATGTACTTCAGGAGGTATTGATAAGTTTTGGCTAACTGGCGGTCTTCGTATTTCACCTAAACAACAAATTGACTTTTTACAGCGGCTTCACGACAACCAACTCCCTTTTTCACAGCGTTCAGTTGACATTGTAAAAAACATAATGATTGTAAAGGATACATTGGACTATGTAGTAAGAGCGAAAAGCGGTTGGGGTGGACAAGACAACAAAGATATTGGTTGGTATGTCGGCTATCTGGAGACAAAAGATCAGGTTTATTATTTCGCTAACTGCATTCAATCAGCTGACTTAAACAATGAGGGCTTTGCAACTGCAAGAATAGACATTGTTTATCAAATCCTTAAAGAACTTCAACTGATTGACGAATGAGAATTCCTGCTGCTACCACTTTTGAAATGATTTCATCACTTAAGGTGGTTGTATGAACACGATTTTTTAAACTACTTTCTCAAATTGGTGAATTTCTTTCAAGAGTTTGATCACTTGTTCATCACTCACGTGTGAAAAATCATTGTAGTGATGTCCTACACCAATAAAAATATCCGGTATATAGGGACAAATGAATTCATCCACTACATTTTTTATTTTAGCAGCAGCCTCTTTTGAAGAAACAGGAACTGCTACTACGATTTTTTTTACATTTTTATTTCTTAGCATTTGAATAGATGACAGTAACGTATTGCCCGTAGCTGCTCCATCATCTACAACTATTACTATTTTATTTTCTAAATTCAACGGTTTACGATTCTCCATAAAGAGTTGATATCGCTCTTGTAAATCCTTTCGAATTCTTTTAATGCTATCCTTTATATAGGAAGGAGGGACATTAAAACTCTCATCTATGGTGTAATCTTCCAAACCAACTGCTCCGATAGCTAATTCAGGATTTGAGGGGTAACCAATCTTCTTTGTCATCAACAATTCGAGGGGGAAATTATATTCTTTAGCAATATCATACGCTATTGGAACTCCACCACGCGGGATTGCTAAAACAACTCCTGATATATTTCTATATTTTTCCAAATACGGAATAAGCACAGATGCCGCATTCGATCTATCTTTAAAGTACATTTTCTTTTTTCATTTGAATTAAATTCAAAGGAAAGCCTTTATGACTTTGATATGCATGATTACACCAAGAAGTACGAATGATTTAAGTCATTATGAAAAATCTGACTTGAAAATATATCCCAGAACAATTTCATTAATGAAAAAATAATAAAGATTATAGTAGGATTTTATTTCTATATTAGGTTATGATTCAGCTGATATTTATTACATTGTGAAAAATTTTAGAGTTATAAACGATTTTAATTTAAAATTATATTTTGATATTTACTTATAATTCTAGCTTTTTATTAAAATTAGTAAAAGTTAAACCGTTAATCATTATTACCTTTTTATATCTCAATCCTATTTTTTCCTTTGCTCAAGCAAGCAGTGTAAAGGATCTTGCATTGTGGACTTGGTTTCAAGTAAATGCAAATACCTCAAAAAAAACGTATGTTTCACTGCAATATGAGGCACGTTTTAATCATAATATGAGTCAATTTAATCGTAGTAATTTTTACTTTCTGGGTGGTTATAATCCTAAAAAAAAAATCAACATTGAATTATTATATCAATTTAATACAACGTATAAAAAAGACTTTCATGTTTTTTATGCAGGAATCATGTACAAATTTAGTCGAAATAAGTTCTCATTTTTTTACAGAACTGCTCTTCAACGAACACAAAATTCTCTTACAGGATTATACAAATATGACAACCCCATTAATCAATTTAGAGCAAGGTTTCGAATTCAATACAAACAAAACAATTATTTTAAGTATGCACTTTCCGCTGAACCAACAATTGATTTATTTGACAAACGGGCTCTTTACATTTCTAAAATAAGGTATACTGCAATTGTTTCCTTTCAATATAATAAATATCAAGCATTGAACATGTTCTATTTCTTTGAACCAAGCTACAAAATGAAATCTGCAACTCAATTAATCAATATTTTAGGAGTCACTTACACATTCACTCTCCCCACTAAAAAGAAACAATTCAAAAAAATATTTAAATCCGATATTTTTGATAAAGAAAAAGAGGCTAAAGAAAAAGAATCACGAGATGTTTTTTAGCAAAAACTTGAAATTAACCAAGTTTATTTTAAATAACTACATAAGGTATTATTTCGAAGTTAGAAAAACGAATATAATTTTGTCAATTTTATTCAGATTAGCAATAACATTATACCAAATTAATTCCAAAATATTAAGTAAATTTAGTTTATTCGGTTTTCAAAAATGCCTTCAATTACTGAATCGTCGACAAGTTCCGGAACCGTCACTTTTAATCTTGGCTCTACTTCCATTGCACGCTTTATAGCAAAAATTGCCCCTTCATTTCGCGCCCAACTTCTGCGCGAGATTCCGTTATTTACATCCCAATGAAGCATCATTTTTAATCTTCGATCCGCCTCTCTAGAACCATCTAGCAACATTCCAAAACCACCGTTGATAACTTCTCCCCAACCAACTCCGCCGCCATTATGAATAGAAACCCATGTTGCGCCTCGGAAACTATCGCCAATTACATTTTGAATAGCCATATCAGCAGTAAAACGCGATCCGTCATATATATTAGAAGTTTCTCGATACGGAGAGTCTGTTCCTGAAACATCATGATGATCTCTCCCTAAAACGACAGGTCCAATTTTACCTTCTTCAATAGCATTATTAAAAGCCTCAGCAATTTTCATTCTTCCTTCTGCATCTGCATAAAGAATACGGGCCTGAGAACCTACAACCAATTTATTTTCTTGTGCCCCTTTTATCCAACGTATATTATCAGCCATTTGTTGCTGAATTTCAACGGGACTATTTTTCATCATTTCCTCTAAAACTTCACACGCTATTTCGTCTGTACGTTTTAAATCTTCTGGTTTTCCTGAAGCACACACCCAACGAAAAGGTCCAAAACCAAAGTCAAAGCACATAGGTCCTAAGATATCTTGAACATATGAAGGATATTTGAAATCAATCCCGTTTTTTGCCATCACATCAGCACCCGAGCGAGAAGCTTCTAATAAAAAAGCATTTCCATAATCGAAGAAATAAGTTCCTTTCGCGGTATGTCTATTGATAGATGCAGCATGTCGAACGAGTGTTTCTTTCACTTTTTTCTCGAATTGCATCGGTTCTTCGGCCATCATTCTATTCGATTCTTCCAAACTTTGACCAACAGGATAATACCCACCCGCCCAAGGATTGTGCAAAGAAGTTTGATCTGACCCTAATTCAACAAAAATATTTTCTTGATCAAATTTCTCCCACACATCCACTATATTTCCAACGTAGGCAATAGAGACAATTTCCTTCCCATTCTTTGCTTGAAGAACTCTTTCACACAGTTGATCTAAATTATCAAAGACTTCATCCACCCAACCTTGAGAATGACGTGTATGAACCGCTTTTGGATTAATCTCTGCCGTGACAGAAACGCAGCCTGCAATATTTCCAGCTTTCGGCTGAGCGCCTGACATTCCTCCTAAACCAGCAGTAATAAATAATTTACCTTCCAAGCCTTCTCCATTCTTAGAGATTTTTCGTCCAGCATTTAAAACCGTAATTGTCGTCCCGTGAACAATTCCTTGTGGCCCAATATACATGTACGAACCAGCGGTCATTTGTCCGTATTGAGTTACACCTAATGCATTGAATTTCTCCCAATCGTCTGGTTTAGAATAATTAGGAATCATCATTCCATTCGTAACAACAACTCTTGGAGCTTCTTTATGAGACGGAAATAATCCCATTGGGTGACCAGAATACATCACAAGCGTTTGCTCGTCTGACATTTCAGCCAGATATTTCATCGTAAGTCGGTACTGAATCCAATTTTGGAAAACAGCACCATTTCCACCATAGGTTATTAATTCATGAGGATGTTGAGCAACTGCATAATCTAAATTATTTTGAATCATTAACATAATTGCCTTTGCTTGCATGCACTTCCCAGGATAATCTTGTATAGGCCTAGCATACATTGAATAAGTAGGTCTGAATCTCAACATATAAATTCGTCCATACGTTTCTAATTCAAACATAAAATCAGAAGCTAATTCCTCGTGCTGATCTTTTGGAAAATAGCGGAGTGCATTTCTCAAAGCTAATTTCTTCTCTTCTAAAGATAAAATTTCTTTTCTTTTAGGAGCGTGATTAATTTCAGAATCATACACTTGTTTACCCGGAATACTTGCCGGAATACCTTCTAAAATTTCTGCATGAAAAACGTCTAAACTCATTATATCTATTTTGAAGTAAAGGTAATATGTTTTGAAGAAAAAAGGAGACTAAAAAGCCTCCTTTAACAAAAATCAATAAATGATCTTACAAATATTTAAAGTCGTTACCAGGATAAACAGCATTTTCGCCTAATTCTTCCTCGATTCGCAATAATTGATTGTATTTTGCCATTCTATCACTTCTTGAAGCAGAACCCGTTTTAATTTGACCTGTATTTAAAGCCACCGCTAAATCAGCAATTGTACTATCTTCAGTCTCACCACTTCTGTGACTCATAACAGAAGTATAACTACTTTTCGTAGCCATTTGCACCGCTTCAATAGTTTCAGTCAGAGAACCAATTTGATTTACTTTAACAAGAATCGAATTAGCAATATTTTCAGTAATACCTCTTGATAAACGTTTCGTATTCGTAACAAATAAGTCATCACCTACCAATTGAACATTATCACCAATCTCATCTGTTAATTGCTTCCATCCAGACCAATCATCTTCATCTAATCCATCTTCAATAGAAGCAATTGGATATTTAGTTGACCAATCTTTCCAAAAACTAACCATTTCAGAAGAAGTTCTTTGTTCTCCAGTAGATTCAAAAATATATAATCCTTTCTCTTTGTTGTAAAATTCAGACGAAGCAGCATCCAAAGCAATATGCATATCAACACCAGGTCTAAAACCAGCTTTTTCTATTGCCTCCAACACCACTTGAATCGCCTCTTCATTGGAAGATAAATTTGGAGCAAAACCACCTTCATCACCAACATTTGTTGACATTCCTTTAGCTTTTAACACCCCTTTTAATGTGTGAAAAACTTCCGTTCCCCATCTTAATCCTTCAGAAAAAGAAGAAGCACCAAAAGGCATTACCATAAATTCCTGAATATCAATTAAGTTATCCGCGTGAGAACCGCCATTTAATATATTCATCATTGGCACAGGCATCGTAACAGCTCCCACACCACCAATATATTTATATAAGCTTAATCCTGATTCTTGCGCAGCAGCTTTAGCAACCGCCAAAGAAACACCTAGAATCGCATTAGCACCTAAATTAGATTTATTTTCAGTACCATCTAATGCCATCATCAAATGATCTAATCCTTTCTGATTGAAGATATCAAATCCATTTAATTCATCATTCAAAACAGTATTTACATTGTTAACAGCTTTTAAAACTCCTTTGCCAAGAAACATCGATTTATCATTGTCTCTTAATTCCATCGCTTCATGAATACCCGTTGAAGCACCTGAAGGAACAGCGGCGCGACCTACAATACCATTTGTAGTAATTACATCCACTTCCACCGTTGGATTCCCTCGTGAATCAAGAATTTGTCTTGCTATAATTTTGGCTATATAACTCATTGTTTTAACTTTATATAAATAAGAACTTAATTTGCATTCATATCATGAATAAACTGATCGAACAAGTATCTAGAATCATGTGGACCAGCAGATGCTTCAGGATGATATTGAACAGAAAACACCGGTTTGTTTTTTATTTCAATTCCAGCAATTGTGTCATCATTTAAATGCGTATGAGTGACAATAATATCAGAATTATTTAAGATGCTTTCTTTCGAAATTACGAAACCATGATTTTGTGAGGTAATTTCGCCTTTTCCAGTTTTCAAATTTAAAATAGGATGATTAATACCTCGATGGCCATTAAACATTTTTTCTGTAGATAAACCTTGACTTAACGCTAAAATTTGATGACCTAAACAAATTCCAAAAACAGATTTACCACTGTTTACAATGTCTTTTACCAATGCTATTGTAGATTTCATAGCCGATGGATCACCAGGACCATTCGAAAGCATAAATCCATCTGGATTAAACGATTTCATTTCATCGATCGTAGAATTTAAGGGGAACACTTTTACATGACAACCTCTTTCTACCAGACAATTAATAATATTTCTTTTTACCCCTAAATCAAGTAAAGCCACTTTATACATAGAATTTTCAGGCTTCACCTCATAACTAACAGAAGTAGAGACCTTCGAGGAAAGCTCTAATCCATCCATCGAAGGCGCCATTGCTAACTTTTTCTTCAAGACGTCAATGTCAAGAATATCTGAAGAAATGATAGCATTCATCGCTCCTTTACTTCGAATATGCTTCACCAAAGAGCGCGTATCTACATCCGTAATTCCGACTGTACTATTATGTAACATAAAATCCTCTAAAGTACCATTAGCAGAAACTCTGGAAGAAATCTCGGAGAATTTCTTGGTCACCAAACCAGCAATGTTAATTTGATCAGACTCTACTTCATCCTTATGCACCCCATAGTTTCCGATGTGAGGAGAAGTCATTACCAAGATTTGACCAAAATAGGAAGGGTCAGTAAATACCTCTTGATAACCGGTCATACCAGTGTTAAAGGCAATTTCTCCAGTTGTGGATCCAATTTTACCTATCGCTTTTCCGTTAAAGACAGTACCATCTTCAAGAACAATAACCGCTGGAATTCTATTATCCATTAATTTAATTTTTTTGCAAAGTTAGGGTTTCAAATTCAAATAAGCGAAACAAAAAGACATAAAAAAAGGGTAATGTTTCCATTACCCTTTTATACGTCAAAAATTCACGTAATTAATCTTCTTTTGTTTCAGCTTCATCAGTTGATTCAGCCTCATCTTGCACATCATTTGCAACATCAGTTGCCGGTGCTTCTGGAGTTTCTGGAGTTTCGTCAACAACAACTTCTTCAGTTGAAGTAGAATCGTCAGCAACATCATCTGCTTTTTTAGCACCACCACGGCGAGAACGACGAGTAACTTTCTTACTAGATTCGTTAGAATAAAGATCATTATAATCTACTAATTCAATCAAACACATTTCTGCGTTATCTCCTAAACGATATCCTGTGCGAATAATTCTAGTGTATCCACCATTTCTAGTTGCCACTTTTAAAGAAATATCTCTGAATAATTCAGTAACAATCTCTTTGCTTTGCAATTCACTAAATACAGCTCTTCTTGAATGTGTCGTATCTGTTTTAGATTTTGTTATTAAAGGCTCAACATACACTCTTAATGCTTTCGCTTTCGCTACCGTAGTATTGATGCGTTTGTGCAATAAAAGAGAACAAGCCATATTAGATAGCATCGCTTTTCTGTGCGCTGTCTTTCTACCTAAATGATTATTTTTCTTTCCGTGTCTCATTTTTTTAAATTTCGTAAGTAACGGTTAACTGAGTCTTTTAAAGTATCGCTTAAGCTCAACCACCTATTACGCCATTATTAATTTATTACGATACTAATCTTTGTCCAATTTATATTTGGCAACATTCATTCCGAAAGTAAGTCCTTTGTTATCCACAAGGTCTTCTAATTCAGTAAGAGATTTCTTACCAAAATTACGGAATTTCAACAAGTCATTTTTGTTGTAAGAAACCAAATCACCTAATGTCTCAACATCAGCTGCTTTCAAACAATTCAATGCACGTACTGATAAATCCATATCAACCAATTTGGTTTTCAATAATTGTCTCATGTGTAAAGAAGTTTCATCAAACTCTTCAGAATCTGCTTTCACTTCGCTATCCAATGTAATTCTCTCATCAGAAAATAACATAAAATGGTGAATTAAGATTTTTGCTGATTCTTTTAAAGCTTCTTTTGGATGAATTGAACCGTCAGTTACAATATCAAAAATTAATTTTTCATAATCCGTTTTTTGCTCAACACGAAAATTTTCAACAGAAAACTTAACGTTTTTGATTGGAGTAAAAATAGAATCTACGAAAATAGTACCGAAAGGAACATTTGTTAATTTGTTTTCTTCAGCTGGAATATAACCACGACCTTTAATAATCGTAAGTTCTAATTCTAATTTAACTGAAGACTCCATATTACAGATAACTAAATCTGAATTCAACACTTGAAAAGCGGAAGTAAATTTACCTAAATCACCTGCAGTCAATTTATTTTGACCACCGACAGAAACAACAACAGTTTCAGTGTCTGTTCCTTCAATTTGTTGTTTAAAACGAACTTGTTTTAAATTTAAAATTATTTCAGTAATATCTTCTACAACACCTTTAATTGTCGTAAACTCATGATCAGCACCTTCAAAACGTACGGACGAAATTGCAAATCCTTCTAAAGAAGAAAGCAAAATACGACGCAATGCGTTTCCAACTGTTATTCCGTATCCAGGTTCAAGTGGACGGAATTCAAATTGTCCTTGATGCTCATCGGACTGAATCATAATAACCTTATCAGGTTTTTGGAAGTCTAGAATTGCCATTTTAATGCTTTATTTATTATTTAGAATACAATTCGACGATTAACTGTTCTTTAATATTTTCAGGGATCATCTCACGTGCAGGCACATTCAACATTCTTCCTGTCATATCAGAGTTATTCCAATCCAACCAGTCGTATTTTTTATTATTTGAAGATAAAGAAGTTGAAATTACTTCTAACGATTTTGATTTCTCACGAACACCAACAACATCTCCAATTTTAACTACATAAGAAGGGATGTTCACAACATCACCATTTACTGTAATATGTCTGTGAGATACTAATTGACGAGCACCACTGCGAGTTGGAGATAAACCAAAACGAAAGATTGTATTGTCTAAACGAGTTTCACACAATTGTAACAAATTTTCACCAGTAATACCTTTCATTCTTGAAGCTTTTTCAAACATGTTTGAAAATTGCTTTTCAAGAATACCATACGTATACTTTGCTTTTTGTTTTTCTTTTAACTGAATACCATATTCAGATAATTTACCACCACGTCTCTTGTTTGGACCGTGCTGTCCTGGACCGTATGCTCTACGATCTAATGCTTTGTCTGGACCAAAAATCGGATCTAAAAAACGACGCGCGATTTTTGATTTTGGACCTGTGTATCTTGCCATTTTAAATTAATTTACAAAGAGAGATTATGAATTAAGGCTTTGTCCTTCGATAACCGTATTCTCTTCTTATTTATACTTGAGTATATTATACTCTTCTTCTTTTCGGAGGTCTACAACCGTTATGTGGTAAAGGAGTAACATCAATGATTTCAGTTACTTCAATTCCATTGTTATGCAAAGATCTCATAGCAGACTCACGTCCACCACCTGGTCCTTTTACATATACTTTCACTTTACGAAGTCCGAAATCATGAGCTTCTTTTGCACAATCCTCAGCAGCAACCTGTGCAGCATAAGGAGTGTTCTTTTTAGAACCTCTAAAACCCATCTTTCCCGCTGAAGACCAAGAAATAACTTGACCAGCGTTGTTAGTCAAAGAAATAATGATATTATTGAAGGTAGCATGGATATGCGCTTCGCCAATAGCATCTACTTTGACAATCTTCTTCTTTTTTTGATTAGACTTTGCCATTTTTTACTTTAATTATTTAGTCGCTTTTTTCTTGTTCGCAACTGTTTTTCTCTTACCTTTTCTCGTACGAGAGTTGTTTTTCGTGTGTTGACCTCTTAACGGAAGACCAGAACGATGACGAATTCCTCTGTAACAACCGATATCCATTAATCGTTTAATGTGTAATTGAACTTCTGAACGAAGTGCACCTTCCACTTTAATCTCATTTAATGAATTACGAATCGCTCCTAGCTGATCGTCATTCCAATCTTGAACTTTGATGTTTTCATCAATACCACTAGACTTCAAAATTTGCGCTGAAGTGCTACGTCCAATTCCGTAGATGTAAGTCAAACCGATTACACCTCTCTTGTTTTTTGGTAAATCTATACCTGCAATACGTGCCATACTTTTAAATTTTACCCTTGTCTTTGTTTAAGTTTAGGATTTTTTTTATTAATCACATAAACCACACCTTTTCTTTTAACGATTTTGCAATCTGCAGATCGTTTTTTAACTGAAGCTCTAACTTTCATTTTTATTTAATTTTTGAAGTTATTCTTATTTATACCTAAAAGAGATTCTTCCTTTTGATAAATCGTAGGGAGACATCTCAACTTTAACACGGTCACCTGGTAAAATTTTAATGTAAAACATTCTCATTTTACCTGATATATGCGCTGTTAAAACGTGACCATTTTCTAACTCTACTCGAAACATTGCGTTTGAAAGAGCTTCCGTGATCACTCCATCTTGTTCAATTGATGCTTGCTTTGCCATTTCTTAAATTCCAGATAATTCATTTGCCGTTCTTCTACCTCTAACACGAGTCCCTTCCATCAAACCATCCATGTGACGATTCAATAAATAAGATTCTATTTGTTGCAAGGTATCCAATACAACACCAACCATAATTAATACTGAAGTTCCACCGAAAAACATTGCAAATGCATCATTTACTCCAGCTATCTTAGCTATCGCTGGTAAAATAGCGACTATTGCTAAAGACAAAGAACCAGGAAAAGTAATACGAGACACCAAAGTATCAATGTATTCAGCAGTATCTTCACCAGGTCTAACCCCAGGAATAAAACCACCATTTCTTTTTAGCTCATCAGCAATTTTTCTTGGATTGATCATAATTGCCGTATAGAAATACGTAAATACAATTATCAAAACAGCCAATAAAGAATTATAGCCAATCCCGTATGGGTTACCTAATTGCCTTTGCAAAAATCCAGGTTGCGTATTACTTGCAAACAACATAACTGGAATGGTCATAATAGCTTGAGCGAATATGATAGGCATAACCCCACTTGCATTCACTTTTATTGGCAGGTAATCTCTAGCACCTTGTGCATCTACCGATCTAGCACCAACAACTCTTTTAGCAGTATTTAATGGAATCTTTCGAACCCCCTGCACAATTAAAATAGTCCCCATCACAACAAGCATAAAAGCTATTATTTCGATGACAATTTTAATTAAATTATCTTTACTAATACCAACTTCAGCTGTAAACGCTTGCGGAAAACGAGCAAGAATTCCAACAGTAATCAACAATGAAATACCATTCCCAATTCCTTTATCTGTAATTCTTTCTCCTAACCAAACAGCAAACATAGATCCTGCAATTAACACAAGAATCGTTTGTCCCCACCAAAAAGTTGAAGCATCCAAAGGCAAAGCACCTTTAGAATCAACATACATTTTCAGATAACTTGGAGCTTGCAATCCACAAATAATTATTGTTAGAATACGAGTATAATTGTTTATACGCTTTCTACCCGACTCACCTTCATTTTGCATTTTTTGAACAGCTGGAACAGCCATACCTAATAATTGCATAATAATAGAAGCACTAATATAAGGCATAATTCCAAGAGCCATTACAGATGCA
Source organism: Flavobacteriales bacterium (assembly GCA_947449575.1). Lineage (GTDB taxonomy): Bacteria > Bacteroidota > Bacteroidia > Flavobacteriales_D > Crocinitomicaceae > CAIUKX01. Next base: position 55,029 of record CANFRV010000014.1, read on the forward strand.
TTTGAAAAACCACCACCTGAAAAAAGTGACAATAAAGTTTCAAGTGCATTTTGGCCACCCGCTTTTTGAGCATTTTGAAGAGCAGTATAATTAACGCCTGGCAAAATAATAAATGATCCAACCCGATAAATTAGAATTAGAGAAAGAGTTAAAATAATTCTCTTTCTCAATTCTTCCACTTTCCAGATGTTCTTAATGTTCTGTATAAACCGTTTCATTCTATAAAATAGTTGGCAAAGTTAATTAGATTTCTGAACAATTACCACCTTTTTCTTCAATTACTGATTTTGCAGACCCTGAAAATTTATGTGCTGTAACGTTAACCTTAGCTGATAACTCACCTCTACCTAAGATTTTTACCAATTCATTTCTTGAAACAAGACCATTATCACGCAATACTTCAGGCGTAATTTCAGTAATATTCTTGCGTTCAAACAATGATTGAATCATATCTAAATTAATAGCTTTATATTCAACACGGTTGATATTTTTGAAACCAAATTTAGGTACACGTCTTTGAAGTGGCATTTGCCCACCCTCGAAACCGATTTTTGTTTTGTAACCTGATCTTGATTTTGCTCCTTTGTGACCTCTTGTAGAAGTTCCACCTCTACCTGATCCTTGTCCACGTGCTATTCTCTTACGGTTTTTCGTAGAGCCATCTGCGGGAGTTAAATTTTCTAAATTCATCGTAAATTCGTTTTATAAGTTTTACTCAACAACTTTCAAAAGATGTTGTACTTTCTTTACCATACCAAGGATTTGTGGAGTAGCCTCTTTTTCAAGAGTCTGATTCAACTTTTTAAATCCTAACGCAACAAGCGTAGCTTTTTGATCAGCTGGGCGATTAATAGCACTTCTTACATGCTTAATTTTAATTGTAGCCATAATAATATCTATTAACCGTTAAATACTTGATCAATTGTAATACCACGTTGTTTTGCTACTGCAACCGCATCTCTCATACGAGATAGTGCATCAATTGTAGCTTTAACAACATTGTGAGCATTTGAAGACCCTTGTGATTTTGCTAGTACGTTGTGAATACCAACACTTTCTAATACAGCACGCATTGCACCACCTGCAATAACACCTGTACCTTCTGAAGCTGGTTTAAGTAATACTTCTGCACCACCAAATTTACCTTTTTGAGTATGAGGAACTGTTCCTTTCAAAATTGGAACTTTAATTAAGTTCTTTTTCGCATCCTCTATACCTTTAGTAATAGCTTCAGTAATCTCTTTCGCTTTTCCTAAACCATGACCAACGATTCCGTGCTCATCTCCAACAACTATAATAGCTGAGAAAGTAAAGTTACGACCTCCTTTAGTTACTTTCGTAACACGGTTTACAGCAACAAGCTTATCTTTAAGCTCTATATCTGAAGGTTTTACCCTGTTTAATACTTGTGCCATAATTTAAAATTTAAGTCCAGCCTCTCGAGCTGAGTTAGCTAATGATTTAACTCTACCGTGGTATAGATATCCGTTACGATCGAACACAACTGATTCTATTCCCGCTTTTATTGCTTTTGCAGCAACTTCTTTTCCTATAATACCAGCTTGATCAGATTTATTTTCTTTTCCTACTGCTTTATTTTTGAAAGAAGATGCTGACACCAATGTTTTTCCTGCAACATCATCCACTAACTGAGCATAAATTTGCTTGTTGCTTCTGAACACAGTTAAACGTGGCGTCTTAGAAGTACCAGTAATTCTTTTTCTGATTCTTCTTTTAATCTTTGCTCTTCTATTTATCTTACTAAATGCCATGATAATAACTAATTATTTTTTACCTGCAGCTTTACCCGCTTTTCTTCTTATTTCTTCACCTAAGTAACGAACACCTTTTCCTTTGTATGGCTCTGGCTTGCGAAGGGAGCGAATTTTGGCTGCTACTTGACCTAAAAGTTGCTTATCAATCGACTGTAAAGTAACGATTGGCGCTTTCCCTTTTTGGGTGTCTGCGGTAACCATAATTTCTTTAGGCAGTTTGAACACAATTGGATGAGAGTATCCTAAAGCTAACTCCAACATTTGACCTGTTGCAGTAGCACGGAAACCAACTCCTATTACTTCTAACTCCTTTTTGTACCCTTCCGATACTCCAACAACCATATTTGCAATTAAAGCACGGTATAAACCATGTTTTGCACGGTGCGCTGGGCTCTCTGATTCGCGGCTCAAAGTTATTACGTTTTCCTCAACTGCTACCGTTATACAAGATTCAATCTCTTGAGATAACTCACCTTTGGAACCCTTAACGATAACAGCGTTACCTTCTAACTTGACGTTTACTCCACTCGGGATGTTAACTGGGGATTTTCCTATCCTTGACATTTTACACTTATTAAAGATTAATAAACATAACAGAGAACTTCTCCTCCGATGTTATGCGTTTTTGCTTCTTTGTTTGTGATTATACCTTTAGAAGTTGAAACAATCGCTATACCTAATCCGTTTAATACGCGGGGCAAGTTATCTGCACCACAATATTTTCTTAGACCTGGTCTAGAAGCTCTCTCCAATTTTGTAATTGCAGGAACCTTTGTTGACTGGTTATACTTTAAAGCGATTTTAATCACTCCTTGCTTATCATCCTCTTCAAATTTGAAATTTGTGATGTAACCTTGATTATATAAAATCTGAGTCATCGCCTTTTTCACATTTGAACCAGGAATTTCGACCATTTTAAGACGAGCCGAACTTGCGTTACGAATTCTCGTTAAAAAATCTGCGATAGGATCTGTATTCATAATTTTCCTATTATTCTTTAATTACCAACTTGCTTTCTTTACTCCTGGGATCTTACCAGCCAATGCCATTTCACGGAAAGTTACCCTTGAAATACCAAATTGTCTTATGTAACCTCTAGGGCGACCTGTCAATCCACAACGATTATGTAAACGAATTTTTGATCCGTTAACCGGCATTTTTTGAATAGCCATCATAGCATCCCATTTTGCAGCTTGAATATCTTCAGAAGTGCTAGTTGACTTTAAAATTGTAGTCAATTCTTCACGTTTCTTCGCATATCTTGCAACACATTTTTCTCTCTTGCGCTCACGCGCTTTCATCGATTCTTTAGCCATCTCTACTTATTTTTTAATAAATGGAAAACCAAAAGCATCTAACAATGCTTTCCCTTCTTCATCATTCTCAGCAGTTGTCACGAAAGTAATATCCATTCCTAGAATTTTATTTACTTTATCGATGTCGATTTCAGGAAAAATGATGTGTTCTTTTACTCCTAAATTGAAGTTTCCTCTTCCGTCAAATCCTTTTGAGTTTATACCTCTAAAATCTCTAGTTCTTGGCAAAGCAACAGAAATAAAACGATCTAAAAAATCGTACATTCTATCACCTCTCAAAGTAACTTTCGTTCCAATTGGCATTCCTTTTCTTAATTTGAAATTAGAGATATCCTTTTTAGAAACAGTTTGAACAGCTTTTTGACCAGCAATTCTTGTTAAATCTAAAACGGCATTATCAATTAATTTTTTATCAGCAACCGCATCACCCATTCCTTGGCTCAATACGATTTTTTGAAGTCTCGGTACTTTCATTACTGTTTTGTACCCGAACTTCTCAGTTAATCCAGAAATGATTTCCGTAGAATACATTTCTTTAAGTCTTGGTGTGTAACTCATTACTTAATTTCCTCCCCTGATTTTTTTGAATAACGTACTAATTTACCTTTATCATTCATTTTACGGCCGATGCGTGTAGCAACACCATTATGAACTACCATAAGATTAGAAATATGTAAAGCAGCTTCCCGCTCAACAATTCCACCTTGAGGATCAGATGCACTTGGTTTAGTGTGACGTTTAATCATGTTCACACCTTCAACAACTGCACGCAATTTTTTCTTGTCAATTGTAAGGATTTTTCCTTCTTGACCTAAAGACTCTCCGCTTAATACTTTAACGGTGTCTCCAACTTTAATGTGTAATTTCTGTTGCATAACTTACCTTGAAATTAAAGTACTTCGGGTGCTAAAGAAACAATTTTCATATAATTGTTTTCTCTTAACTCACGAGCTACCGGTCCAAAAATACGTGTACCTCTGATCTCACCCGCTTGATTTAAAATAACGCAAGCGTTATCATCAAAACGGATATAAGAACCATCAGCACGACGAATTTCTTTTCTTGTTCTTACGATTACCGCCTTAGCTACCTGACCTTTTTTCACGGCACCAGAGGGCGTTGCACTTTTAATAGCTACGACAATCTTGTCTCCTACAGAAGCATAACGACGTTTTGTTCCACCCAATACTCGGATGCACAATACTTCTTTCGCTCCTGAATTATCAGCTACTGCTAGTCTTGATTCTTGTTGTATCATTACTAAAAATTATTTAGCTCGTTCAATAACTTCTACTAGTCTCCAGTTCTTTGATTTACTCAAAGGTCTAGTTTCCATGATTCGAACTGTATCACCCAAATGGCAATCATTATTCTCATCATGAGCGACAAATTTAGTAGTTTTTTTCACAAACTTACCATACTTAGGGTGTTTTACTTTTCTTTCTACAGAAACTACGATAGATTTTTCCATCTTATCGCTAGCAACGATCCCTATACGTTCCTTTCTTAAATTACGCTTTTCCATATAAGCTAATTCTAAATTTTAAAGAGGCAATTAAGCCTGCGCTTCACGTTTAGTCAATTCAGTACTTAGTCTTGCAACTATTTTTCGTACTTTTTGAATCTGTATTGGATTTTCCAATGGGGCAACACTATGAGTTAATTTTAACTTCGATAGTTGCTCAGAGAAATAAACTACACGACCCTTCAAGTCTTCAACTGAAAGCTTTGTGATTTCTTGCATCTTCATATTAATTACTATTTTTCAGGTATAACATAATCGTTACGAACAACGAATTTACATTTTACTGGCATTTTTTGAGCTGCTAAACGAAGCGCCTCTTTTGCTGTTTCGTATGGCACGCCATCCGCTTCAAACAAAATACGACCTGGTTTTACAACTGCTACCCAGTGACTTGGAGCACCCTTACCTTTACCCATACGAACTTCAGCTGGCTTTGAGGTAACTGGTTTGTCAGGGAAAATTCTGATCCACACTTTTCCTTCACGTTTCATGTATCTTGTAACCGCAATACGCGATGCCTCGATTTGACGTGATGTAATCCATGCTGGCTCCAAAGTTTTAAGTCCGAAAGATCCGAAAGATACCGTACTACCTTTGTGGGCAATACCTCTATTTCGTCCTTTTTGAACTCTTCTAAATTTACTTCTTTTTGGCTGTAACATCTTTTAAAAATTTTACTGTCCTAACTTATTTTTTCTTTCTTTTATTTCCCATTGGTTTACGTCCTGCTCCTACTCCTGGCTTCCCTGGAGTTGATGCTGACATTCCCACATTAGGAGAAAGGTCACGTTTTCCATACACCTCACCTTTGCATATCCACACTTTGATACCCAATCGGCCATAAGTTGTATGAGCTTCTGCAAGCGCATAATCGATGTCAGCTCTGAACGTATGTAACGGAGTACGTCCATCCTTGTACATCTCTGAACGAGCCATTTCTGCACCATTGACACGTCCGGAAATTTTGCATTTGATTCCTTCAGCGCCCATTCGCATTGTACTCGCAATAGACATTTTGATAGCTCTTCTAAAAGAAATACGAGCTTCAATTTGACGAGCGATACCATCAGCAACTAAACGAGCATCCAATTCAGGACGTTTAACCTCGAAAATATTGATTTGAATATCTTTCTTCGTCAATTTTTTTAACTCTTCTTTCAATTTATCAACCTCTTGTCCACCTTTACCAATGATTACTCCTGGTCTTGCTGTATTAATTGTTACAGTAACCAATTTAAGAGTTCTCTCAATAATGATTTTTGCAATATTAGCTCTAGATAGACGAGCATTTAAATATTTACGGATTTGATCATCTTCTACAAGTTTTTCCTTGTAATCATTTCCTCCATACCAATTAGACTCCCATCCATGGATGAAGCCTAGTCTGTTTCCTATTGGATTCGATTTTTGTCCCATCTTATGCTACCTTAATTGCACCATCAACTGTAATGGTAACGTGATTTGATCTTTTTCTAACTCTGTGAGCTCTTCCTTGTGGAGCAGGTTGAATTCTTTTCAACATTGCACCACCACCAACTTCAATTGATTTAACAATTAACGTTTCATCTTCAATGCTCTTTCCTTCATTTTTTTGTTCCCAGTTAGCAATTGCTGAACGCAATAACTTACCTAAACTTGTAGAAGCATTTTTTGAATTGTGGTTTAAAATGTTTAAAGCTTTATTTACTTCAACACCTCTTACAAGATCAGCTACCAATCTCATTTTTCTTGGAGCAATTGGAGAATCATTTAATCGAGCAAAGGCCAATGTAGTCCTTGCTTCTTTCATGTTCTCAGCTCTCAATCTTTTTCTAGCACCCATACTATTTGCTATTAAGTTCTATCTTTTTTTATCTTTCTTATTACCACCATGACCACGGAAGTTACGAGTTGGAGAAAATTCCCCCAATTTGTGACCTACCATGTTCTCTGTAGCAAAAACTGGAATAAATTTATTCCCATTATGTACAGCGAATGTCAACCCAACGAAGTCAGGTGTGATAGTAGAAGCACGAGACCAAGTTTTGATCACTGCTTTGCTTTCTGATGCTTTTGCATTATCCACACGTATCATTAATTTATAATGTACAAACGGTGGTTTCTTCAACGAACGACTCATATCCTATTTATTTTTTTCTTCTAGAGACGATAAACTTATCTGAATATTTTTGCTTGTCACGTGTTCTGAATCCTTTTGCAGGAATAGAATTACGTGATCTTGGATGGCCTCCAGAACTTCTTCCTTCACCACCTCCCATAGGGTGATCCACTGGATTCATCACAACACCACGTACACGTGGACGACGACCCAACCATCTAGATCGACCTGCTTTACCAGATACCACTAAATTGTGTTCAGAATTAGAAACTGATCCAATTGTTGCTCTACAAGTAGTTAAAATCAATCTGATTTCACCTGAAGGCATTTTAACAATCGCATACTTACCATCACGAGCGTTCAGTTGTGCATATGTTCCTGCACCACGAGCAACTGCTCCACCTTTTCCTGGTTTTAATTCGATATTATGAATTACAGTACCAAGAGGAATATCACTTAAGAAAAGTGTGTTTCCAACATTAGGAGCTGCAGTTTTTCCTGAAACAACTGTGTCACCAACTTTTAATCCGTCTGGTGCAACAATATAACGCTTCTCTCCATCTGCATAGAACAATAAAGCAATACGAGCAGTTCTATTCGGATCATATTCGATCGAATTAACTGTAGCTGGTACTTCTTCTTTATCGCGTTTAAAATCAATAATACGGTATTTTTGCTTGTGACCACCTCCAATGTAACGCATGGTCATTCTACCGTCATTATTACGACCTCCATTCTTACTGATACCTACTACTAAGCTCTTTTCAGGAACTCTCGTAGTGATCTCTTTGTAATCACTGTTGATCTTGTGTCTTTGCCCTGGAGTTGTAGGCTTGAATTTCTTAAGACTCATCTTTTTGAACTACTTAAAAATTAGTAAACAAATCAATCGTTTCTCCATCTGCTACTGTCACAACTGCCTTTTTCCAAGGGTTGTTAGGTTGCTCAACGATACCTCTATTCGTGTGTTTCACTGAGGATTTACCGCCGCCATATGTCATTGTACGAACTTCAGTTACGTGAACTGAGTACAGTTTCTCGACAGCATTTTTTATTTCAATTTTGTTAGCCTTTTTATCAACTGAAAAAGTAAAACGGTTGAATTTTTCACCTGCCGCTGTTGCTTTTTCTGAAATGATAGGCTTTTTGATAATTACTTTCATTCCAATTAGTTTAAGATCTTTTCGATAACTTCAATTGAACTTTCAGCCATAACAATTTTCTTCGCATTTAACACATCATATGTATTAACTGAATCAGCTGTTACCACCTTAATTCTTCCTAGGTTACGTGATGACCAATAAACATTGTCATTTTGAGAACCTAATATCATCAAAACTTTTTCGTTTTCTAGTTTTAAACCAGCTAACATTGCTTTGAATTCTTGTGTCTTAGGAGACGCCATTTGTAAATCTTCTAAAACAAGAATCGCTTCCGATTTCATTTTATAAGCAAATGCAGATTTTCTAGCTAAACGTTTTAATTTAACGTTTAATTTGAAATGGTAATTTCTTGGACGAGGTCCAAAAATACGACCACCACCAACTCTAGTTCCAGATTTAATATTACCAACACGCGCACCACCGGTACCCTTTTGTTTTTTAATCTTTCTACTAGATCCTGCTATTTCAGCTCTCTCTTTCGCTTTGTGCGTTCCTTGACGACGATTTGCCAAGTGTTGCTTTACGTCTAAATAGATTGCATGATCATTTGGTTCAATACCAAAAATAGCATCTGAAAGCGTTACTTTCTTAGAAGTAGCTTTTCCTTTTGAGTCAAATACTGTTACTTCCATTAGTTTTGTAAAATTACGGTTGAACCTTTAGCTCCAGGAATTGATCCTTTCACTACTATCAAATTCCTATCACCTAATACTTTAAGAATTTGAAGATTCTCAATCATTACTCGAACATTTCCTGTTTGACCAGCCATACGCATTCCTTTGAATACCCGTGCTGGATAAGAAGCTGCTCCGATAGATCCTGGTGCACGCAAACGATTATGCTGACCGTGTGTTGCTTGACCAACTCCACCGAAACCATGACGTTTCACTACCCCTTGGAAACCTTTTCCTTTTGAAGTACCAACTACTGCAACGAACGTACCTTCCTCGAAGATATTTACATCCACTACATCACCAAGATTTAAATTATCAAATCCTTTAAATTCAGCTAACTTCGCTTTTGGCGTCGTTGTTGCTTTTTTAAAGTGACCTTTCAATGCATTTGGAGTGTTTTTTTCTTTTCGCTCTCCAAATCCTAATTGAATGGCTTCATAACCATCTCGGTCTTGTGTTTTAACCTGAGTTACAACGCAAGGACCAGCCTCTATCACTGTGCATGGTGTAGCCTTACCCTCGGCACTGTAGATGCTAGTCATTCCGACTTTCCTACCAATTATTCCCGGCATACTTTATTTATTTATTAAACTTTAATTTCTACGTCAACTCCACTAGGAAGTTCTAATCTCATCAATGCATCCACTGTTTTTGAAGATGAACTGTAAATATCTAAAAGACGTTTGTAAGAGCATAATTGAAATTGCTCACGTGCTTTTTTCATTACGTGTGGAGATCTTAATACTGTGTAAATTCTTTTGTGCGTTGGTAATGGAATTGGTCCACTAACTACTGCACCTGTAGCTTTTACAGTTTTTACGATTTTTTCAGCAGACTTATCTACCAAGTTGTGATCGTAAGATTTTAATTTAATTCTAATTCTTTGGCTCATTATAATACTATTAAGCGTTGACTTTTCCTTGAACTTTAGCGATTACAGCATCAGCAACATTTCTTGGTGCTTCTGTAAAATGTGAGAACTCCATACTTGAAGTAGCACGACCAGATGTTATTGTTCTCAATTGAGTAACGTATCCGAACATTTCTGATAATGGAACATCCGCTTTTACAACTTTTGATCCAGCTCTATCATCCATCCCTTTCATTAATCCTCTACGTCTGTTCAAATCACCTACAACATCACCCATATTCATTTCTGGTGTTACCACCTCTAATTTCATAATAGGCTCAAGAAGAACTGGTTTACATTTTTTAAGTGCATCACGGTATGCCATTCTAGCACAAACCTCGAAAGATAAAGCATCAGAATCCACATCATGGTAAGATCCATCCAGTAATGTTACTTTCATAGAATCCACGATATATCCCGCTAATACTCCATTTTTCATTGAATCTCTAAATCCTTTTTCAACAGATGGTACAAATTCACGAGGAACATTTCCTCCTTTTACAGAGTTAACAAATTCCAAACCTGTTTTTTCAGGATCAGTTTGAGGTTCAATTCTAACCAAAATATCAGCAAATTTACCACGACCACCTGATTGCTTTTTGTAAGCCTCACGATGTTCAACAGAACCTGTTATTGCCTCTCTATATGAAACTTGAGGAGCTCCTTGATTTACTTCAACTTTGAATTCTCTTTTCAAACGGTCAATAATAATCTCAAGGTGTAACTCACCCATTCCACTAATAATCGTTTGACCAGTATCTTCGTCCGTATTAACTCTAAAAGTAGGATCTTCCTCAGACAATTTATTTAAACCGATTGACAATCTATCTGTATCCGCTTGCGTTTTAGGTTCAATTGCTAATCCAATAACTGGATCAGGGAAATTCATAGATTCAAGAACAATTGGGTGCTTTTCATCACATAAAGTATCTCCTGTACGGATATCTTTAAATCCAACAACTGCCCCAATATCTCCAGCACCTAATTCTTCCACTTGATTTTGCTTATTAGCATGCATTTGGAAGATACGAGAAATACGTTCTTTATTATCTGATCTTGTATTAAAAACATAAGATCCAGCTTGTAAGTTTCCTGAATAAGCACGAATAAAACACAAACGACCTACGAATGGATCTGTTGCAATTTTAAATGCTAATGCAGCGAATGGTTCATCATATGAAGGTTGACGAGTTACTTCTTCACCTGTTTTTGGATTTACTCCTGTAATTCCTTCCACATCCATGGGTGAAGGTAATATCTCCATTACCATATCCAACATTGCCTGAACTCCTTTATTTTTAAAAGCAGATCCACACATCATAGGAACAACTTTTCCTGCAATAGTAGCTTCTCTTAAAGCGTTAAGAATTTCTCTTTCTGTTAATGAATTTGGATCTTCAAAATATTTTTCCATTAAAGTATCATCGAACTCAGCAACTGCTTCCAATAATTCTTCTCTTAATTGACGAGCTTCATCAATAATATCTGCAGGAATTTCAATTTCTTTGAAAGTCATACCCATATCGGCTTCATTCCAAACAATTCCTTTAAAATTAATTAAATCAACTACTCCTTGAAAATCATCCTCCGCTCCAATATTTAATTGAAGTGGTAAAGCATGACTACCAAGCATTTCTTTCACTTGCTTACAAACAGCCAAAAAATCTGCACCTGAACGGTCCATTTTATTTACAAAACCAATTCTTGGTACATTGTAATTGTTTGCTAATCTCCAGTTTGTTTCAGATTGAGGCTCAACACCATCAACTGCAGAAAACAAAAACACCAAACCATCAAGTACACGTAAAGAACGGTTTACTTCAACTGTAAAATCAACGTGTCCAGGAGTATCAATGATATTCATATGATATTCTTGTCCGCGATATTGCCATTTTAAAGTAGTAGCCGCAGAAGTAATAGTAATACCTCTTTCTTGCTCTTGCTCCATCCAATCCATTGTAGCACCACCATCGTGAACTTCTCCGATTTTGTGATTTACACCACCATAATAAAGAATACGCTCTGTAGTAGTTGTCTTACCCGCATCAATGTGAGCAGCAATACCAATATTTCTAGTAAATTTAAGATCTCTAGCCATTACTATTAGAATCTAAAGTGTGAGAATGCTTTGTTCGCCTCAGCCATTCTTAAAGTGTCTTCTTTTTTCTTATAAGCAGCTCCTTCTTCTTTCGAAGCAGCGATAAACTCTGCAGCTAATCTATTAGCCATTGTTTTCTCATTACGCTTACGTGAATAACCAATCATCCATTTCATTGCTAAAGACTGTTTACGGTCTTCACGAACTGGCGTTGGGATTTGGAAAGTTGCACCACCAACACGTCGGCTTCTAACCTCTACGCTTGGAGTTACATTCTCTAAACCTTTTTTAAATATATCTAAACCTACAGAGTCTTCAATTTTAGATTCGATTATATCAATCGCATCGTAAAATATTTTAAACGCTAAGGTTTTCTTCCCGTCGTACATTAAATTATTAACGAACTTAGTTACCAGAACCTCATTGAAACGTGGATCCGGAAGGATGGTAATCTTTTTGGCTTTTCTTCTTCTCATCGTATTAAAGCTTTAAAATTATTTCTGTTTAGGTCTCTTAGTTCCATACTTCGAGCGACGTTGTGTTCTTCCTTCAACACCCGCAGTATCTTCAGCTCCTCGCACGATGTGGTATCTAACCCCTGGAAGATCTTTTACTCTTCCTCCTCGTACAAGCACTAATGAATGCTCTTGTAAATTGTGACCCTCACCTCCGATGTAAGCGTTTACTTCCTTACCATTGGTAAGACGAACTCTGGCTACCTTACGCATAGCTGAATTCGGTTTTTTAGGTGTAGTGGTGTAAACTCTTACACATACTCCTTTACGCTGTGGACAAGAATCAAGTGCTGCTGACTTGCTCTTTTTTACCACTGCAGTTCTGCCTTTGCGCACTAACTGTTGAATAGTTGGCATATAAACCTATTAACTTTTGTGAATAAATAAAACACCCCAAAACACTTTTTGGGAGTGCAAAGATAGGACATTTATTTTATAAACCTAAGGTATTTCTAAAAAAAGTGACTTTTTTCACATTATAATGTGTGTATCTTTTTTTTTGTGGGTTTTTAGCCGTAAATTGAGTGTCCGTTTTTATTCCCTAAAAAATAAAAGAAATTCGAAAGAATAGATATTATTTACTATTAAATAAATGATTTTCTCTCACCTTTCTTTTTAAGAACGGACTTGGACGATATCGATCTTCTCCGTATTCTGAAAATAGATCTTCTAGTTTTGCTAGCACATTATCTAATCCTAATTCATCTGCCCATTGAAGCAATCCTTTTGGATAATTTACACCCTTTGTCATGGCTAAATCAATATCTTCTCGAGTTGCCACATTTAAAAACAAAGCATCAAAGGCTTCATTAATTAACATCACGATAATCCTGTCAAAAATTTGTTGACCAAGTGCTGTGTCTTCATTTGGTTTAGGAAGTTCAACTCCTTGCGTATAATCATAATATCCTCTACCTGATTTTCTTCCGTAAAAGCCGGCTTCTGAATGACGCTTTTGAGTAAATGAAGGTTTGAATCTTGGGTCGTAATAAAAGGCAGAAAACACGGACTCCGTGACAGCATAATTAACGTCATTCCCTATATAATCCATCAATGTAAAAGGTCCCATTTTAAAACCTCCTATATACGTCATCGCCCAATCGATTGTTGCAAAATCAGCAATTCCTTCCTCATAAATCCTTAATGCTTCTCCATAAAATGGTCTAGCAACTCTATTTACTATAAAACCTGGTGTATCCTTTGCTAGAACTGTCACTTTTCCCCAGCTTTCAATCAATGACTTAGAATATTTTAATGTTGATTCAGAAGTTTGAACTGCTGGAATAATTTCAACCAAAGGCATCAATGGAGCTGGATTAAAAAAATGTATCCCAATTACTCTATTGGAATGTTTTAAGATAGATCCAATGGCTGCAATTGAAAGTGATGAAGTATTACTTGCTAAAATACAATCATCAGAAACAATTTTTTCAAGTTGAGAAAATACGGCGTGTTTAATCTCAATTTTTTCTACAATCGCCTCGATCACTATTCCACAATTGGAAAATGAATCGAAACTAGAACTATAACTGATTTTATTGCTGGTCTCAATCATTTGCTCATTCGTCATTTTCCCTTTTTCTACTAATCTCGAAAAAATAGACTGAAAATTTTTCTCTGCTTTATCTAACGCATCTGAATTCACATCTACCAAAACAACTCTATGCCCGGCTTGTGCAGCAACTTGAGCTATTCCAGCTCCCATAGTACCAGCACCAAGGACTCCAACTTTCGAAATATTCATATTTTTATTATCTTCTAAAGAATGAATTAACTTTTTATTTTCCAGTAAATATAGGTTTCCTTTTTTCCATAAAGGCGGTTACTCCTTCATTAAAATCATCCGTTTTTCCTGCTTCTGTTTGCAATTCTTCCTCGACGCTTAATTGTTCTGAAAGTGAATTTGAAAAACTTTGATTCACTGCTCTTTTTGTTAACCCTAATCCTCGCGTGGGCATTGTGGCCAACTTTTCTGCAAAAGCAATAACGACACTTTCAAAAACTTCATCTTCTACGGCTTGATAGATCATATTCATTTTTTCTGCCTCTTCCGCAGAAATTTTATCCCCTGTCATCATTAATGCAAGTGCCTTTTGAGAACCTATAATTCTAGGAAGAAAAAACGTACCTCCTGAATCTGGAATTAAACCGATTTTTGAAAATACCTGAATAAAACTTGCGCTTTTTTTTGCAATCGTTATATCACATGCCAATGCAATATTAGCACCGGCACCTGCAGCAACACCATTGACAGCTGCAATAATAGGTTTTTCAATATTTCTAATTCTTTCAATAATAGGATTATAATGTTCTTTGACAATCATTTTTAATTCTGGACCATTGGGATCTGTTGCTTCCGCTAAATCTTGACCAGCACAAAAAGCTTTTCCCTCTCCAGTGATAACAATTGCCCTAACATCATCATTCTTTTCGCACTCATCCAATGTTTTTTGCAATGCCAAAGCCATTGCTTTATTAAACGAATTAAAAACTTCAGGTCTGTTTAATTTAATCTCACAAACATTGTTCCTATGACTAATCAATAATTCCATTTTGCTATTTTTCTACGAATATAAGAAGGTGCGTTGAATTAATAACAGTGTGCTGTAAAAATGATGCGAGAAAAATACAAAAAGGCGAAATTTTAGTATTCTTAAATTTAAAACCTCTTAAGACCAAAAGACAATGAAAAGATGAATTATTTGTGTTTCCTTGTTCTAAAAGTCTAAACATTTAAAAACGCTGAAATTGTGCGCAACACTTCAGCTGGTGATTCAAGATGTGCCATATGACCAGCATTTGGTATTATTTTGAATTGGATATCTATAGCTTCAATCTGCGCAAGCATTATCTCTAAAGGTATAATTGTATCCAATTCTCCTTGAATTAGTAAAAAATCTTTCTTACAATCACCAACTAATTTAGAATGATTATTTCTATTTCTCATCGCTAATGATGCATACGAAATAGAATGTTTATCCATCATGGAAGACTCGGAAATTAATTCAGCAATTTCTTTACTAAACTTTTCTTCGTGCACAAATAAATTGGGAATCGATTCTTTGATAAATAAGTTTTTATTTTTCATCACAATATCTACTACTCTCAATCGATCTTTCTTTTTAGAAGCAGAATCTTCCCAAAAATTAGAATTTAAGAGAATTACTTTTTCACATTTCATTGCGGTCGAATCTTTTTCAGATACAGTTGTTTCCTTTTTTACAGCTAATGCAACATATCCTCCCATAGAATGTCCAATGATTGAAAAATTTTGACATTCTAAAAAAGATAGAACCTCTAACACTTTTTTAGCCATAAATTCAATCGATGGATCGCTATCATCATGATTGATAGATTCTCCATGTCCAGGTAAATCAATCAGAATAGATTTAATCGGGAGTTTTTCCAACCCTAAATCTCGCCACATTGATTTAGATTCTAAAAACCCATGTAAAAAAACCACTGGATAGCCCTTTCCGACAATCCTATACTTCAATAATACGTCATTCATTCTATTGATTCATCAGCGTTTCAATCTCTTCTACTTCCAAAGGAATATCTTTCATGAGATTAAATGGAGCTCCCGCTTTCATGACAACTAAATCATCTTCTAGTCTTATTCCTAACTTCTCTTCTGGAATATAAATACCTGGCTCGCAAGTAAAGACCATTCCAGCTTCTATGGGCACATTCCAATGTCCGACATCATGCGTGTCTAAACCAATATAATGAGAAGTTCCGTGCATGAAATATTTTTTAAATGCAGGCCACTCAGGATTCTGATTTTTAATGTCTGTTTTGTCAATTAATCCTAATTGAAGCAGTTGACTTTCCATGATCAGTCCAACTTCTTTGTGATAATCAGCTAGGAATGTCCCAGGAATTAATAATTTTTCAGCTTCTTTTTTTACATGTAAAACAGAATTATACACTGCTTTTTGTCTCTCTGTAAATCTACCGTTCACAGGAATGCACCGCGTTAAATCAGATGAATAATTGGCATATTCTGCTGCCACATCTAATAAGATAACCTCTCCGCTTTGGCATTGCTGATTATTTTCAATATAATGCAAAACACACGCATTTTTTCCAGATGCTATTATTGGGGTGTACGCAAATCCTTTTGATTTATTCATTAAAAACTCATGCATTAACTCAGCTTCTAATTGATATTCCCAAACGCCTGGCTTGGTAAAGGATAGTAATCTTCGAAATCCTGCCTCAGTAATTTTACATGCCTTTTGCATCAAATCAATCTCCAGTTGATCCTTTACGGCTCGAATTGTATGCATAATCGGTGCGCTTTTTCTTACAATGTGCGCAGGATAATCCGATTTGACTTTTAGGATAAATCGATCTTCCCTCGTTTGAACTTCGGTATTAGCTCTTAAATGTTCATTTGTATTCAAGTAAATTGATTCAGCCTCTGCCATCATTTGTTTAAAAATAACGGGGAATTGAGTTAACCAATAAACTGTTTGAATTCCAGAAACCGCAAAGGCATCTTCCTTGGTCAATTTAGCTCCTTCCCAAATTGCGATATGCTCATTTGTCTCTTTTAAAAACAAGACTTCTCGATGTTTTTCATTCGAACACGTTGGGTAAATAACCAAAATACTTTCTTCTTGGTCTACGCCCGATAAATATAAAATATCTCGATGCTGCTGAAAAGGCATTGAACTATCAGCACTGATTGGAAAAATATCATTTGAATTAAAAACTGCTAATGAATTCGGTTCCAGCATTGCTGAAAATTTTGCCCTGCTTTTAATATATAATTGCTGATCGATACGGTCATATTTCATGGTACATGCTTTAACAAATTTAGAGGTTGAAATTACATAAAAATAATATGAAAATTTAACTTTTTTAGTTCAAATAGATTATTTCTTTCACTTTTTTATATAACCGTAAATAGATTACGTTCATGTAATAGATATTTGTACTATAAATTTAAAGAAACGAATTATGAACGCAACATTTGACAAATTAGAAATACAAAAAATAGTATTTGAAACAGGTGATTTAGATGTATTAGTAATGGCAAATATAACTCAAGGGAATTTATCGTATAATTCTCAATTGATTATTAGCCACACAGATCTAAATATCCTAATCAATAAAATGCAAAAATCAGGGCATGACGACCTTGATTTTTCTTCCATGTTTGATTGTGAAAAAATGTATAATGGCGACTTCCTTTACACCCTTGATTTTGAGAAAACATTTGACACTGCAATTGAACTAAGTAGTTTTTCATTTGACCATAGTATTCGTCAAATCAGAGCGTAATATCTACTAGGAAAACGATTAATAATCACTTCTTACATATATATTTTTTATACACTTGGCAACCTATTAAAAAATAAATCGTATTTTAGTACAGTATTATAGCTTAGATTCGAATTATTACAATACATAAAACTATGAAGACCAGTGTTTTTGCGTCAATTATTACCATAACCCTCATTTTATTTTCATGTATTAAGCATGAAATAATTCCAGCTCCAACACCTAAAGTGGTATTGAAATCTCAATTTAAAGGATACATCGATGGGTCAGGAACTTTAACAGAATTTAATGAAGGAGTTAATGGCTATACTTGTCTGACGAATAATGATGTTTTTCTGCAAACAACAGCCGTCTATTATAGTTCTATTGCCTCAACAACAAATACAACTACATCACCTTCCATTCGTTTAGGTCTGGGCACATTGTCGTGGAGTGGAGCAGTTATCCCTACCGTAGATCAATTCAATGCTTTTTTCGCGAACTACATTCTGCCTCCTTATAGAACAGGAGCTTCAAACGGTCTAGAAATTCAATATACAACTGCTTTGGGCGCAATTTACACGTCGAGGCAAACGACAACGGCTTATCAGGATGCTGTATTTTCAAATATTACCCAAGAATCAGATGATACGGGTGACTACTCAAAATTTGTATGTAACTTTAATTGTTATGTATACTGGACAGCAGGAACTCCTCCTTTAGCAAATAAAGACTCATTAAAAATTCAAAGTGGTGTATTTAAGGGATGGTTTAAAAAATAAGTCATAACACTTCTTTTAAAAAAGAGCAGATATAGATATGAAAAAACATCTATGGGTTTAAGTTTAAAAATAGCGATCATTGGTGATTATAATTTCACCTATAATTCTCACCAAGCTACAAATTTAGCATTAGATCACTCTTCTCGTTTTTTAGACGTTGAATTAAGCTATTATTGGATAAAAATAAATGAAGCTGCTCAAATTAAAATTCAACTATTTGAGCAATATGATGGTATTTGGATCGCTCCAGGCCCCTTTAACAATCCTTTCTTTTTAAATGGAATTCTTGATACAATTTTACAATTAAATATTCCTGTTCTTTTAACAGGCGAAAGCTTTAAAAATTTAATTGAGGTTTTAATTAGCAGAAATCAGTTAAATCCAAACAGTGAAAAATTGATTTCAGACAATTTGGTGGATGGTCAACAATTTGAAAGATTAACCATTGTTCCGCATTCAAAAGAATTTTTACAAATCTATCAAAACCACAATAATATTGAATTAACATCCTCTCGATATAGTATGTATCCTCAATTAATTCAGCAATTAGAAAATAAATTAATTGATGTTGAGGCCTATAATCAGTTTGAGGAACCTGAAGTAATTAGCCTGAAAAGTCATTCTTTTTTTCTTGCTTGTGGTTGTTGCCCTCAAATATCTTCTACGCGAGATATTGCGCATCCTTTAATTTATACATTTATGAAGGCATGTTTAGCATTTTCTAAATATGCTGAAGAACAGCATTAATGTCTTTTTTTCTGAAACCTTTCGGAGAGTAAAGCGGAGAATTTCCTTAAAATAATCCAGATTCTTCTCGTGAATTTTCGAAAACTTCATCTATTTGTAGGGTTTTTCCTTCAGCAGCAGTTACCGCAAGCACATCACATCTTTCATTTTCGATATGACCTGCGTGACCTTTCACCCAATGAAGTACCAAGTTAAACTTTGGATGCACTTGTAAATAACGCATCCATAAATCTTGATTCTTCTTTCCTTTAAATCCCGTTTTTTGCCAATTGAAAACCCATCCTTTTGAAATACTGTCAATCACATATTTTGAATCAGAATAAATATGGACAGGAAATTGATTTGTTTTCATTGATTCTAGTGCCACAATAACTGCTAATAATTCCATGCGGTTATTTGTCGTCATTCGATATCCTTCCGAAAGTTCTTTAATCTTTCCATTGAAACGCATTAATACGCCATAACCTCCTCTTCCAGGATTTCCTTTTGCGGCGCCATCTGTGAATATTTCAACTTTCATGTAGTAAAGATATTAGATTTTTAGATAGTAGACAGCAGACTTTTTGAAAATAAACATCAATCTACTATCTAATTTCTAGAAATCTAGCGTCTATATTAAAATAAAACACTTGATAACCATCTTTCCATTTCTTCAGAAGTCTTGCCTTTTCTTTTCGAAATATCTTCTACCTGATCAATACTAATTTTTCCTAATCCAAAATACTTGGCATCTGGATGAGCAAAATACCATCCACTAACCGACGAAGTAGGTAACATGGCTAAACTGTCCGTCAAAGATACACCGGTAATTTCTGTCGCTTGCAACAATGTAAACAAACCTATTTTTTCCGTATGATCAGGACAAGCTGGATATCCTGGCGCGGGACGAATTCCCTGATATACTTCCTTGATTAATTCATTGTTTTCAAAACTTTCTGCTTTTGCATACCCCCAAAACTCTTTTCTTACACGTTCATGCATTCTCTCAGCAAATGCTTCTGCCAAACGATCTGCTAATGCTTTCAAAAGGATTGAATTATAATCATCGTGGTCTTTTTCGAAACGGTCAATGTATAGCTCCATTCCAACTCCCGTTGTTACAACAAATCCTCCGATATAATCTTTAATTCCTGAGTCTTTAGGCGCAATAAAATCTGCTAGAGCCATATTGGGTTGACCAGACACTTTTTGAGTTTGTTGGCGCAAAGAATGCTGAATATGAATCACCTGATTACGATTTTCATCGCTGTATATTTCGATATCATCACCGATTGAATTAGCTGGAAAAAGTCCAACGACTGCGTTCCCTGTTAACCAATTTTCATCGACAATTTGTTTCAACATCACTTGCGCATCATTAAAAAGAGAAGTTGCCTCTTCGCCTACCACTTCATCTGTTAATATCGCAGGAAATTTACCATGCAATTCCCATGTTTGGAAGAAAGGAGTCCAATCTATATAATCGATCAATTCTGCTACTGAATAAGAAACAAACTTTTGAATTCCAAGTGAAGATGGAGTAGAAATATGTTCTTGCTGCCATTCAATTTGAAATTTATTCTCCCTTGCCTTTTCTATAGAGAGTAGTTTTTTAGCATTTTTATGTTTCTCATAATGTTCACGAAGTTTCTCATATTCATTTTTAACATTGGCAATGAAATCCACTTTTCTAACACCTAACAAACTTTCCACCACTGTCACAGCGCGCGAAGCATCTAACACATGAATTGCCTGATCTTTTGTGAAATTCTGATCAATTTTAACTGCAGTATGGACTTTAGAAGTAGTTGCTCCACCAATCATTAATGGGATTTTTAGATTTGCTCTTTCCATTTCCTTCGCCACTGTCACCATTTCATCTAATGATGGAGTTATTAAACCACTCAATCCAATAATATCGACGTTTTCTTCGATTGCTTTCTGAATGATTTTGTCTGCAGGAACCATTACACCCATGTCAATGACTTCATAATTATTGCACGCTAAAACAACGCCTACGATATTTTTTCCAATGTCATGCACATCGCCTTTTACAGTTGCCATCAATATTTTACCGGAAAAAGATTGCACTCCATTTTTTTCGGCTTCAATAAATGGTAATAAATAGGCAACCGCTTTTTTCATTACCCGTGCAGATTTTACAACTTGAGGAAGGAACATTTTTCCACTACCAAATAAATCACCTACGATATTCATTCCGTCCATTAAAGGACCTTCAATTACTTCAATCGGACGTTTAAATTGGTGCCTGCATTCTTCCACATCTTCGTCAATAAATTCAACTAAACCTTTTACTAATGCGTGCGATAATCGTTCGTTCACAGAAACATTTCTCCAAGATAAATCGACTTCTCGTTTCTTTCCTTCACCCGTAACAGTATCTGCATATTCCAACAATCGTTCGGTAGCATCTGCACGTTTATTAAATAGAACATCTTCTACATATTCCATTAATTCCTTTTCAACATTATCATAGACCTCCAACATCGAAGGATTTACAATTCCCATGTCCATTCCATTTTGAATCGCATGATATAAAAAAGCAGAATGCATTGCTTCTCGCACTTTATCATTTCCTCTAAAAGAAAAAGAAACGTTCGAAACTCCGCCGCTAATGTGGGCCCCTGGTAAATTTTCGCGAATCCATTTAGTCGCTCTGAAAAAATCCAATGCATTATTATTATGCTCTTCCATTCCAGTTGCTACCGGAAAAATATTTGGGTCGAAAATAATATCATCTTGAGGGAATTTTACCACATCTACTAAAATATCATACGCCCGTTTACAAATTTCAATTCGTCTCTCATAATTATCCGCCTGCCCCGCTTCATCAAAAGCCATGACAATCACAGCGGCACCATATCTTTTAATTGTTTTCGCTTGACGAATAAAATTTTCTTCCCCTTCTTTCAACGAAATTGAATTCACAACTCCTTTTCCTTGAATACACTTTAATCCCGCTTCAATAATTTCCCATTTAGAACTATCAATCATCACTGGAACGCGGGAAATATCAGGTTCAGCAGCAATTAAATTCAAAAAACGAACCATTGCTTCTTTGCCGTCAATCATTCCTTCATCCATATTGATGTCAATAATTTGAGCACCACCTTCTACTTGATCTCTTGCCACAGCGATTGCAGCTTCAAAATCTCCCTCTTTGATCATTCGAAGAAATGCGCGTGACCCTGTAACATTTGTTCGTTCACCAACATTAATAAAATTGCTTTCTGGTGTTACAATCAATGGTTCAAGACCTGATAATTTTAATGTTCCTTTGTATTCAGACATTTTAAAATATGTTTTTAAATAAAAACGCTAGGATGATCTTCCAAAATAAATCGCTAAACGATGCAATAAGCAAGAGATTTAATTTTCCGTCCCCTCCAATTTTTAATTTTTATTCTATTTTTTACTAATTACTATGTATTAATTTTCTTGGCTCATAGGTAGCTGCTAATTTTGCAATTGCGCTAATATGATCTGGAGTAGTTCCACAACATCCTCCAATAATATTTACCAATCCTTCATTTAAAAATTCTTTGATCTGATCTGCCATTAGCTCAGGCGTTTCATCATATTTCCCGAAAGCATTTGGCAGACCCGCATTTGGATGAGCACTTACATTAAATGTGCACGATTGATTTAAAATTTGCAAATATGGACGCATCATCGACGCACCGAGAGCACAATTTAAACCAACACTTAATAAAGGCATATGAGAAATTGAAATTAAAAAAGCTTCTGTCGTTTGACCTGTTAATGTTCTGCCGCTTTGATCCGTTATTGTGCCTGAAACCATAATTGGAATTTCAACGCCTCTTTTTTCAAAAACTTGGTCAATTGCAAATAAAGCAGCTTTTGCATTTAACGTGTCGAAAACCGTTTCAACTAGAAGAATATCAACACCGCCGTCCATCAATGCATTCGTTTGTTCTGTATAAGCATCAACCAATTGATCAAAGCTAATACCTCTGAAACCTGGATCATTCACATCAGGAGAAATGGAAGCTGTTCGGTTTGTTGGCCCTATTGATCCTGCAACAAAGCGAGGTTTGGAAGGGTTCTTTTCAGTAAACTCATCAGCTACTTTCTTCGCGATTTTTGCACTATGAAAGTTAATTTCATACACATATTTTTCCAAGGCATAATCCGCTTGTGCTATCCAAGTCCCAGAAAAAGTATTTGTTTCAGCAATGTCGGCACCCGCTTCGAAATATTGTCTATGAATGTCTTCGATGATTTCAGGTCGCGTTAAGGACAACAAATCATTATTCCCTTTTAAAGGATGAGAATGATCTTCAAACCAACCTTTTCTAAAATCTTCTTCTTCTAACTTATGGCGCTGAATCATTGTTCCCATTGCTCCATCAAGAATTAAAATTCTCTTTTTTAGTATTTCCTGTATATTTTCCATTTCACAATAAATTAGTATTGTTCAGTATGTGAACAAGGACAAAAAAATAAATGAAAATATGAATGAAAGTCTGAGGAAAACTAATCAACTTATCTTTTCGGCTATAGAGCAGATTGGATTTGGCACCTATTCCGAAAACGGAGGTTGCCAAGGTTTCAAAGGGCCTAATCCCTCCACCTTTCTTCATAAGTTTATTTAAATGAACGAGGTGCAAAGATAATATGAATAAAACTATTTACAAAACAATCGTTCTGTAAATAATATTTAAGGAACTTTTTTATTCCGATTCCTTGAACTTATTTATCTTTATCAAAAATTTAACATGAAGTATTTTGTATTTTTTCTCCTGACCCTTTCTTTTTATTCATGCAGTAAAAAATCAGAAATTATAGGCAAATGGCAATTACATAGCATCGATTATTCGGCATTTTATAAATCGATTCCAATGGATATGAAAGAAAATTTTGAGAACAATATGGAAATCCAATTTGCTGCTCTAAAAGATAAAACCTATTTTGTTTTTAATGATGATTTATCCATTCAGATACTTTTGCCGAAGACTGAAAATGATGTTATTAATGGAACATGGTCTATCTCAGAAAAAAAAGATTCACTTCATCTACGTACAAATGAACCTGAAAATTTTAAAATCATTAAACTTGACGAGCAACAAATGATTTTAAAAACAGATGAATCTCCGCAGCGAACTATATTTTATAGAAAAGTAAAAAATTAAGTTCTGACAACTTGTCAGCGGAAAAAGTAGGCATAGCTTTTGAGAAACATAGCAAAGAAATTGAAATATGTCACACCGCAAATTAACGCCGTAAGTAAAACCGACACATTTCTATTGCGATTCACTTTATGACTTCTTCGCGGTCCATTTGCTGTTAAAAAATAAAATACAGGTGAAAAAATTGAAGACACATCCTTTTGGTTCAACCATCGAAACCCTTGTATATCCTGGCTTGTTATTGGTTATTATGTGGCTTTTTTTTTGGGCAGACCATCTGTTCAATCTAGAACTTTATAAATTTGGTGTATTGCCAAGAACTGTGGAAGGGTTGAGAGGAATAATTTTCATGCCTTTAATTCACTCAGAAAAAGAAATTGCCCATATCGTTAACAATTCTATACCAACCGCTTTTTTGCTAGGAGCTTTGATCTTTTTTTACAGAGAAGTAGCATTAAAAGTTTTCGTTATAAGTTGGTTGATGACTGGAATACTCGTGTGGATTTATGCTCAAAACAAGGGAGCTTACCATATTGGAATGAGTGGAATTATATATGCCCTTGCAGGATTTCTTTTCACAAGCGGCGTTATTCGAAAATTTTTACCCTTGCAAGCTATCTCCATGTTCGTGGCTTTTATGTATGGAGGAATGATTTGGGGAATTTTCCCAATGGAAGAAAAAATATCATGGGAAGGTCATTTAATGGGGTTAATAACGGGAATAATTTTAGCTTTTTATTATAAAAAGTTAGGTCCTACAAGTCCAAAATATCGATATGAAATTGAAAAAGAGATGGGAATTGAGCCTCCTGATCTTGAAGGTATGTATTACGAAAACTTGCGCATTGAAAAAGAAAAAGAGGAGCAATTAGAAAGAGAAAAGCAAGAAATAAAAATTGTCTATCATTTCCTCAGGGATGACACAATCCAAACCTCACAGGACACTAATACGACTGGATCTTTGGATGATAATGATGTCGAATAACACCCATTCCTTTTGAGGTTTCTTTCCAATTTTGTTCTTTAAAATCGACGCTAATAAATTCGCACGTTTTCAAGTTAATAAAATCATCTACTAAATAGGACGCAAAATCTGATAATCCATCATTGTGCCCTATTATTAAAATATCTTCCCCATGATTTTGCTTCCATAAAAAATCCAACAACACACCTTGCTCACATAAATAAAATTCTGGGACAAAAACTATTTCAGCATCGAAGGTGTGAAGTTTTTGAATTGAGGTTAAGGTTTCTTTTGCTCGAACAGCAGTTGAACAGAAAATGTGGCCTGGGTTGATTTGATTTTCATTAAAATATATAGCCATTTCTTCTGCTTGAAGCTGTCCCTTTTTTAATAATTTCCTATCGAAATCTTTTCCGGAAGAAGACAAAGGATCAGTTTTGGCATGTCGAAGAATGTGTAATTGCATCTTTTTCTTATGAAGATAAAAAAATTATTAAACAACACCAACCTTTGACTCTTTTTATTCGTTTTTGTTATGTGAGGATAGAGAAAAATGTGGTCGTAAAATCAAATTGTTTCTCATGTAAAAAACTTTGTGTAACTTGCATAAAATCATTAAAATAGGAAATTTAGCACGCTTCATGCAAATCACGCAAGAAATACTTAAGGCCTGTTTAAGGGATGATCGAAAAGCAATTAAGCAACTATATGAATATTGCTTCAAGCTACTTATGCCTGTATGCTACAGATATCATTCACATAATGAAGAAGCCAGATCCTCTCTGAATATAGGTTTTATGAAAATTTTAGCAGGTCTTGAAAATATTATTCATGACGATTTGAAATTCAATGCTTGGGCAAAAAGAGTCATGACAAATACGCTTATCGACGAATACAGAAAGCAAAAAAATTACCTTTCACATATCCACACGAAAGAAACAGAAAAAGAATTAGACTTTCACGCCGATTTCACAAGCAATGAAGCAGAAAATTCGATGGGGTATGAGAATATTATGAAATTAATAACTGAATTACCTTCGTCAACAGGCAGGGTTTTTACTTTTTATATTATTGAAGGGTATTCACACAAAGAAATTGCAGAATTGATGAACATGTCTGAAGGAACTTCAAAATGGCATCTTTCAACTGCTAGAAAATTATTACGGGAAAAATTAGAATTATTGGAACAAAAAAATCATAAAATGGTTGTATGAGTTGGGAAGATGAAAATATTGACAAATTATTTCGTGAAACATCGGAAAATCTTTCCTTTGATTTTAAGGAAGAATACTGGGATGAGATGGAAGCCATGTTGCCCAAGAAAAAGAGAAAATTTCCTTTTATATGGTTTTTCACTTCCCTTCTAGTTTGTGTTTTTCTTGCGAGTACATTTCTATTAAAACCTTTGACCAGAGATGATAAGAAAATTAAAGCGCCTGCAACAGTGCTAACTCAATATCATCCAAACAAGCAAGTTAAAGAGGGAAACAACCTACATAGAATTGAAAAAAAGAATCAAAATCAAGTGTCTAGCACTATTGTAAATAGTAAAACACCTGTAAAAAAAGAAAGAAAATTAGGTTCATCTGAAAATTTCTCAACTTCTCTATTTACTGCCATTAATCGAAGTGAATTTACTGAACGAAAAACGATTATTCACCAAGAAATGATTGACACAAATACAGCTGTGCCTATAATAAACACAGAGTCAAAGGATTTAAATGAGCCTATTTCTGCCATCTCAAATCTACGTTTTCCTTCTACTCCCTTTCTGCATTCTTTGGTTTTAAATCCTCCTATATCTACTCATTTTTCGAGATGGCACTTATATTTTGATGCTTCCACTGCAATGGGGCAGTCGTTGGTTGAATCGAATTCTGCAGGATCTTCTATTTCAAAAGGGTTTGGACTTGGCACTGGAATAATGTATTCAACTAAATTATGGAGTTTTTCATCTGGACTTGCCGTTAGTTTTAAATCATTTGATAATTTATGCATCAATGAGCGAGTAAAAATCTATGGTTTTGGAGTTCAAAATTTTGAAAAAGAAATTGAGTACAACCAACTGTATAGTCTTGAAGTTCCATTAATGACAAGTATTAAACAAAAAAACCATATCGTTCAATTTGGAATTGTACCATCATTTCTGCTTGGTTCAAAAATATCCTACGAAAATAGAACAAATGATGTGGTAACAGCATCCTCGACTCTTTTTGGATACAGAAAAGGGTTAACTAATTTTGGACTAAAACCAACCATTGGCTATCTGTTTAAAATTTCAAACTCGCTTCAAATAGGTGCAAATGTTCAAGTACAACTATTCTCTCCTTTGCAGGACGAATTATTTTTGGGGGTAAAAAACAAGATGCCAGTAAATGGTCAAATCTATATTCGAAAATCAATATTCTTAAAATAATGATGAAACATACTAAAATATCACTATTTCTCTGTGTTTTTATCATTGCTTTTGCATGTAAAAAAAAGAAAATAGAAGAGTTGCCACCAGGAAATGAGCCTATTTTTAAAGCACAAGGAATTCTTGACGGTGAAGAGTTTTCAATAATTGCAGGTGAAAATAACGCATTTATGTATTCGTTTACTGAAAAAATAAATGGTGTCAATAAATTTACAGGCAAGCTCAGCGATAATTCAACCGAAATAGAAATAGGAATTTTTGATGGAAATATTGACTCCCCATCTATTTCATTCGAGCAATTATTAGCAGATTCGCTGCGCTGGGATATTGTTTCAGGTGCACCCCTTGTAACACTTTCGAAAGATGATTTTCCAAATGCATTTAAGATTAATTCTATACAATGGTTTTCAGACAATACCTTTATCGGCATGAACACCGTACCTATTTTTGAACCTGGAAAATACAGCATATTAGCATTAGTGACCTTTGACGATGGTAAAACTGCTAGTTTAAGAAATGATTTGATTGTCGGATATACAACAAATGCCAATTTCATCTTACGTTTCAATTTATTCCCCGATGGAGATTTGAATACGTGGATTAATGTTAGTAAAGGAACTGTTTCATCTGTTAAATGGACTATTGATGGCGAAGAACTTGAAGAAACAGATGAAAACATTATCAATAATATTGATGAAGAAGAACATGAAATAAGTGCTACTGTCATTTTCACAAATGGAGTTGTTCGAACAAAATCAATTCATGTTGATGGCAGTTTAACAGGAAACAATATTCCTGATTTTTCAGATTTAGAATTGACTCCATCAAATGTATCAGCTCCTCCAAGAGATTACAAAACGAAATTGGTTGTAAGAAAAAACGGGATAGAATATCGGTCCGATTTTATTGGAAATAATTCTAATTCAATAAAAATCAAAGAAATTAAATATTACGGAGTCAACGGTAATGGAAAAAATGTCTATAAATTGTCTGCAGCAATTCTAACAAATTTAAAAAACATGAGCACTTCATCTGTTGAATCAATCAATTTTGAAACTATCTTTGGAATTGAAATACCCTGAAAGTTAATTATTAAATAAAATAAAACATGAAAAAATTCCTACTAGCAGCACTATTATTTCCAACATTTATTCTGACGGGACAAATTACTTTAAATCAAGCAGATTTTGCAACAGGAGGTGACACTATTCGAATGAGTCAGTCGACTGATTTAACCTTAGACTTTCTGTCTACTGGGCCCAACTCAAACTGGGATTATTCAAGCTTGATACCCAGCTCTCAAAAGGTAAAAAACTTTCGTCCAAGTAGCTCATTATCTTTCTTATCTTCTTTTATTTTCGGGACATTTGCACCTACTCGTTACAAAGCAAGTTATTTTATAGAATCAACAGACTTACCCATTGCGCAAATCGGAAGTATATTAGGTATTCCAATCACCGATGTATTTGCTTTTTCGCGTGTAACGTCAGATTCTGTTACATCTATTGGTTTTTCAATGGTAGCAAGTGGAACAGAAATTCCCTTCAAATCTGATACAATTGAAAAAAGGTATGATTTTCCCATACAATTCGCTAACACTACATTTTCACGAGGATACACCAGTATTGATTTAAATCCAACCTATGACGCTATCTTTTTGCAACATCGCCAACACTCATCAACAGTAGATGGCTGGGGTTCAATTACTACGCCCTATGGGACCTTTAACGCGCTTCGAATCAAACATGAAATCACAGAACTTGACTCCATTTATGTAGGTGCATTCTCATTTTGGCTACCGATTCCTGTACCTCCAAGTAACGTCTATGAATGGTGGACAAACGGTCAAAAAGAGCCAATTTTACGAATCAAAACTTCTACTATTATAGGGACAGAAACAGCTACTTCCATAGAATATCGAGATCAATACAGAGGTTTAGACGCAGGATTAACTGAATTGAACTCAGAATTTAATATATTTCCAAACCCTGTCACAGATCAACTTTCTGTGTTATCAGAAAAATTAATAGATAAAGTGTTGATACTAGATATCACTGGGAAAGAAATTAAAAACATCACAATTTCCCCTTTGACACAAATGCAGTTAAATATTTCAGATTTAGAAAAAGGAGTTTATTATTTAAAGGTAATCTCTTGTAATAAAATTGGAATAAAATCATTCGTAAAAGAGTAAAGAGAAATTACATCTTATTTACTAGAGACTGATTTGATTAAAATCTGATTGCAAAATATCAGTCGAACTAAGGTTAATAACAAGAGTTCGATTTTAATCCCTACTTTTGTACCAAAGGCAAATCAGTCTATCGCCCTCAACTTGTTGGGGGAGGAAAGTCTGGGCAGTATAGAGCACCGTACTTCCTAACGGGAAGGTCCGTCCTTGACGGAACAGCAAGTGCCACAGAAAATTAAACTACTTTAAGTCTAACTTAGAGAAAAGGTGAAAAGGTGGGGTAAGAGCCTACCGCTTAAATGGTGACATTTAAGGCAAGGTAAACCTTACGGACTGAAAGACCATGTAAACCAAGGTTTGAGGGCTGCTCGCCCGAGCTTGGAGGGTAGGTCGATAGATCCTCACTGTGAAGTGAGGGCTAGATAAATGATAGACATCTGTCAATGATGGACACAGGACCCGGCTTATGATTTGTCTTTTATTTTTTTTAAAATAAAGCGTTATTAAACAACAAAGGAGGAAATTATTTTCCTCCTTTGTTGTTTAAATATATTGTTAATTTGTCTTATTGACGCAAATTTATCTTTTATAAGGCTGGTAGAGATTGTGCGACAGGAGTTCTCCCTAACATAATCCCTAACACCAACTCATGTCCACCTTGAGAATACTTATTAAATTTAGAAATTGAATAATCGTAAGAATATCCAAATTTAAACATGTTAGAAATCGTCAAACCAACCATACCAACAATTGCATCCGTATTTCTATAGGAAACTCCCATCCAAAATCTTTGTTTGTATTCAGCTTGAATAGTTCCTTCAATCGCTACAGGCGATGGAGAAGAATATTTCACTAAAAACGCTGGGGTCAAAATAAGATCAGAATTGATGTTTATTTTATATCCTCCCGTAATATTTGCATGAATTGTAGGATTAAAATTTGCTGTTCCTGTTCCAAAACTGACCATATTTCTTGTTAATTGATCTGCAGCAAGTCCAAAAAATAATTTACTTGAATAAAAATATAAACCTGCACCAATATTCACTATGTTTTGACTTGACTGATCAGCAATGTATCCAGAATATGTTGCGTCCGCAGCTGGATTTAAAACAACTGCTCTGTCTTGAAGAAAACTGTTATTTGCTAAACCAATTCGAGTTCCAAATGATACGTTATACTTACCTGCTCGATCTATTGGCATATGAATAGCATAGGTACCCGAAAAAGAAATTTTTCTAAATGCTCCATACTCATCAGTAGATAATTGACCACCTACTGCATGCTTAAATTTACCTGTTTCAACTTGCGGAGCTACAATTGGCCCTGTACTCATTCTTAGAGAAGGATTATATTTAGTTTTTGACTTTTTAGAAATTGGAGCACAAATTGATGCATACGAAGAAACTGGTGCATTCGTAAAGCCTAACCACTGAAGTCTTCCAGATACGGTAATATCAGTAAAACCATATACACCAGCGGCTCCTGGATTTACCATGTATTGATTTCTCAAATACTGACTAAATTGTGGCATCTGCTGAGAATAAGCAAAATTAATTGCTAAAACAAAAAGAACAATTCCTATTAGTTTTTTCATACGTATTTTATTGTTTTTAAATGTCATAGTCTTTATAAAATTCATCTCTATTGAGGACGATTTTAATTCAAAACTAATTTCATATGCATTTAAATTATTTTCTAATTATTGTCACAGTACCAGTTGCGTTTTCGGTAGCACCATCATTATATTCAATTATGTAATAATAGGAAGATATTGGTAATTGATCCCCATTAAAAGTTCCATCAAAAGGTTTTGTTTCATATTGTCCTTTAGAAGATTCAAAAATTAAGTTACCCCATCGATTGTAGATTTTAACTTGATTTTGATTAAATACTTCATCAATAAACTTAAGTTCCCATGAATCGTTTACTAAATCACCATCTGGTGTAAAAGCTGTAGGGATCTCTATGTCACAAAAGTGAATCACTTGAATTGACAAGCTTGCTGGACTTTCACAACCACTTACCGTTTCAGTAACATAATAATTATTTGTTCCTACAGTTGTGATCGGTGTAAAGGTTAATCCTGATCCAATACTATCTAATAATGTCACATCGGAATACCATGTTATCGTTCCTCCTCCAGCAGCAATGGCTACAATGTCACCAGGACTTGTAAACGAACAATAGGTTGTATCTGCACTAACAGAAGGTGCTGCAGGAATTCCATTTATAACAATATTTGATGTTGTTAATACTATAGGACAACCAGCCGCAGCTGCGATACTATTCGTTACGACATACGTTGCTGGTGCGCTTAATCCTAAATCGACTTCTCCATTTGCTGGGTTAATAGTTAAGCCTGCGGTTGAACTATAGATTCCTGCTGAGCTACCTGCACCTAAAACTGGTATTGGATTAATACCATCCGTACAATATGGTGCGTCTACATAACTAAATACTCCAGTTGGCAAGGATGTTACAGTAATACTTGAAGTGGGCGTAATTGCTGGACAACCAGCAAAAGCAGCAATTGTGTTTGTTACAGTGTAAGTCCCAGGCAAACAAGCTGACAAATCAACTAACCCAGTCGCTCCATTGATTACTAAACCTGCAGTAGAACTAAATACCCCTGCTACTCCTCCTCCAGAAAAAGTTGGTAAAGGATTGACAGCATCACTACAATATGGAGTTGAGATAAAGCTAAATAGTCCTGTAAGTGCAGTTGTAATTGTAATCGTAGAGATAGGAGCCACTAAAGGACACCCACCAGAAGCAGAAATAGTATTCGTAACCGTAAATGTTCCTGCAGTACTTGCTCCTAAATCGACCAAACCTGTGGTAGCATTAATTACTAATCCCGACGTTCCAGAAAAAGTACCTGCAACTCCACCCCCACTATACGTTGGTAATGGATCAACACCAGTGCTACAATAAGGAGAAGCAACATAACTAAATGTTCCAATTGGAAGAGCTGTAATCGTGATACTAGAAGTTGGAGCCGAAGCCGGGCAACCTGATGCTGCTGCAATTGTATTCGTTACAGTATAAGTCCCTGCAGTACTTGCTGATAAATCAATTAAACCTGATGCAACATTTATACTTAATCCAGCTGTTGAACCAAATACACCTGCAACGCCACCACCACTGAATGTTGGTGAAGGATCCACACCATCACTACAGTAAGGAGATGCCGTGTAACTAAATGTTCCAACTGGCAAAGCAGCAATTGTAATAATTGAAGTTGGTGTTACCGCTGGACAACCAGAAGCTGCTGCAATTGTGTTTGTTACGGTATACGTTCCAGCAGTACTTGCAGACAAGTCAACCAAACCAGACGCTGAGTTTATACTTAATCCAACTGTTGAACCGAATACACCTGCAACTGCTCCAACACTGAATACTGGTGATGGATCTACACCATTACTACAAAAAGGTGTTCCGACATAACTAAATGTTCCAACTGGCAATTTTGTAATAGTAATAGTTGAAGTTGGAGTTACTGCAGGACAACCAGAAGCTGCCGCAATTGTATTTGTAACGGTATATGTTCCTGCAGTACTCGCTGATAAATCAACTATTCCTGAAGATGCGTTGATAATTAATCCAGCGGTTGAACTAAACAATCCTGCTACACCTCCACCACTAAACGTAGGTGATGGATCTACCCCATTTGAACAATACGGAGTTGCCAAATAGATAAATGTCCCAATTGGAGCGGCTGTGATTACTAGTGGAAAGGTTGTAATACCGATTGGACAACCCCCTACCGCAGAAATTGTATTAGTTACAGTATAGCTTCCTGCTGTACTTGCAGATAGATCAATTATCCCTGAAGCTGTATTTATAGATAATCCAGCGGTTGAACTAAATACACCTGCAACTCCACCCCCTGTAAATACTGGCGAGGGGTCAACTGCACTACTACAATACGTGGACGCACCGTAATTAAATGTTCCCACTGATTGAGCTGCAATAGTAATAGGTGATGTAGCAAACACCAAAGGACAACCTCCTGCTGCTACAATTGTATTTGTTACGGTGTAAGGACCCCCTGCTGTACTAGCAGATAAATCAATTAAACCTGTTGAGGCACTTAGTATTGTTAATCCTGCTGTGGAAGTAAATGTTCCAGCAACTCCTCCTCCACTAAAACTAGGCAGAGGATCAGAGCCATTTGAACAATAAGGTGACCCAGTATAGCTAAATGTTGCCACTGGTAAAACAGTCACTGTAAGAGGAGATGTAGCAATTACTGCCGCGCAACCAGAAGTTGCTGCTATTGTATTTGTTACGGTGTATGTTCCAGATGTACTTCCTACTAAACCAACCAAACCAGATGATGCATTCAGCACTAATCCCGCGGAAGAGGAAAAGGTACCTGCAATACCTCCTCCACTATATACAGGAGAAGGATCTATTCCATCACTACAATAAGGAGTTCCCGTATAGCTAAATGTAGCAACAGGAGATCCAGTAATTGAAACACTATATGTTGAAAGCACGGAAGCACAACCTCCAGATGCAGCAATAGTATTGGTAATCACATAGGGGCCTCCAATAGTACTTGCGCTCAGATCAATTTGCCCAGTTGCTGAATTTACAAAAACCAATCCAGCGGTTGAACTGTAAACTCCCGAAGAAGCACCAACTCCTAAAACAGGTGAAGGATCAGTTCCGTTTTGGCAATAACTAGATAAAGCATATGAAAATGTAGCATCAGGACCTAAAGAAATTGTAATTGGAGCGGTTGCTGTTACAATTGGACACCCACTAGCAGCCGCAATTGTATTTGTAACGGTGTAAGGTCCTCCAATAGTACTAGCTAATATGTCAACTTCTCCAGAAGCCGTACTGACAAATACTAATCCTGGTGTCGAGCTAAACACGCCTGCTACAGAACTCGCTCCCAGCGTTACTAATGGGTTTGAACCAGATTGACAAAAGGTACCACCTACATAACTAAACGAAGCATCCGGCGCAGTAGTTATTACAATACTAGATGTTGGAGCAATTGATGCGCACCCTCCAGCTGCTGCAATTGTATTTGTTACTGTATATGTTCCACCAGTACTTGCTGAAACATCCACTAAACCTGATGCTGAATTTATAATTAAGCCAGCCGTTGAGCTAAATGATCCCGCTATACCACCACCACTGTATGTTGGCGAAGGGTCAGATCCACTACTGCAATATGGATTAGCTATATAACTAAAAGTTCCGATAGGTAGCGCTGTAATTGTAATACTAGAAGTAGGCGCTACTGAAGGGCAACCAGCCGCAGCAGCAATTGTATTTGTTACGGTGTATGTTCCTGGAGTACTAGTAGATAACGTAACTAAACCTGAAGCACTATTAATAGTTAACCCAGCTGTTGAACTAAAAGTTCCTGCAATTCCTCCACCACTATACACTGGTGATGGATCAAGAGCATCTATACAATAAGGAGTTGCTGGGTAACTAAAAGTTCCAACTGGTAATGCTGTTATAGTGATACTTGAACTAGGAGTAACCGCAGGACAGCCAGATGCAGCCGCGATCGTATTCGTCACGGTATAAGTACCAGCAGTACTAGCAGATAAGTCAACAGTACCATTCGATGAATTAATATTTAAGCCTGCTGTAGAGCTAAATGTTCCTGCTATTCCACCAACACTGTATGTCGGTGAAGGATCAACACCACTGCTGCAATAGGGAGAAGATGTGTAACTAAACGTTCCTATAGGTAAAGAATTAACTACAACGGTTGCTGTATTTGTACAACCATTATTATCGGTATAGGTTATCAAACTTGAACCTCCTGCTATTCCTGTCACCAAACCAGTAGCTGAAACGCTAGCCGAAGCTGTTGTAGCACTTAGCCAAGGCGAAGATGCTGCTGCAATTCCAGTTCCGGATAGTTGCGTGGTCATACTTTCACAAACGGAAAGAACTCCAGTTATTGTTGGTGGAGTATTTACTGTTACTGTTCCTGATCCAGCGCCACTTGTACATCCGTCAATCGTATAAATACATGTATACACTGTAGTAGAAGATGGTGATACAGAAATACTTTGCGTTGTCTCACCGCCAGGCGACCAAAGATATGTACCTCCAGTTTTAGTAGGAGTTGCAGTTAAGGTAGATGAAACAGTACCGCAAACACTCACAGAATTAATGGAAGGTGGAATGGTACCAATTGAAGCGGTTCCACCAAACGTCATTCCGAAACCTGTTCCTCCTCCAGACCACTTATTAACCATCAATTGATACGTTTCACCAGCAATTACTGTAATTGGCGCTACGAAACTATCTCCTGAGAGAGATTCAGAATTATCAATTGCTATTGCACTCATTCCTGTAGTTCCTGTTAAAGCTGAGCCTGAACATCTCAATGGAGCACTACTTCCGCAGGTTGTACCTGGACCATATAATGCAAAATCATAATCATCAGTTGCCGTAACCGGAACGATATCTAACGATATTGTACCCGATGTCAACGCTGAAAAAGTGTACCAATTTGAATACACCTCTCCCGGAAAACAGCCAGAAACACATGCTTCTGTTGGTGAACTTCCAGGTCCATTTGAATTATCATTAAAAGCGGTATTTGAGCAAATATAAGTAGATGCACTGCAATCAGAATTACCTGCAGCTAATGCTGTTCCGTTACTAACCGTGCTCAACGTAGCTTGAAAGCCTGCCTTTGTAATCGTTCCATCTGTGTACATTCTCACAGTTAAACAACCAGAAGAGTTCGTTGCCGTATACGAAAATGGACAAGAAGCAGCTGTTAAATTACCCCATATTTGACCAGAAGCATTAGCAGGAGCAGTTGTAAAAACGGTACTATTTTGCGCTGGACCATTTCCTATTTGCAAATAATCATAATTGAGTTCAGTATTAAAACTAGTAAACGTAATAACCATTGATTCCCCTGGGTTTGTCGGGCAAAAGGTTTGATAAATACTATTAATACTGCTAGAATAATTTCCTGCGGCACCGCCATTATCCATATATGTACCAGAATTAGTTCCAATAGAACATCCTCCTGAATAAGAACCAAGAATTCCTGTAGTTGGCGCCAAATACTGAGCTATTAAATTAAAATTTAATAAGATAAATAACGATAAAATAATCTTTCTCATCATAATGAATGTATATTAATAAGGTGATTTAGAATTTAATTCTTCAAAAGTCTTATGAGTAGGCACTAACCTTTTATACTCATTATCAATAGTAACTAAAGAATATAATAAAATATTCAACCCAGAATCTTGATCAAAAACAGCAACGTTTTCATTCATTTTTCGAGTTAAATTATATTTTAAAACATCCACTTTTAATAGTTGTTCTTCCGAATATTTTTGACCATCAACGACTTCAAATGACTTAGAATAATAATATTCTATCATTTTTAATTTATCAACACTTGTTTTTAATTGATTAATTTCTTCTGGACTATAATTTTTCTTTATTAACATGATAGTTAATGGAGACAAAGAAACATCCTTATTAATTGAATTTTGTGAAAAAGAAAAGTTAAAACAAGTCCCCGCAGAAAGCAGTAGACAAAGTAGTACAAGTTTATTCATAGTTTAATCAGTATAAGTTATCTATTTAATCTTCTACGTACGTGTAAATACGTAATTCTTACAAAATTAGAATAAATTTTAAGATAAAAAAATTATTTGCCTTGTATTTTTCAAAAAGACATGCGCACCGATTATACTAGAGCTTACAATTATTAACGCAAAATGAGAATTAACTTCGTTCTCTCTTGCATCAACAAAATAGTTCAACTTTCTATCTCAACATTATTCCTACTATCAGTTCATGACCTCCTGAACTGTAGGTGTTAAATTTTGAAATCGAAAAATCATAGGAATAACCGAACTTAATTCTACGATTAATGTTTAATCCGATCATACCAATCAAGGCATCTTTATGACGATAAGAAGCTGCTGCCCAAATCCATTCTTTGTATTCAAATTGCATTGAACCTTCAACTGTAGGCGTAACTGGACTCATATATTTTAAAAGGAAAGCAGGTGTAATTGTAAATTCATTCCCGATGGATAATTTATACCCTCCCGTTAGCGTGTAATGAATTTTCGTGTCAAAATTAGCCGTGCCTGACCCAAAATGAACCATATCACCTGTTAATTGATCGCCTGCTACACCAAAAAATAATTTATCAGAATAAAAGTACAATCCTGCACTAATATCCATCGTACTTTTATTGGCTTGATTTGTAGTAAAACTAGTATATGTGTTATCTCCAGCAGCATCTGCGACAAAAGCTCTATCTTTTAAAAAAGCATGGTTCGTGATTCCTAATTTAGTGCCAAAAGATAAATTATACGTTTTGGTAATTGGAATATGGATAGCATAAGTTCCAGAAAACTGAATTTTCCTAAATGCTCCATATTCGTCCGCAACCATTTGACTACCAATTGCTTGTTTAAATTTTCCTGTTTTAATTTCAGGGTTTTTAGCTTGCGATGTGCTTAAATGTAGACTAGGATTGTATTTTGCTTTGGGTGTACCTTTCGCAAGTGGAGCAGAAAATGAAAGATACGTTGTTTTTGGAGCATTTGTAAAACCAGCCCATTGTAATCTCCCTCCAATTGTTACGTCGGTAAAGTCATACACACCTGCAGCACCTGGATTAATCATAAATTGATTTCTCAAATATTGAGAATATTGAGCCACTTGCTGTGAAAAACTAGATTTTACTGCAATGCAAAATAGTATTATTAAAACTTTTTTCATCTTTTCAATTATTAATTATTGAACAATAATAATAGATACGTTTCCTTTTGATCCTGTTGTATAATCGTCATTGTATTCGATCATATAGAAATAAGAATCAACTGGTAATGCTTTGCCATTGTAAGTTCCATCCCATGGTTTCATTTCATATTGTCCTTGCTCAGATTGGAAAATTAAGGTACCCCATCTATTATAGATATAAACCACATTTTTCGGGAAACTTTTATCAATATCTGGCAGTATCCATTTGTCATTTTTAAGATCTCCATCTGGTGTAAAAGCGGTGACAATTTCAATTCCGCATGTATTAATATTGATAGAAATAGTGCTTGCTAGTCCTTCACAACCACTCACTGTTTCAGTAATATAATACGTATTTGTACCAATTGCAGATGTTGGAGCCAGAGATGAACCTTCCCCTAGAACAGTTAATAAAGTTGAATCTGAATACCAAGTCAAAGTTCCCCCTAAGCCTGAAATAGCTGTTAAATCAGAAAGAATTGCAGTTGAACAATACGTCGAATCCCCACTATTTAATGGAGCACTAGGGGTTCCGTGCACGGTCACTGTAGAGGATTCTATACTCGTACAACCTAAAAGAGTCACTTCATAATCAATGACACTTATTCCTGCACTAAGCGCTGTTAACATACCCGATGAGTTTATCGCAGCAATAAGTAATGATTCACTTGTCCATAAGCCACCTGGTGTTAAATCAGACAATAGTATTGAATCACCTTGACATATATCTGATGGTGCGATAATTGGAGAAACAACTGGTAAAGGATTTACAGTAATTGAAGTACTCACATCTGCAGAACAACTTAAATCTGTAATTACATAAGAAATGATTGCTACTCCTGCTGACTCTCCTGTTACCATTCCAGTTATAGGATTAACTGTTGCTATCAAAGGTGAATCAGTTGTCCAAACACCTGCTGGAGTAATGTCTGATAATAGTATTGAATCACCTTCACAAACCACTGAAGCACCAGTAATTGCTGCCACGAATGGTAATGGATTTACGGTTATTACATAAGAAGATGAAGTGGAACAAACACCATTGGAAATTGTATAGGTCATCGTCGCTGTTCCTGCTGATATGCCCACAACTTCTCCTGCAGAATTTATAGTCGCTGTCCCTATTGATGAACTTGCCCAAATACCTGAAAGACTCGCATCATTTAAATCAATCATAGAAGCCTCACACATGGATGTAGGTCCAGAAATTGGCGCTACAACAGGAAAAGTTAAAACATTCACAGTTGTACTAACTGTTGTTGAACAGCCATTTATGGTTACCATATAGTTAATTATACTCGATCCTGCTGACAACCCTATTACTAGTCCTGTTGAACCTACGCTTGCAGAAGAAGAACTACTTGTCCAAACTCCTGTTGCAGTAGCATCATTTAATAGTGACGATGTTCCAACACAAATATTTGTTGTTCCAGTTATTGGCGCAACAACAGGCATTGCGATTACATCGATTACACCAGAAAGTGCAGCAGCAGGTGTACATCCGCCAGTTGTAGCAACAGTGAATGTGTATGATCCCGCTGAAGTTGGTGTTCCTGTAATTGCTAAAAGACCACCAGAGAAAGCGCTAATAACACCTGCTGGAAGTCCTGTAATTGTAGCACCTGTAGCCAAACCTCCAATTGAATATAAAATTGTATTTATAGGAGCATTAATACATACTTGCTGATTTGACGTAGTCGAAGCGGATGCCAAAGCGAGTGTAGATAAAGGTGTAACAGTGATTGTTCCTGTTGCACTTACTGTTCCACATCCGCCCGTTAATGGGATAGAATAACTAAATGGACTTCCTACTGCTGTTGTTGGGGTACCACTAATAGTAATGGTATTTGCTGACCATGTAGCGGAAACTCCTGCAGGTAAACCGTTGGCTCCACTTACTCC
>CANFRV010000015.1 GCA_947449575.1 Flavobacteriales bacterium
CAATAAAAACGAGTTTGAAAATTATCTTTTATCAAACACAAAACTTGAAACAGCAAGTAGTTCACGACACGGATTTGGAGAAATTTACGAAGAAAATGGACAACAATATTTTAAACTAAACCTACAAATTCGCTTTAAATAAAAAGGTGGACAAAAAAGGGCGATCGCCTAACAGTTGTTTGGCAATATGGCGGAAACGTACATAACGCTTACCGCCACATCGCCAAGCACCAAAACGTTATACCAATCCTTAAAAAAATCATTATTTATAAATCATGACAGACAAGTTTAAATTAAATAGGTTTGTAGCATCACAAGAAAAAATCTATGAAACTGCTTTAAATGAAATTAAAAGGGGAAATAAAACAAGTCATTGGATGTGGTACATATTTCCTCAATATAAGGGGTTAGCACATAGTTTAACATCGCAAAAATATGCAATTACTTGTATTGAGGAGGCTTCCATGTATTTCAATCATCCAATTCTTGGTCAAAGGCTTATCGAAATTACTACTGCATTTTTCATATTAGAAGGTAAAACTGCATATGAGGTACTTGGAGAATCTGATTATCTTAAAATGAAATCTTGTATGACATTATTTGATTTAGTCCAAGACGATATTGATATTTTCTCAAAAGTTCTTGAAAAATATTATGGAGGTAATCAATGCATTAAAACTCGATCTCAGATATTAAATCAATTGAATAACACTAATGAAATACAGTATTCCTAATTCTTCTAACTTAAAGCACCCTACTGTGCTGGAATTGTAATTTTGTACTATATCGCAAATAAAAACACTTAAAAAACAATAACTTACCCTTGAAATCATTAAAACTTGCAAAAATTTCAAGTTTTAATGATTTAGTAATACCTTTGTAGTATGAGAAATTACACATCCCGTACTAATTACATTAATAAGTTACTGGCTTACAAAGACAAAGATCTTATCAAAGTAGTAAGTGGTCTGAGAAGAAGTGGTAAAAGTACTTTGTTTGAACTCTATCGAAATGAATTAATTCACTTAGAAATTGATGCTTCACAAATTGTATTTTTAAATTTTGAAGATTTTGAACTTCGTAACTATTTGAATGATTTAGATGCTTTGTACGAATTCATTACAAGTCAATTAGATTTATCAAAACCTTGTTATGTTTTTTTAGATGAAATTCAAAATGTAGCAGAATTTGAACGATTAGTCGATGGATTATTTGTTAAACCGACTATCGATGTATATATAACAGGTTCAAATGCATTTTTATTATCGAGTGAATTAGCTACATTACTCAGTGGTCGTTATATCGAAATTTCCATTTTACCATTTTCATTTAAAGAATATTTAAGTGCACGCAAAATTGAATCGAACAACAA
This sequence comes from Flavobacteriales bacterium, assembly GCA_947449575.1. GTDB lineage: Bacteria > Bacteroidota > Bacteroidia > Flavobacteriales_D > Crocinitomicaceae > CAIUKX01. Next base: position 1,373 of record CANFRV010000015.1, read on the forward strand.
ATACCTAAATTTTGAGGCACTATTTTTTGACTATGTGAATGAAACTTCTCTACCAAAAGGTGTAGATTTACGCGATGGCGGTTTTGAAATGATATACGAATATTTGGAGGCAATTTACACTACCATTATAGAAAAAGATATTTCTCAACGTCATAAAATCAACGATAAACGCGCATTTGGAAATATTACAAAATTTATAAGTTCTCATATTGGAAGTCCAGTTTCTCCAACGAATATCGCAAAATCACTTATTCAAGACGGAAAAAAATTACATAATACAACTGTAGAAAGATATATCGAATATTTAGTAGGAAGTTTTATTTTTTATAAGGTGCATCGTTTTGATTTGAAAGGCAAAAAACAATTAGCAACGCAAGAAAAATACTACCTTGTAGACGTTGGACTGTTAAATATTTTAGTAGGTAAAGACAGAACCACAGACAGGGGGCATATCTTAGAAAATATCGTATACTTAGAACTACTTCGTAGAGGAAATAAAATTTGGACTGGTACCACACGAAATAGTGAAGTTGACTTTGTTTGTAAAACTTCGGCAGGAGAAATTGAGTATTATCAAGTGGCTTGGCAGATTTCCGATGAAAGTACACTCGAACGAGAATATAATGCTTTAGAAAAAATTAATGACAATTATCCTAAATACCTTCTAACAACTGATTCATTCACACAAAACAGAAGCGGAATAAAACACCTAAACGTATACAACTGGCTTCTTGAAAACATTTAAAAATCAACAAATTAAAACACAAATCATTAAAACTTGTAAAAATTACACGTTTTAATGATTTAACAATAAACCATTTATTTCTAATGACAAAAACCTTTCCTAATTCGTCAAACCTACTTCACGTCAACAACTTCCAAGAATTGATATCTACCCCATTTCAAGGAACTACCAATGCTATTAGTTGGTCGCGGGACTTGGAGGGCGATTTTGAGGAAATTGTTAATGCGGTTGCCTTTGAAGGAACCATGCTAGAAATAGATGAAGAGGACCTTTTAGCACTCGAATTAAGTGAAGCAGGTAAAGTTGCAAGAGATACTATACTTTCAGATTTTAAGTTACTTTCAGAGCTCGGAGCCTCCCCTGTTTTGAATATTATATCCAATTACGAAGCAGACGAACATCCTTTTTTTCCGACGGATGTGTATTCCTTTCATGTAGATCGTTCACCGATTGCGACGGATACTTTTTTATGTACGTATTACGGGGATGCGAGCGAACTCATTTCAAATCAAGATGCGATTCAGAAGATTCAGGTTCCTGATATTCGAAAAAAAATAGTACAAGCATATTCTGGAGAGGCTAAAGATTTTGAAGCGTATGTAAGCGAACATTTCTTTGACTTACATTATCAAGCAGTGGAAGATGCAAGTGTAATTCAAGCTGGCATTGGACATTTGTGGCGCTTAGCGGTGGACTATCCTGGAAGCAATGTTTTACCATGCATACATCGTGCACCCATAGAAAAAAAAGGAAGTAAGCGCCTAATGCTGATTTGTTGAAATTAGCTGTATTCTTTATTCAACAAAAGTCTTGCAAGAATTATACAGACTTAATTAATCGTTCGATTTCTGCTTGCAAAATTTTCATGTTTTCATCTGCATTAAGCGTTAAAGCTAGTTGATTGGATTTTTCTTTCATACAATCTATTTCCTCATTTGAAAGCTTGTTTAATTTTTCAGCCAAAAGTTCAGGTGAAAAATCATTGCTAACTACTCCATTTTTTTCCTGTTGAATGATTTTAGCCATTTCAGGAGACGGTCCAATTGCAATAGCTAAACGCGATTGTATAAATTCAAAAAATTTATTTGGTAATGCATTTGCATTATTGAAATTAGTAGGTTCTAATATATATAAACCGATATCGAATTTTGAAGAAAACAAAACAATTTCATCGGTTGGTACAGAAGGAATAAAGAATACATTTTTTCGATTAAATGCAAGTTTTTTCAATTTTTCATAATACGATTTATTATTGTCAACTAACATTAAATAGAGTTCGAAACGATCGTCAACATAATCCATCATTTTAATCATATTCTCTATTTTCCGAGTCGGTAAAGCTAAACCATGATGAATCAACTTTATTTTTTTTTCAGTAGATATTGGTTCTATCTTGTAATAATTACTCGCGTTGGTTATAACAAGTGCATTCAATCCAAATACTTTGTGATATTCTTTAGAGATACCATCACAAACAGTTAACATAAGATCTGAAATAGGTGCGTATTTTCGAATTAAATATGTTTTATATCTTTTAAAAACAATTCTCCAGATAAGACTGTCGTTATGTTCCAAAGGAGAGTATTCATGTGCGTCAAATATAATTTTAGTAGATTCGCTAGCAATCGATTTTGCTAACGGAACACTATCGATATCATTTGCTATAATTAATTTTATATCGTTAAAACTTGATTTTTTCAGTTTGTTTTTTGCAATCTTTAATTGATCTTGTTTCCAATATGCAAATTCATACAGACCAATGGTTGTAAGTAACATAGTAAAAATTAGATGGAGTTTATTCAATCGATAGGAAATATCAATAAAATCAACATGCTCAATTTCTGGATTAGCCCAACCAATAGCTAATACCTGATAAGATTTACTCAAATGTTTGATTTGTCGTTTAACTCTTGGGTCATTTTTTAAATTTGAAAATGAAATAATCGCTATTTTAGGTAATCCAGTCATTATTGAGTTTTACTAGTTTTTACGTTCTAATAATACCACTAAATGAAATGGTATTTTTTTTGTTATTATTGCATTTAAGCAATCTAATCCAAAAGCAATCGGATTAAATTTATAAGGATACGCAAATTTGGTTTCGCATTTTGGACAAAAGGTGTCACGTTGACCTTTAGCTGCCATATAATACGGAATCCAGGCAGATGCAGGTGTGAGTTTTTGCTTTAATTTAGAGATAGTCTCGTTATAAACACGAACATTTATCCCAAATGTTTTATGTGTAATTAATTTATATTCAGGAAATAATTGCTCAAAACTTTTTAGACTAAATTTTCGCATGTGATAACATCTGTGATAAATTAAGTTACATGAGGGGCATTGAACCATACCTTTATTCAAACTTTCATCAAATGGTACAGATAATAACAAATATTTCTTTGAAATTCTTTTGAGTTCAACTAATGTATTAGTAAATGTTTGATCATCTAAATGTTCAAGTAACTCACTACTCAATACTAAATCATAACTATCATTTTCAACACTAACTTGATCACAGCTTGCTTGAAGTTTGTTACATTTTACATTTTCCAAAGCTGCAAAACTTCGATCCACACCAAGAACATCGTATTTTTCACTCAATCGATTAGTGATCAAACCATTACCGCAACCTATATCAATAATTGAATGCACATTTTCAGGTATTAATGAAGCAATGATATCATAATTTACAGAAGCGTCTTTGAAATTTGACCAATCGTATTCTTCGTAATATTTTTGATTATCCATAATTTAATTAAAATTTTTTATCCAATAATTAAGACTTGCAATTCTCCAAATAAATGAAGCATTTGCGTTATTTCCTTTAAGGAAAGTATCAATTTCTTTTTGTGTTTTTTCTTTATCTAAAAAATCTAGATGTTTATAGTCTATCTCTAAAAGATGTTTTAGGGAATTTCGTAACCAAACAACTTCCCCAGGAGTTACGAATCCTTTTTTATCTTTTCGATATCGAATTGCTTGAGGGAGTAAGTCTTTCATAGATTCTCTCAAAACCCATTTTGATTCACTATTTTTAATTTTCACATTGTTTGGCATTTGAAAACCAAGCTCAACTAATCTATGATCTAAAAATGGCACCCGACTTTCAATAGATGCAGCCATAGAATTTCGATCTTCATAATGTAATAGACTAGGTAAACTTGAATATTTCATTAATACTTCGTGGAATGAGTTAAATCGATTATCAAATTGTAATTTCCCGAAATCTAAAGAAGAAGAAGCTAACCCTTTTTTTAATATTTGAGGGAAATAATTATTCTGTTCGAATGTATATAGTTTTGTTTCATTCATCCAGGTTGATAACAAACTTTTCGCAACGATTGGAATCATTCTTCCAATTGAAAGTTGTTGATCTTTTTTGTGTTGAATTAACGATTTAGATAAATTAAATAATTGACCATTTCGTAACATATCAGCGTAAAGTCTATAATATGCATGGTTATATCCACCTAAATAATCATCTGCACCCTGGCCACTCAATACAACTTTCACGCCATCTTTTGCAATACGTTGCATGATAAAATATTGTGAAATTGGTGAAGATCCTAACATTGGGAAGTCGCAATGGTACATAACATCATGCAATACTGCTTCAACTTCTCCTTCAGATGGAGAATAAAAGTGTGTTGTAAATTGGGAAGGATATTTCTTCTTAATTTCCTCTATAAAAGGACGTTCATCTACTGCATTTTCACCAGTATAATAGATAGAATACGTGTTTAAATTTGATGATTTTTTGTTTTTTAAAATATCACAAACAATGGATGAACTATCTATACCCCCACTAAGAGTTGCAGCTATAGGAACATCACTTCTCAAATGAAGGTCCATAGAATTATTAAATAATTCTTTAAACTGAGACACATATTCATCGTTACTTAATGGTTCAGATTCAATGTTTTGAATTTTCCAATATGTTTGAATCGTCAAGTTGCCATTAACGAGAGTGAAATTACTACCAGGAGGTAAAGCTTGTATTTCAGAAAAAACTGTTTCTTCACCAAAGGTAATCCAACCCATTTTCAAAGCGCGATTAACTTGGTTAAAATTTAAATCATTACAAAAAATAGGAGATTTTCGTAAGGCTTTTATTTCGGATGAGAAATAAAATTTATTTTGTTTTTGAATGTAATAAAAGGGTTTTATTCCAAAACGATCTCTAGAACCAAATAATTCATGTTTATTTGAATCCCAAATTACAAATGCCCACATCCCCAAAAATCTTGAAACACAATCCTTTCCCCAAAACATATAAGCATAAAGGATTACTTCTGTATCTGAATCTGTTTGAAATACAAAACCTTGTTCGATAAGTTCTTTTCTGATTTCTATATAATTATAGATTTCTCCATTAAAGGATATGCTGTAATTGTCGCGAATCATTGGTTGATTACTAATCGACTTCAAATCGATAATACTTAAACGATTGTGTCCAAGTAATGTAGCTTTATCCCTGTAATAATTTTGAAAATCTGGACCACGATGATGAGATGCATGTAACATGGAAAGAATTACATTATTCCCTTGAATTTCAGATAAAGAATGATCAATGAACCCATGAATCGCACACATGTTTTTTTAAGTAAAAATATTGAATTCTTTTAATATAGCCTTATTTTTTTTGTATACTTCCAAAAAGATAAGTATTTAACTAACTTTGAAAATCAATTTTTAATTAATGGGAATAATTCAAAAAGACGCTTTGAGAACAATGATCTTATCCTATTTGGGATTGATTTTAGGTTATTTAAACCGCGGTGTTTTTTTTATATTATTTCTAACTTCAGCTCAAGTTGGTTTAATTAATTTAGTTATTTCTGTGGGTCTACTTTTTGCCCAATGTGCTAATTTAGGTACAGTCTATGCTGTCTGGAAATTCTTTCCGTTTTTCAGAAATAAAGAGAAAAAGAATCATGGATTTTTGTTGTTAACATCAATCATTGTTAGTATTGGAATAGTTCTTTTTGTTATTATATCTATCTTATTTAAGGATGCTATTCATATGCATTACCAGGAGAAATCTAAAGCATTTGTTGAATACTACTATTGGATTATTCCAATTGGGATTGGAAACGTTTTCTTTTTATTATTTGATAATTATTTAAGAGGGATGTATAAAAATATAATCGGAGTTTTTGCAAATGAGATTTTATCGAGATTTATTATTTTTATTTTGTTGCTTTTATACGGTTACAAGTTAATTTCTTTTGACGTTTTTTTAATTTCTCATTTTTTAGTGTATTTCGTTCCTGCTATCATTTTATTAGTCTACTTATTAAAAAAACAAGAAATTAGTTTTTCATTAAGTACGATTCAAATCCCTAAAAGGTTTAAAAAAATCATAATTTCTTTCAGTTTATATAATTATTTTAATTCGTTAGGTGCATTGGTTGTTGTCACCCTAGATTCATTAATGATTGCTTCCTATATTGGTCTAACTGAAACAGGGATTTACACACAAATAATATTTCTAACAAGTGCTTTAATGATTCCGTATCGTTCCATTGTCCGTGTTAGTTCACCTTTAGTATCTGAATATTGGAAAAATAAAGATATGTTTAAAATGAGTGAGTTATATCAAAAAGTAAGTTCTGTATCTCTTTTTATTGCTTTATTTTTGTTCTTATTAATTTGGTTAAATATCGATGCATTATTTAGTTTTTTACCGAAAGAATATTTTGTAGGTAAATGGGTGTTTTTATTTTTAATGATTGGAAAAATGTTAGATATGTTCTTTGGAATTAATGGGACAATTTTCATTACATCCAAAAAATATAAATTTGATATTATTTTCACTTTATTACTTATTGTTATCGTTTATTTATTAAACCTAATTTTAATTCCGAAATACGGGATTATTGGTACAGCAATTTCTACCTCTATTTCCTATGTTTTTTATAATATTGGTCGATTATTATTTGTTTATTTCGTGTATAAAATTCATCCATTTACACTAAAACAGGTCTATTTAATTCTTGTTTTCACTGCAACATTAATTGGCTATTATTTTATTTTCCCTCTATTTTTAAATCCTATTTTAAGTATTATTATTCAAACATTATACATTTTATTAACTTTTTGTTCTGTCTTGTATTTATTTAATTTAGAGCCTAATTCAAAAGAATACATAAAGGGAGGGATTAAATTTCTAAAGTATAAAATTGGTGTAAAATAGTAAGTTATGTTATTGATCAAAAAACCAATTAAATTTTTAATTTCCACTTTATTTCCTGCTATAACAAGAAGACAAATTTATGCTAAGTATAAATTATTATTTCTTGATAAAAATATAGATCAAGAGTTTGAAGTACTACCGTATTTAGTTAATAAGCAATCTGTCGTTTTAGATATAGGTGCAAATGAGGGAGAGTATTGTTATTTTTTTCAGCAAATAATTCAAGCTAAAAAAATTATTGCTTTTGAACCAATACCGCAACTTTTTAAGCGATTAAAGTTGTTATTTCCTAGTATAGCGGTTTATCCGTATGCAGTTAGTAATCAATCTGCAAAATCTAATCTCTACATTCCTTTTATAGCTTCAAAAAAATATGAAACACGTGCTAAATTGGATCTACTTCCAGAAAATGGTGAAACGCGTGTCGATAAAATCCAAGTTGAAACAATTTCTTTAGACGCGCTTTTCGAAGAAAATATTGATAGAATAGATTTTATCAAAATCGATATCGAAGGGCATGAATTAAGAGCGATTCGTGGATCTGAAAAATTAATAAGTAGAGATCATCCAATCTTAATGATTGAAATTGAATTTAGGCATCATCCTCATGACTTTTATTCAGTTATAGAAGAAATTTGCACATTGGGATATACGTGTACATTTTACGATAAATCACTAAAGTCGATGGTTGATATCGCGCAATTTTCGCTAGAAAAACATCAGAATTTATCCCTTAAAGAAAATTATTACATTCATAATTTTCTATTTTTCCCTTTGGATTTCTCGATTGAATTACTCAATAATTCATTAAAATCTACTTTATAATACCATGCGAAAAATAAGTAGTTTAATTCAATCTCCCTCTTTTAAAAGTCTTGTTATTCAATTAATTGGATTCGCTTTGTCTTTTTTATTGAGTATTGTTTTAACGAATGTATTTGACGCTAAAATTTATGGGGAATATGTATTGGTGTATTCTACGATAGATATGTTTGCAATATTCTCTTTGATGGGTTATAATCAATTATTTTCGATAGAAATTCCCAAGCTTAAAACAGATAAAGAACGTTTTGTAATTTTTAAAATAGCTAACCGTAGAAGTTTAATTAATTCCATTATTATCGCTATTGGTGTTTTACTCTTTGGAATTTTTTATCCATTTCAAGAAAGAAATATTGCTTATTTGATGATTTCTTCCGCTTTTGTCTTACCATTTATTGGGTTAACGCTTGTAAACACTAACTTTTTATACAGTTTAAAAGAAACGATATTCCCACAATTAAATGATAAAATTGTAAGAATTGTACTTTTTATTGCGTGTATTTTTCTGTTTGCGCAATTTTCAACTTCCATTTTAGTGGTTGTTTTTGCATTTATAATTTCGAGTTGCATTACCTATGGTATCTCTTATTATTTAAGAAAAAGAAGGATTTCATTTACAAAAAATGAAATTTCCAATCCTCCAAATAAGTTTAATAAAACGATTTATTTATTACTGATAATCAATTCAATAAATCTACTTTTTTCAAAGACAGATGCTATTCAAATGGCATATTATTTAGGTGCTGATTTTGCTGGTGTAAACAATGTATATATGAAAATGTCGCATATTTTACACTTGGTAATGAGTAGTTCATTACTGATTTTTAGTCCTAAAATATCCAAAATAATTGCACAAGAACGATTCGATTTGGTTCGAAAAGAATTAAAAAAAGTATTTCGTTTCGCATTACCATTAAGTGTTGTTTTATTAATTATCGTATTGACTTTAAGTCCTATTTTCTTGGGTTTCTATAAATCAAATATTTATCAAACACATAGTTATAGTATAACCCTATATTGTGTGTCAGCTATGCTTGGTATACTTACTGGTCCAGCTGCAATGATTTTAATGTTGTCTAACAAATTAAATGCGTTAATTATTGGTTATGGATTAGAATTAATTTTAAACTTGTTCTTAAATGCACTTCTGATCCCCAGTTATTCAATTGAAGGAGCGGCTTATGCAACCATTATTAGTGAACTAGCTGTAAATTTATATTTTGCCTATATTTGCTTTAAAGCGTATCGATTGAACACCTTGTTTTTCGGAAAATAATAAAAAGATGAAAATTGCAGTAATAGAAGTGGAATGTCATGCAGAAGTATTGCGTTCTACTATCCTACTATTCTCTAAAATACCTAATTATCAATTAACCATTTTCACAACTCTTGATATTCTTACAGAAGCAGGATTTTCGGCGGAATCTAGTGCTAGTCTAAATGTTATTTTAAAAAAATCAAACGAAACGGATAGTACTTTTTTTCAGCGAAATATAGAACTAATAAACAAGCATAATTACCTCTTGATAAACACCTTACAGCGAAAGTTTTATATATACAACAACTTAAAAATCAATATACCAATTGCATTACGCGTGCATAATTCACACTTTTTTTGGTCAGGGACATTTCAAAATAAAAAATATAGTTTATCCAAGTATAAATTACTCATCAAAGAAATTTATAAGTTTGAATTTTTACAACGTAAAAAATTTCTTCAGAAAATGGATTATTTCTTTTTCCCTTCTGAAAATACTTTAGAGTTTGCGATTAAGCGCTATACAATGCTTACATCAAAAGCTTATTTATTTCCTTTAAATTATCAAGATTCAATTCCATCCGTTTCTAAAGGAATTGAAAAGACACTAATTATTCCTGGAAAAGTAGATCCATTACGCAAAGACTTAGATTTTCTTCATACGTTTATCAAACTACTTGCTGAGAAACCGCTCGATTTTGTAATTACTATAGTGTTTTTAGGTGTTACTGAGGGAGAAAAAGCAAAGCGCTTTATAGATAAAATAATGCACTATTCCTCAAAAAGCTTAAAAATAGTACATTTTACAAGTATTATTCCTCAAGATACGTATAACAACCATATGCAGAAATGTGATATTGTTTGGTGTCCAATTTACACATCTACTATTTTTCAACTTTCCAAAGAAATTTATGGTAAAACAAAGGTTTCTGGGGGGGTAAATGACGCAATCAACTTCGGTAAATGGTGTTTTGTTCCATCAAGTTATTCGGTGGATGTTTCTTTAGATAAACAGATATTGACCTATGATTCGGTAGTAGATTTGTATGTTAAAGTAAAAAATAAACTTACTGATTGTTCTGAAACACCTCTGCAAGCAAAAGATTCGGCATATCGTTTAGAAAATCAACGAACATTTATTCAAACCGTTTTTAAATGAGTAAATCGTTAAATATCGTACTTCTTTCTAATAATCAAATTGATAAAAATCGATGGGATCAAACCATGGAGTCTTCCCAAAATGGAATTGTTTATGGATATTCTTGGTATTTAGATGCAGTATTTCCGACGTGGTCTGCTTTAGTCTCGGATGATTACTCCTATATATTCCCGATAACTTCAAAGCGAAAATTTGGATTATCTTATTGGTATTCTCCGATTTACACCATGCAACTTGGAGTTTTTTCATCGAATGAATTATCGAATGAAGTACTTAATCTTTTTTACACATTACTACCAAATTCTATTATTTCTTTTGATTTTAGTGTGAATGCTAAAATTCAGCAGATCCCAGATGGTTTCACTTCTACCATTAAGACTTGTCAATATATTGATTTAGCATCTTCCTATGCTGAATTAAAAAAAGACTATTCTACCAATTTAATCCGGAATTTAAAAAAAGCAAAAAAAGCAAATTTGCGCATTCAAGAATCAAACGATATAGCATCCGTAGTTTCTATGTTTCGTGTTTATCGAGGGAATTCTCTAGAGAACGTAAAAGAAAATGATTATAAAATATTAGATACCTTAATTCAACAAGCTTTAGCGCTTAAAAAAGGTAAAATTTTCCAGGTTTATCTTGAAGAAGAATTGTTAGCTTCCTGTTTTTTTTCATATGCAAACAACCGAATTATCTACCATAAAGGAGGGGTAAATCCAAAAGCTAAAAAACTTGGGGCGATGCATTTTTTAATTGATTATTTATTATTTGAAAACGCAGAATCCAACTTAATTATCGATTTTGGAGGTTCTTCCATACCAGCTGTAAAACAATTTAATACCAATTTTGGGAAATCCGAATATACGTATTTACAACTTAAAAAAGGAAATCGTTGGATTACTCTAGGACGAAAAATAAAAAATAAATTATTTTAACGTAAAAATATCAGTTACACCAATTGTACGCTCAACTGTAAATCCTTCCGCATACCTCACTCCTATTGCACGACCCATTTCAGCCATTCTACCTGAAAGAAAATCTAAAAAATCTTGTCCTGAAATTGGTGTTGTAGGTCCCTCTTGATCTGGATTGAAAAATTGCGTTTTATAGGCTAATATAGACTGCATCTTTTGCTCATAGAAATCGGTAACATCTACTACAAAATCTGGTTTTATATAGCGATCTTGAATATAATGATACACAGCTTTTGGTCGATATGCTTCTTGAGGTATACCATTATAGGAGGTTTCTATTTTTGTTAATCCTGCTAAGAAACATGCCTCTGAAACAAGTTTACTTCCTTTTGCGTGGTCTGGATGACGATCTTCTGTAGCATTTGCAAAGACGATTTCAGGTTGTAACAATCGAATTTGTTCTACAATTTTCAATAAATTTTCTTTTGTGTTTTCCAAAAAACCATCTTCCATTTTTAAGTTATGACGATAAATTATCCCCATAATCTCTGCTGCATCACTAGCCTCTTGATAACGAGTTTCAATAGTTCCTCGAGAACCTAATTCACCTTGCGTTAAATCTACAATTGCAACTGTTTTACCCAGTGCAATATGTTTTAAAATGGTTCCTGATGCAGATAACTCTACATCATCAGGATGCGCGCCAAAAGCAAGTATGTCGAGTTTAAATTGCATTAAATCACAGTATTATTCTCATTAATTAATTTTTCAATTTCAATCTTGAGCTTTGGTAAATGATTGATTAAAATAGACCAAATATTCTCATCAGAAATACTATCATAAGCATGTATTACTTGATTCCTTAAACCAATGATAGATTTGGTATTCGTAATTTTATTTTCAAATAATGGATCTTGCTTTAATATTCTGTTGATTGCTTCCCCTATAATTTCTAACTCTCTCTCAGTTGCTCTTTTAAGAATTAGATTGTTTTTATATTCAAAGAAATCTTTAGTATATAAAGTGAAAAATGAATCAATTTCGTTAATAGCTATTTTTACATCAAATAGCCATTTTAATATTTTCTCATCCATAAATCAATTCTTTATTTTTATTAATAGAATTTATCAATATTGGATTTTTAAGGGTTTGTTCTTCTAACAAATCAATTTCTCGATTAAACAACTCCTTTAATTTTTCTTTTAAGAGCAAATAGTTATCAAAATATAAAGAGAGATCGAATGGTTTAAATTTTACAAGCAAATCTATGTCACTCGTAGAAGAGAATTTATCTGTCAAAGCTGAACCGAATAGAAATAATTTATCTACATGGTATGTATCACACAATGTAAATAAAGCTTCTTTATGCATATCTATTGAGAACATACTACAAATGTAAAAGCAATAATCAATATTGAAAAATTTATTTTTCTAATAATCCTTTAGCATAATCTCTATTTCTCCACCATGATATAGTTGAGAAAACTGCAAAACAAGCAACTGTATAAAATATCCAATTAGGAACTTCTGCTAATCCTTCGCCTTGTGCATAGGAATGTAATCCAACTAAATAGAAGTTCACACCAAAGAAAGTGAAGATAATTGCTCCGTAACTCCAAAAACTAACTAAGTTGAACGTGAATTTACTTGCTAAACCTGGAATGTAACGTAAGTGTAATAGGATAGCATAAACTAACACGGAAACCAAAGCCCATGTCTCTTTTGGATCCCAACCCCAGTATCTACCCCAAGATTCATTTGCCCAAATACCTCCTAAGAATGTTCCGATGGTCAACATAAACAAACCAATTGTAATCGTTAATTCTGATATCGCAGTTATTTCATTAATTTGTTTGGTAATACGTTTACCGTTTACAGAAGTTCTAAATATATACATGATTTGATTTAGGAAACCTAAAATTGCACCTAAACCAAGGAAACCATAACTTCCAGTAATTATAGCTACGTGTATCATTAGCCAATAGGATTTTAACACGGGTTGTAATGGAGTAATTTCTGGATCCATCAAATTTAATTCAGTAACAAACAAAATGAAGAAGGATAAAATGGCGGTACCTGCTAATACAGCCGCATTTTTACGGGAGAAAATAAAACCAGCTATCATCGCAACCCAAGAAATAAATACAACGGCTTCATACCCATTACTCCATGGTGCATGGCCTGAAATATACCAACGCATTCCAATACCTACTCCATGATAGATAAAAATGATACCAATCAATAGAATAAAAGGCATTGAAATTTTCTTGAATTTTTTGTCTGTATTTTCAGTTTGATTAATAAATACGCGTACAAAATAGATTATCAATAAAATCAATCCCAAAACAAAATAACTATACATCGTATTTTTGAAGATATTCATTTTGTTATAGCTAATCTCCATATTGACCATCGTTTCGGATGGTACAATCTTCTTAGATGTTGCTCGTTGGAATTTTTTAAGTGCATTCAGATTGTCTAATGCTAAACCGTAGGAATTTGTTTCTTTTGATTTTGCAACAGACATTAAATAGCGCATAGCAAGTTTAGATGACGTAGTGTCTTTTTGCATTAAACTCATGTCTAACGGAACATACCAAGCATTATTCGGGTCATTTTTTAATGGTATGATTTTCATATAGGTCCACTGAAAAATGGAACCAACTACTTGAAAACGCTCTACTAATTTGATTATTTTTTTATCAAACTCTGAACGTTTAGATTCCATTTTTTGATGTGCTTCATTGTATTTATTAATCCATTGGAAGTTACCTTGGTTATCGATTAATTCTTCGTAGCTCACAAATTTCTTTAATCTTAATGGCTCTCTTAACACAGTAGGAACGGAAATTACTGCTTCTTTAATCCAATGTGGTGGATACATGTGCATACTAAACACTGTTTGAACAGCATTCTTCTCATTAAACGTGTTTTTTCCATAAATCTTACGTAATAAATTATCACATAAAGTATGTATCGGAACAATTCTCCCATCGTAATCTTGTACTAACAAACTAGATAAAGCTTCACTATGTTCTTCCGACATGATATGGAATACATCTTTTGGAGCTTCTTTCGTATGGTTATGCCCTTCATGTTCGTCCTGCGCAGTTACATTAAACGAAAACAAACTAGTAAATAAAATTACAAGTATCCCAATGTTTCTAGCTTTTGACTTATTGATAATTCCTAACAATTCTTTAAATCTACCAACCGGTGCAAAAAATGACATCACCATTCCAACCATTAATAATAAATACCCTAAATACGTTATGTTCGTACCCCAAAAATCATTGTTTACACTTAATTTAGTTCCTTTTTCATCTGCATCATAACTCGATTGAAAAAAACGATATCCATCGTAATCCATTACGTGATTCATAAAAATAGTGTGATCTTTTGTATATTTATTTGCTGTATCAATCACAGTAACATCACTTTCGAAAGATGAAGCAACATCGGATCCAGGATATCTTGCTAAACGAAAATCTTTACATCCAATTTCGAATGGTAAATAGATTTTTGTGGATCCATATTCCATTTCATAGGTTAAACCTTCAAAATTAAACACCGTATGTTCTGGAATCTGCCCTATCCCTCCTATCAATTCGACTAATTTAGATTTAGCACCATCCGTTATTTTGATGGTTAGTATATCTACACCAACATTTTTCTTCCCAGAAGACATTTTAACCATCTTTGCATGCGGAATTTCTCTTTTGAAAACAAATTGTTGTCCTCCAACAATATATAAGGTCGTTGGTAAAAAAGGAAGCAAGGTGTCATTTGGGATTTTAGTAAATGCTTCTTCTGGAGGATTCTGACCAGATTGACGGTACTTCATCATACTTGCCATCGGTAAATATTGAATCGGAAGTTTTGATTTTACCATCAATTTTCCATTGACTTTCGTTATATCAATACCAGGCATTGCGTTTTTCTTCTCGTAGGATAATGCATTTTCACCGACCATTACAAAGCCATTTGGAGCAATGTAATTAGATTTCATGCCATCGGTAACTACTTCTAGAACGCCTGACTTTATTGTATCATGAATTAAAAGTGAGTCAACTTGTTTTTTCTTGAAATCTACATACTCTATGGTTACTGGTGTTTTGTGGTTTGGAAAATCGACATCAATTTCAAAATCATTCGTAGTTTCTTCCGATAAAAAAGTTTTTTGATTTACTTCATATTGTTTCACACGATCATTGATTCTAAACCAAAGATGTGGATCGGATGCATAAATAAAATTACTTGTTTCACCTTCACGAATTGCCATTAAGCCTTCAAATCCAAAAAAGCGTGTTACACCTGCACCTATCAGAATAATGATGAAGGATAGGTGGAATGTCAACATCGCTATTTTCTCCCGTTGAACCATTTTATAACGAAAAATATTTGCTATCAAGTTGAACATTAAATACACTAATAACACCTCAAACCAACGTGCATTGTATACCAATATTTTCGCTGTTTGAATATCGAATTTAGATTCGAGGATAGTTGCCCAACCTATCGCAACTAAAAACACAAGCATTGCAAGTGCCATCAATCGCATGGAAAACAAATTTGTTATAATTTTTTTCATGGTATGTATACTTAATTTGTCGTTATAGAGTAAGTTTCTTATAGATTTATGCTAGCTCTTTTTTCTTCTTTCGGTCTATATAAATTATGGAAATCAAAGCAAGAATAACGATAATAGAAGAAGTTGCTGCTAAAGTACCTGCTGTATGATATGCAGGCAAGTCAAATGTGAATTCAATTGTATGCTTCCCTTTAGGTAGTTTTAAACCACGAAGGAAATAATCCACTTTTGCTATTGCTACCTCTTTTCCATCAATTGTTGCTTTCCAACCATCTGCATAATATACTTCAGAGAATATTGCTAATTGCTCCGTACTAGCGTTTGATATATAAGTGATTTTATTTGGCGCATAACTTTTCATTGAAATTGTACCTTCTCCTGAGAATAATTGTTTGTTTACTTTATTAAACTCGGATTCTAATATTACTGCTTCATCTCTTGGATTAAATTCTTCTATATTTTTAATTTTCACAAGTTTTAAGAATGACTTAGCGGTATCTAATTCCAATGTTTGAACCGGTACTAAATTCGTTTTTCCATTAATATCCATAACGAACATTGCTTCCATACCTTCAACAATTCCAGAAGACATTGGAACGGCTATTGTATCACCTTTTAATACATATTGTAATTTATCAGATGTATATACTTTAGCACTTTTTTGAATTTTTCCGTTTACAATAAGTGAACCTAGCGATTGATTTTCAAGTTGATAAATAGAACCTAAAGCTCGGATTTCATCATTTGGTGTCTTAAATTTGGTTACTTTTTTCACGAACCAAGCATTTCCTAAAGCATTTGGATTCGGTTGTGCTTCTGTACCATTTTGAATGAAATATTTCACATTCATCATATCGTAAATTTTATAATTGGAATTTGCAATATGAAAATCAAATACATTTTGAATAGCACGTAATTTTGCACCATGGTATCCACCAAGTGCTTTATGGAAATAAGAAGATGTTGCACTATTAAATCCTCCAGATAAATCAAATACTCGGTAGTTTGTATTACGATTAAGTGTTGCAAATTTGTATGCATCTATTAAATTACGTTCTGCAGGACCTGTTATTTCTAAGTCAAACGCTTTTTGTTTTGCTTCACTTTCTGCTTTTGAAATTTTCGATTTTAAGGCAGGTTGTGCTAGTAATTCATTTTCCAATATTTTATAATCCGCAGATGTAGCTGCTGTTGCAAACATGGAATTTCCTTTCTCTACCCAATATTTATAACCATTACCCTGTTCTTGGTTCCCTAAATAATTATTTGCAACAGGTATTAAATCTAGCCCCACTAAAACTACTAATCCTAAAATAACATACGCTGTTTTTAGTTCGGTGTAAAATAGAATTGCTAATAATGAAATTGTTAAAAACAAGAATATCAAGGAACGATTCATACTACTATCGAAAATAGATGCTCTAACTGTTTTCATAGCATCATAACTTTTTTGATATGGAATCACCTGTTGGTTAACAAATTGTTCTACTTGTTGCGGATTATTGATGTCTAATTGATATTGTGTCATTAGATCAGTAGGATTCATGCCCGATAATTGTTGTCGAATGCTTGACGCTACATTATCTAATTGTGCTTTATCTCCCGCAGACTGGTAATCATCTCCAAGACCTATTGCTTTCACTAAAAATAAAAACACAAATGCAATTCCTGAAGTAATTAAAAATAGTTTCTTTTTTGTTTTTAACGTTTCACGTTCTTTGACTAATAGATCTAAAAACAACACCCCTAAAATTGGAACACATAATTCAACTATTACTAATATGATTGTTACGGCTCTGAATTTGTTGTAACCTGGGATATGATCCAAAAAGAAATCTGTTAAACCCATAAAGTTTTTACCCCAAGATAACATCAATGTTAATAAAGTAACAGCTAATAATGCCCATTTAACTGGGTTTTTCAAAAAGACTAGACCTAACAACGCTAAAAAACACACGATAATACCTAGGTATACTGGTCCTGAAGTCATTGGTTGATCTCCCCAATACACAGGTAAATTCAAAACCCCTTTAGCTTCTTCTGGTGATAGCTCCATATTTTCAACTTCTTCAGCGAATGGACTTTCTCCTAAAGCGACAGTTCCACCTCCTTTTACATACGGAGAAATTAATGTGAAGGATTCGCCTACACCGTAACTCCATTGTGTAATGTAATCTTTATCTAAACCAGACGTAGAGTTTTCTGCATTAGATACTCCGTTTGGTGTAATTGTTACATCATTACCTCCACGAATGGTATGTTTTGCATAATCATTTGTCAGGTAGATATTTCCAAAATTGGTTAAGAATGCTAGAAAATAAGCAATAATTAATCCTCCTGAAGCAAATAAAAATTTCTTGTATGATTTTTTAATGATTGCATCTGCCAGAAATACTACACCAATACAAAGCAATAGTATCCCTAGATAATAAGTAACTTGTAAATGGTTCATGGATAATTCTAAAATCATGAAAATAGCAGATAACACTAATCCCCAACGTAAATTCCGTTGATAAGCCATAATGAAAGCTCCAACAACAGGAGCCATAAAAGCGACTGCTAATGCTTTTGTATTATGTCCAGCTTGGATTATTATCATATCATAACTCGAAAAACCAAAAGCAATTGCGCCCAATAATCCTACCCATGGATTAATCCGAACACACATAGCAAATATGTAAAAACCGAGCATATAAAGTAATACAATACCTGCTGGTAAAGGGAATAATTTAGCATAAGCATTTACTACTTCCTTTATATAATTTCCTTGATATAACAAAGATATTTGAACACTTGGCATACCTCCAAACATCGAATTAGTCCACAGCGTTTCTTCTCCAGTTTGCTGTCTGAAATCTTCTATTTCATGGGAAGCCCCACTAAATTGTTCAATATCATGTTGCTTTAAACCATATCCCTCGAATTGAAGTTTGAAGTAAATCAGAGTTACTACAATCATTATTCCGATTGCTGTAAAATGTTTCCAATTGGCTTTAAAAAAAGTGTTCATATATTTTATTTTAAAATAGAAAAATCCACAGCCTTTAACTATGGATTTTCTGTAATTATTAATTTATTTCTTCGTAATCTACATCGTTTACATTGCCCGGTGTAGCATTTCTTAAAATAGAAATCTTTCCTTTATTTCGTTCAAAATATGCTTTTTGCTTCTGAATTTCATCTTGTTCTTCTCTAAACCTACTTTGTTCGGCAATATTTCGTTTTGCAATCATTAATTGTCCTAAATATTTTAGTACAACCATAGCTCCTAGAAGCATCAGAATCGTTTTTAATACTCCTGAGATACTTGCAGTAACGACCATTTTATCTAGATAAGTGCATGTTACGTTCTGAATAAATCTTTGTAAAGAAAGGATCTTTCAAATCTTTGATAAATCGAATACCTTCACCGGTAGATTTCATTTCTGGTCCTAATTCCTTTTTCACATCTGGAAATTTTTCATATGAGAATACAGGAATTTTAATTGCATATCCTTCACGTTTAGGATTGAAATTAAAATCTTTCACTTTGGAATGTCCTAGCATAACTTTAGTTGCATAGTTTACATAAGGTTCGTCGTATGCTTTTGCAATAAAAGGTACCGTTCTAGATGCTCTTGGATTTGCTTCGATGACATAAACTTTATCATCTTTAATTGCAAATTGAATGTTAATTAATCCTTTTGTTTTCAATGCTAATGCCACCTTTTTAGTAATATCTTCTATTTGAAGCATTACGAAATCCCCTAAATTATAAGGTGGTAGTAACGCATATGAATCCCCAGAGTGAATACCAGCAGGTTCAATATGTTGCATGATTCCTATTATATACACATCTTCCCCATCACAAATAGCATCTGCTTCTGCCTCGATAGCTCCTCCAATAAAGTGATCTAATAAAATTTGGTTGCTTCCCATCTCACCGATGATATCCACAACGTGATGCTCTAATTCTTCTTTATTGATGACAATTTTCATTTTTTGTCCACCTAATACATACGAAGGACGAACTAATAATGGAAATCCTAATTCATCCGATAAAACCAATGCTTGTTCTGCATCCTGAACAATCCCATATTTAGGGAATAGAATGTTATTTTCTTCTAATAATTTAGAAAAACGTCCTCTATCCTCTGCTAAATCGAGTGCTTCATAACTAGTACCAAGTATTTTGATCCCGAATCGGTTTAATTTTTCCGCTAATTTTAATGCAGTTTGCCCACCTAATTGAACGATTACTCCTTCTGGTTTTTCGTGTTGAATAATATCATAAATATGTTCCCAGAAAACAGGCTCGAAATATAATTTATCTGCAGTATCAAAATCGGTAGAAACAGTTTCAGGATTACAATTAATCATAATTGTCTCATAACCACATTCTTTTGCAGCTAGTACACCATGCACACAACTATAATCAAATTCAATTCCTTGTCCGATACGATTTGGTCCTGAACCTAATACAACCACTTTTTTCTTGTCTGATACAATACTTTCGTTCTCGTATTCAAACGTTGAATAGTAATATGGTGTTTTTGCTTCAAATTCTGCTGCACATGTATCTACTAATTTAAATACACGTTTGATACCCATTTCCGTACGTTTTGTGTGTACTTCTGATTCTAAACAACGCAGTAAATGTGCAATTTGTCTATCTGCATATCCTTTTTGTTTTGCAGTAAACATCAAATCTTGCGGTATATTTTCTAAATGGAATTTCTCCATTTTACGCTCTAACTTAATTAAATCTTCAATTTGTTTTAAGAACCAAACATCGATTTTAGTTTTCTCGTGAATTGTTTTAAAAGGAATTCCCAATTTAATTGCATCGTAAACATGGAATAAACGATTCCAAGAAGCAAATTCCAATGAATGCAAAATTTGTTCCTGATTTGTTAATTCTTTTCCATCTGCACCTAATCCATTTCGGTCAATTTCTAAAGATTGACATGCTTTTTGTAAAGCCTCTTGAAAAGAACGACCAATTCCCATAACTTCTCCAACAGACTTCATTTGAAGTCCAAGTTTTCGGTCAGTTCCAGGGAATTTGTTAAAGTTCCAACGTGGTATTTTTACAATTACATAGTCTAACGTAGGTTCAAACAACGCAGAGGTACTTTTTGTAATTTGATTTTTTAATTCATCTAAATTATATCCAATCGCTAATTTCGCAGCGATTTTCGCAATAGGATATCCCGTTGCTTTGGAAGCTAATGCAGAGGAACGAGAAACACGAGGATTAATTTCAATGGCAATAATATCTTCCTTTTCGTCTGGAGAAATCGCAAATTGCACGTTACATCCACCAGCAAAATTACCAATAGAACGCATCATATGAATCGCCATATCTCGCATACGCTGAAAAGTTGTATCCGACAGTGTCATTGCTGGTGCAACCGTAATGGAGTCACCCGTATGAATTCCAAGTGGATCAAAATTTTCTATAGAACAAATAATAACAACATTATCATTATTATCTCTTAACAATTCTAATTCATATTCTTTCCAACCTAAAAGTGCCTTATCAATCATCACCTCATGAATTGGCGATAATTGCAAACCTCTTTCTAGTAAACTATCAAATTCCTTTGGATCATGGACCACAGATGCTCCTGCACCACCTAACGTATAAGAAGCACGGATACACAATGGAAAACCAAATTCTTGTGCAATTTCTTTTCCTTCTAAAAAAGATTTAGCAGTTTTTTGAGGTGCCATACCAACACCTATTTTTCCCATTAACTCTCTAAATTCTTCGCGATTTTCCGTGATATCAATTGCAGCAATATCAACACCTATCATTTTAACTCCGTATTCCCCCCAAATACCCATCTCTTCACATTTCATCGCAAGATTTAATCCTGTTTGTCCACCCATAGTTGGTAAAACAGCATCAATTTTGTGCGATTGCAAAATTTTAACGATGTATTCTGGTTCTAGCGGCCACAAATACACGTTATCCGCAACTAATTTATCCGTCATGATTGTTGCCGGATTAGAATTGATTAATGTTACTTCGATTCCTTCTTCTCTTAAGGAACGTGCAGCCTGTGAGCCGGAATAATCAAATTCGCAAGCTTGCCCGATGACAATAGGTCCGCTTCCGATAATTAATACTGATTTAATGGATTCGTTTTTTGGCATAAAATGCGCTTATTTAGATTTCAATTTTACAAATAGTTCACTACAAATTGAGCGCAAATTTAATTAAAAATTATTGGTGAACAATTGAAACAACTAAAAATAAATTAACTATTTATCAACGAAAAAATCAATTTGTGAATAGCGTAATATTATTTTTCTTTTCTATTTCCTTACACACTTGAATTCCACCTGTATGTACAAATAATACTTGTTTATTATCGTACTGTTTCGATTCTAATTCATGCAACATACCGTAAAACGCTTTTGCAGTATATATTGGATCTAAAGGGATTTTATAATACGTATACATTTCTTGAATAAAAGCGAGTAATTCAGGAGTGTATTTCCCATATCCTCCAAAATGATAATCAGGATGAACTATCACATCTTCAAGTAGCTCTTTTGCTAAATCTTCTTGAAATAAAAACCATTTTAATTTATTGAGCATTTCTTCGTAAGCATCAAATCCTTTCAAGACTGGAATTACATGTAATTTGCTTTTGGCAGGTTTACCTAGTAAAAGCCCACAACTAGTTGTTGTTGTACCTTGCGCTACAAAAACTTCATCCACAGGTTTATTTATTTCTTTCCAAATCTCCTGACAACCAACCATTCCAAGATAATTCCCTCCTCCTTCTGGTACAAAATAAAAATTTGTATGTTCTGACTTTAATTCATCGACATATTGCTTATCATTTCGAAGCGCATATTCCCCCCTTGAAATGAAAATTAGTTGCATTCCAAGTTCAGCGCATCGCTCGAGTGTATTATTTGAATTTTCAGTTAATTCTTCTCCACGAACAAAACCAATACTTTTAATCTTTGCGCGATATGCAGCAGATGCAGTTGCAAGCAAATGATTCGAATACGCGCCTCCAAATGTAAAAACACCTGTATAGTTACCTTGTTGAACTTGCAGTAAATTATATTTTAATTTTCGCCATTTGTTCCCCGAAACTTCTTCGTGAATTAAATCATCTCGTTTAATATAAAGTTTAATTCCTCTAGCGGTAAATCTAGGAATGTTTATTTCCTGAAGAATGGATAACGATGTGTCAAATAAAGGATGGTTTGTTTCCGTATTCATGGTTCAAATATATTACAATATCACTGCTTGATTGTGTTTGTCATCAAAATAAATTCTACTTTTGCCAAAAGAAAATTATCAAATGAAAAATACAGCTTTAACAGAAAAACACATTGCGCTAGGAGCGAAAATGGTGCCTTTTGCAGGATACAACATGCCTGTTCAATACGAAGGAGTTAATTTGGAGCACGAAACTGTGCGTAATGGCGTTGGAGTTTTTGACGTTTCTCACATGGGAGAGTTTTTATTGACAGGTCCTAAAGCTTTAGATTTAATTCAAAAAGTAACCTCCAACGATGCATCTACATTAGTAGTTGGAAAAGCACAATACAGTTGTCTTCCAAATGGAAAAGGTGGAATAGTTGATGATTTGATTGTTTATAAAATGAAAGAAGATCAATATTTATTAGTTGTAAACGCTTCTAACATTGATAAAGATTGGGAGTGGATTTCTTCGCACAATGATTTAGGAGTGGAGATGAAAAATATCTCGGATGAGTATTCCTTATTAGCAATTCAGGGACCAAAAGCAGCGGAAGCAATGCAATCTTTAACTTCGGTGGATTTAAAAGCTATTCCTTACTATAATTTCGTAGTAGGTGATTTCGCTGGTGTTGAACATGTAATTATTTCGGCAACTGGCTATACTGGTTCCGGAGGATTTGAAATTTACGTCAAAAATGATGCGGTGAATGCATTATGGGATAAGATATTTGAAGCAGGTGCTCCTTTTGGAATCAAACCTATCGGATTAGCTGCTCGTGATACTTTACGTTTAGAAATGGGATTCTGTTTATACGGAAATGACATCAACGATTCAACATCTCCTTTAGAAGCAGGATTAGGGTGGATTACAAAATTCACCAAAGAATTTACAGATGCTGAATTTTTGAAAAAACAAAAAGAAGAAGGTGTTTCACGTAAGTTAGTTGCTTTTGAAATGATTGACCGTGGTATTCCTCGTCATGACTACCCTATCGTTGATGCAGATGGAAAAGAAATTGGTATTGTTACTTCTGGAACTATGTCTCCTTCTATGAAAATTGGTATCGGATTAGGTTATGTAACGTTAGAAAATTCCAAGTTAGATTCTGAAATATTTGTTTCTATTCGAGATAAAGGAATTAAAGCAAAAGTGGTTAAACTCCCTTTCTACAAAAATTAAGAACACTCTATAATTTTAAAACCGCATTGAAAGATGCGGTTTTTTAATTTATATCAAATGCAATGCTTGTAACGCGTTTTGTTACTACCCCTTCAATTTCTTCCTCGCGTATAAGGTTTTGTGCAGCTTGATCTTTGAAAACTTCTTGTAAATTTTTAATGTGACCGCAAGGAATATGATTGATTAATGACCATTCTAATAACGCTGTTATAGTTAGTTTTTCAACTCCTGGTTGCAGAAGTTTTGCAAGTGCTTCACGATTAATAACACGCATTTGATTTGTTGAAAATCTAGTATCTTTAATGTATTCCAATAGATCTAATTTATGGAGTAATTTTACAAATTGGTTATCACTTCCAATTGCAAATGTAATCTTCTCCCCTTCTTTTGTTGTGAAAATTTCACCATAAGGAGCTATAGAAGGATGTAAACTCCCTATTCTTTCAGGAATTTTATTTGTCATTAAGTAATTTGCAGCTTGATTAACCAAACTACAAACAGCTGTTTTATATAAAGAAACATGGACGTCTTTTCCAACCCCAGTTTTTTCACGTTCTAATAATGCAATTAATAAACCTTCTTTTAATTGATGCGCAGATAAAACATCAATGAGCGCTACAGGCATCTTAATTGGATCTGTTGTACTTAAACCATTCATTGACATAAATCCACTTTCTGCCTGCAAAATCAAGTCGTAAGCCACCCTATCTGAATCCGAACCAAACCCACTAACTCGACCATGAATTAAGCGTGGATTGAAGGCGCGTAATTGCTTGGATTCAATACCAAACTTTGAATAATCACTCGATTTAAAATTGGATATCAATATATCTGCCTCTGTAATTAAATCGAAAAAAGTTGCTGTATCTTTTGCATTTAATAAATCGAGTGAAATATATTTCTTCTTGTAATTAACACTTGAGAAATAGGTAGATATATTACTTTCTGAATTCTCACCAACACCTTTCCAAGAGCGGGTTACATCTTTATGGATTGGGTGTTCTATTTTCAGAACATCAGCGCCAAGTTCTGCAAAAAACATACCTACAGAAGGACCTGCAAGCACTGTTGAAATGTCAATGATTTTTAGATTTGAAAGCATTACTGAACTCGTTCTACTAAAACTGCCACAGTTCCTTTACGAATGAAATTTAACTCTTTAGCTGCTTTTTTGGATAAATCGATTAAACGTTTAGATGTTTTCGGTAATCGATCATTAATCTTAACATACACTATTGAATCATTATCCAAATTTTGTACGCGAACAATTGAACCAAAAGCTAAAGTTTGATGAGCTGCCGTATACTTATTTTGACTAAAAATTTCTCCAGAAGATGTTTGTCTTCCATGAAATTTATTCGCATAAAATGATGCGTGTCCTGATTCTAAATAACAATCTTTTTCAGGCAAAAATGCGTACAATGCAACAATCGCAAAGATTGAAAACGTAATTGTCCATAATTTTATCCACCTTGATTTCATTTTATTCGTTTTTTAATCAAACGGCGAATTTAGGAGCTAGCTATATAAAAAGATTTCTAAAACCAATTGTTCTTATGAACATGAAAA
This sequence comes from Flavobacteriales bacterium, assembly GCA_947449575.1. Lineage (GTDB taxonomy): Bacteria > Bacteroidota > Bacteroidia > Flavobacteriales_D > Crocinitomicaceae > CAIUKX01. The sequence goes on from CANFRV010000015.1 coordinate 27,020, forward strand.
ATAAAGAAATTAACAGGTTGTTAACAAGTTGTTAATTTTTAAGTTTAAAACATTGTTTATCAATATTTTAAAAGATTTTTAGATTTTTAACAAACTTAACTCTAACGATGATTTACAACTAAATCTTAATATGTATATTTGGACTCGCGGAAAAAAATCCGAAAAAATATTATTTACACACCTATGAAAAAACACATTGTTGCCTTGACAGCACTACTTTCTGTTGGTAGTCTGTGGTCTCAACAGAAAAAAATCGAATACGTAGAGTATGATTTAGCGAATGGATTACATGTAATACTTCATGAAGAACATACAGTTCCAATTGCTGCTGTTTCTATTATGTATCATGTTGGTTCAAAAAATGAAAAGGCAGATCGTACAGGTTTCGCACACTTCTTTGAACATTTATTGTTTGAAGGCTCTACAAATATCAAACGTGGTGAATACGCCCAAATTGTTGAAAAAAACGGTGGAACATTAAACGCCAACACTTCTCAAGATCGTACTTACTATTTTGAAATTATGCCTTCTAATCAAGTTGAGTTAGGTTTATGGTTAGAAAGTGAGCGTTTACTGCACGCGCGTGTGGATAAAACAGGAATTGAAACGCAACGTCAAGTAGTGAAGGAAGAAAAAAGACAAAGTGTAGATAACCAGCCTTACGCATCTTTTTTAGCAAACATGAGTAGTCGTGTCTTTAAAAAACATCCATATAATTGGGTTCCAATTGGTGCAATGGAGCATTTAGATGCTGCACAAGAAGAAGATTATGTAAACTTCTACCGTACATTTTATGTTCCTGCAAATGCAGTATTATCTATTGCAGGGGATATAAACATCGAAGAAACAAAAAAAATGATCGATAAATATTTCGGTTCTATTCCTAAAGGACAAGGAATAAATATGTACCGCGATTTTGAAAATGTATCCGACGATGTATTTAAAGCAAGATACGGTGTTTCTAAAAATTTATTTACTGCAAACAACTTCTTGAAACCAACGGATGCAAGTGCATTAAAAGCAATCCAAAAACAATTGGCAATTACTACCTCTATTCCTAGACCATCTATTGTTGAAGAACCAATTAAAGGACAAGAAGTAGATACAATTTATGATAATATTCAATTGCCAGGTGTATTTATGGGGTACCGTTTCCCTGAACAAAATCATATCGATTATCCAGCAATTGAAGTATTAAACACCATTTTATCCGAAGGTGCAAGTTCTAGAATGAATAAATCACTTGTAGAAAAGAAACAATTGGCGGTTGAAGCTTTTTCTTTTGGTATGGATTCAGAAGATCCAGGATTAGGTGTTGTAGCAACTATCGCAGCAGATAAAGTGGATTTAAAAACACTTCAAGATGCTATGGACGAAGAAATTACGCGTATCCAAAATGAATTAGTTAGCAAAGACGAACTGCAAAAAGTGATTAATCAATATGAAAACAATATTGTGAGCTCTAATAGTAGTGTTGCTGGAATTGCTGAAAATTTAGCAGATAATTACATGTACCGCAAGAATACAGCTTTAATCAATAAGCAATTAACAAGTTATTTAACGATTACACCTGCAGATATCCAACGTGTTGCGAAAAAATATTTAACAAAAGATTCACGTGTTATCTTAATTTATTTACCAAAATCATCCAATTAATTGCACTATGAAAAAGTTATTATTTCTATGTATAGCAACCTGTACTAACCTTATTCTTTATGGTCAGTTAGACCGTTCTGTTAGACCTACAGGTAGTACTGCACCAACCATAAACATTAAAGAATCTGAAGTTTTTACTTTACCAAATGGTATTACTATCATTTTATCTGAAAATCATAAATTACCAAGAGTATCTTTTAATTTTGTTTTAGGTTCAAATCCTATTATTGAAGGTTCTAAAACTGGATTAAGTAGTTTGGCTGGAGAATTATTGATGTCAGGTACTGAAAAAAGATCGAAAGATCAATTAGACCAAGAGATAGATTATATTGGTGCAACACTTCGCTCCTCTTCCCAAAATGTATTTCTTCAATGTTTAACGAAGCATGCTGAAAAAGGATTAGACTTAATGTCGGATATTTTATTACGTCCAACTTTCCCTGAAGAAGAATTCGATCGTTTGAAAAAAATGAAAGAATCTAACATCTTATCTTCCAAATCAAACCCTGGAGCTATGGCTTCTAATGCTGAATCTAGAGCTAATTTTCCTTCAGGACATCCATATGGCGAGGTAGAAACGGAAAGTACCTTAAGAGATATCACTATATCTGACGTAAAAAATTATTACAGAGGCTTATTTACTCCAAAAGGAAGTTATTTAGTAATTGTAGGTGATGTTACGAAAGAGCAAGCGAAACGTTGGGCAGAACATTATTTCGGTACTTGGGAAGGACATGACAAAATCACATCAAAATATAATGATCCTTATTTTCATGCAGGAAATCGCGTATTGTTTGTCGCAAAACCGGGAGCTCCTCAATCCGTAATTACGGTTTCTTTCCCTATGAAAATTAGTTCTGGTGATAAAAACCAATTGATTTTAAATACACTAAATGGAATTTTTGGTGGTGGTGGTTTTGGTGCACGTTTATCACAAAATTTACGTGAAAAAAGAGCCTATACCTATGGTTGTTATTCGAGAGCGAATGTTACCGAAGATGGAAGTTATTATTCAATCTCTGGAAACTTTAGAAATGATGTTACCGATAGTGCAGTTGCACAAATTCTTTTTGAATTAGACCGTATACAAAAATCGGAAGTTACCGATGAAGAATTAACAGGTATAAAAGCATTATTAGCTGGTAATTTCGCTAGATCACTAGAGAAACCAATGACAATTGCTCAATTTGCACTGAATATCATCAAATTTAACTTACCGAAAGATTACTATCAAACGTATTTAAAAAGATTAGATGGTATTACGAAAGCGGAAATTTTGGATGCTGCCAAACAATATTTAACAGCATCCGGGTGTAATATTATCGTAGTTGGAAATCCAGCGATCTTGGATAAATTGAAAAGATTTGATTCCGATGGAACTATCGAAAAATTGGATGCTTTAGGTCAAGAAATTAAAGAAACTAAAAAGGCAAGTATTTCTAAAGAAGTATTGATTGAAAAATATTTAACAAGCGTAACCAATACAACTTCCCTGAAAAAAGCGCATAAAACAATTGCAAAAATCAAAACACTTAAACGTGAAACGGAATTAACAGCTCCACAAATACCAATGCCGATAATAAAATTGGATTATTTATCCCAAAATGATAAAGAAACAATGTTATTGAGCATGGCTGGAAATACTATTCAAAAAAGCGTCTATAATGGTGATAAAGGATACGATGAAGATCAACGTGGTAAAACACCAATGACCAAAGAATCGTTAGATGCAAAGAAAAAAGTAGCTGGGATTTTTCCGGAGTTATATTTTACTAAACACAACATTAATTACGAATTATTAGGAATTGAAGTTGTTAACGGTAAAGATGCCTATGTTCTTAAATATTCAGATGGGATTAAAGAAACCTATGATTATTTTGATGTTGCTACGTTCTATAAAATTAGATCTATCTCCACGGAAGAAGGGAATTCACAAACTTTTAATTATGGAGATTTTAAACAAGTGAATGGAATCTTTCAACCATACACAATCTCTATTGAAATGCAAGGATTGACCTTGAACGGAATAGTTAAAAATATAGAAATAAATGGCAAAATAGATTCTTCTATTTTCGAATAAAACATACAAAATGATAACAAGTATTTTAAAAAAGATTTTTGGAGATAAAGCCAATAAAGAACAAAAAGAATATCAACCAATTATAGATAAAGCGAATGCTTTCTTTGCGGAATTTGAATCCTTAACGGATAACGAATTACGTGGAAAAACACGTGGTTTTCAAAAATTAATTCAAGAACAAACAAAAGAACTTGAAGATCAAATTGAAGATATTCGTTTAAAAGCGAACGATCCAGAAACTTCGGTAGATGATAAAGAACCTTTATTTGAAAAAATGGATGTGCTTTCTAAAGAAGTCAATCAAAAAATTGAAGATGTTTTATTAGAAATTTTACCAGAAGCATTCGCGGTGGTAAAAGAAACGTCTAGACGTTGGGCAATGAATGGTCAATTAGAAGTTACCGCACAAGATTTTGATCGTGCATTAGCAAATCAAAAAGACGGTATCACGATTGATGGTGATAAAGCAATTTGGCATAACGCATGGACAGCTGCTGGAGCGGCAGTAAGTTGGTCAATGGTACACTACGATGTTCAATTAATGGGTGGTGCAGTTCTTCACAAAGGGAATATCGCCGAAATGCAAACAGGGGAAGGTAAAACGTTAGTTGCTACATTACCCGTGTATCTAAACGCACTTTCTGGAAAAGGAGTTCACTTGGTAACGGTGAATGATTACCTAGCAAAACGTGACTCGGAATGGATGGGGCCTTTATACCAATTCCATGGTTTAAAAGTAGATTGTATTGATAAGCATAGACCAAACTCTCCAGAAAGAAGAAATGCCTATTTAGCAGACATAACGTTTGGTACAAATAATGAATTTGGTTTCGATTACTTAAGAGATAATATGGCAAGTAATCGCGAAGATTTAGTGCAACGCGAACATCATTTTGCGATTGTCGACGAGGTCGATTCTGTATTAATTGATGATGCTAGAACGCCATTAATTATTTCTGGTCCTACACCAAAAGGAGATGAACATGAATTTCATGAGTTAAAACCACGTGTAGTCAAATTAGTAGATGCCCAAAGAGCATATGTGAATCAAGTTTTAGTAGAGGCTAAAAAATTATTAGCGGTTATTAATGCACCTGGTGACGATAAAAAAGATGTGAAAACAGCTTTAGAAGATGGAGGAATCGCTCTTTTGCGCGCATACAGAGGTTTACCAAAAAACAAACCATTAATTAAATTCTTATCCGAATCTGGTATTAAGGCGCACTTACAAAAAGTGGAAAACACCTATATGGCAGAACAAGGAAAGCACATGAAAAAAATTGATGCTGAATTGTTTTTTGTGATTGATGAGAAAAATAATACGATCGAACTTACAGAAAAAGGAATTAATTTAATTTCAGATGGAGAAAATTCTGATTTCTATGTGATTCCAGATATTGGTGGTGAAATTGCTAAACTTCAAAAAGAAAATATTTCTTTGGAAGATACACAATTACGTAAAGATTTATTAATCCGTGATTTTAGTGTAAAATCAGAACGTATTCATTCGGTGAATCAACTTTTGAAGGCCTATACCCTATTTGAAAAAGAAGTAGAGTATGTTATCATGGATGGTAAAGTTAAAATCGTGGATGAGCAGACAGGTCGTATCATGGAAGGTCGTCGTTATTCCGATGGACTTCACCAAGCGATCGAAGCAAAAGAAAACGTTACAATTGAAGCTGCAACACAAACGTATGCTACCATTACTTTACAAAATTACTTCCGTATGTACCATAAGTTAGCTGGTATGACAGGTACAGCAGAAACGGAAGCAAAAGAATTTTGGGATATCTATAAATTAGATGTGGTTGTAATACCTCCTCACAGAGCAATTTCTCGTAAAGATTTAAATGATTTAGTATTTCGCTCTGCACGTGAGAAATTTTCTGCTGTAATCGATGAAACTGAACGATTAGTAAAAGAAGGTCGCCCAGTATTGGTAGGGACAACGACGGTGGAGATTTCTGAATTTTTGAGTCGTTCTTTTAAAATGCGTGGTATTCCACACCAAGTATTAAATGCAAAACAACACCAAAAAGAAGCGGAAATTGTAGCAGAAGCTGGTAAAGCTGGCGCTGTGACAATTGCAACGAATATGGCTGGTCGTGGTACAGATATTAAATTAGGTGAAGGCGTAAAAGAAGCGGGAGGTTTAGCGATTATTGGTACAGAACGTCATGATTCTCGTCGAGTAGATAGGCAGTTACGTGGTCGTGCAGGTCGTCAGGGTGATCCAGGATCTTCACAATTCTTTGTCTCTCTAGAAGATGATTTGATGCGTAAATTCGGTTCAGAACGTATTGCAAAAATCATGGACCGTATGGGCTTGAAAGAAGGAGAAGTAATTACCCATGGTATGGTATCAAAATCCATCGAACGTGCACAGAAAAAAGTAGAAGAGAACAACTTTGGAATGCGTAAACGTTTACTTGAATATGACGATGTGATGAGCGCACAACGTAAAGCAATTTACAAAAAACGTCACAATGCTCTTTTTGGGGATCGATTAAGTTTGGATATTGCAAATATGTTGTACGATGTTGCAGATTCTATTGTATACAACTTTCCGCATGCTACACAATATGAAGAATTTACATTTGAGTTATACCGCGTATTAGGAATAGAATCACCTGTTGATGAAGCGGAATTTTCTACATTAAACAAAAATGTGATTTCAGATAAGGTATACAATGCAGTAATGGTTCATTACAAGCATAAAAATGACCGAATTATTCAAAAAGCTTACGGTCAGGTAAAAAGTGTTTACGAGAACCATAATAATACTTTTGAAAACATTCTTTTCCCATTATCTGACGGTGTGAAAGAAATGCAGATGGTTGTTAGTTTGAAAGAAGCATATGAAACTAATGGTCAAGCTTTAATAACTGCTTTTGAACGTAATGTTACTTTAGCACTTATTGATGATGAATGGAAAGAACATTTACGTGAAATGGATGAATTGCGTACATCTGTACAACAAGCTGTATATGAGCAAAAAGATCCTTTAATCGTTTATAAATTAGAGTCCTTCGAGTTATTTAAATCCATGTTAGGTCGCTTAAATCTTCAAACGGTGGAATCACTTGTAAAAATGGATATTGCATATGAACAAGAATCAATTCAAAGTACCAACCGTGCTGCAGCGATACAAAATCACTACGAAAAAGCGCAGTTAGGATCTGGAATTGAAGATGCAGAAATTTTAGAAGAAGAAGTTGTCAAAAAACAACCGATTGTTGTGGAACCAAAGATTGGAAGAAATGATACATGTCCATGTGGTAGTGGGAAGAAGTATAAACAATGCCACGGGAAATAAATAAATATACTTTTCATAAATAGTAATGGCTGTCTCACAAGGACAGCCATTACTATTTGTAACTATAATTTTTATATTTCAATAAGTACATTTTTCTCCTCCATTAATTTACGTAAATTTTGGATCGCATAACGCATTCTTCCGAGTGCAGTATTAATACTTATTTCTTTTTCTTCTGCAATATCTTTAAATGACATTCCTTGAAAAATACGCATTTCAATTAATTCACGTTGCGCTGCAGGAAGCAATTCGATACCATTTACTAGTTCTGTATAGAGCTCTGTTTGCATAACTTGTTCAATCCATGGTGTAGAATCACATTCCATGTGTGTAAATACATTAAACGTATCTGAACTAGAAGAAGATTCAGAGATCATTTTACGCGCATTATTTTTACGGAAATAATCGATGATTAAGTTATTCGCAATTCGAAGTGCCCAAGGAAGAAATTTACCTTCCTCATTGTACTTTCCTGTTTTTAATGTGTTGATTATTTTAATAAATGTATCCTGAAATAAATCTTCCGCAAGCTCTGTTGATTTAACTTTCGAAATAATAGTTTTAAAAATAATACGTTTGTATTTTTTTAAAAGGATTTCTAATGATTTTTGATCGCCTGAAATGTATTGATTCACCAAAAGGGAATCGTCTAACGTACTAAACATAGCTCTATAATTTATGACCGAAGTCGATTTATACTAAATAGAGTAATGTTGTTCCAATAGGCGTTTATTATTAATTGTTTGTTTTGCTAATATAGAAAAGTATTTTCGATAAACAAATAAAAAATCAAAAAAATGTTAATTTTTGTAACGAATTAATTAGATTTTCATTTATTATCAAATATTTTCAGTTTCCATTTTTATCCCTTATTTTTGTCATTAGTACATATTATGGAAGAAAATAAATTTATTGATATTCGAAAAATTATTGGGGATAAAAACCCTCGATTATTAAAGTTACTACCAAACTTTATCATTCGATATATACAGCGCATTCTCCATGAAAAGGATGTTAATGAGGTAATTATTAATAATAAAGACAACCATAACCAGGATTTTTGCCAAGCTGTGATAGATCGCTTTAATATTCAGTTAGAGGTTCAAGGGATTGAGAATGTTCCTGTAACAGGTGGCGTTACCCTTGCTATGAATCATCCACTTGGTGGTATGGATGCAATGGCTTTAGTTACAGCACTAAAAAACCAACGCACGGATTTAAAATTTATCGTGAACGATATCCTTTTACATTTAGAAAGTATGCAAGGAATGTTTGTTGGGGTAAATAAACACGGTAGAAATTCCAATTCTAATTTATTAAAAATCGATGAAATTTTTTCTACCGGAAGTGCGGTATGTATATTTCCTGCAGGATTAGTAAGTCGAAAAATAAATGGAAAAGTGGAAGATTTAGAATGGAAAAAAACCTTTGTTTCTTTATCAATCAAACATAATCAACCTATCGTTCCTGTATACATAGATGGTAAACTTTCTAATTTCTTTTACCGTTTAGCGAAATTCAGAAAGGCAGTAGGTATAAAAGCGAACATTGAAATGTTTTTTCTTGTAGACGAATTGTTTAAGCAAGAAAACGCTAAAATGAAATTGACTTTTGGCAAACCTATTTACCCAGAGACGCTTACAAAATCAAAGTCAACAAAAGATTGGGCAAGAGAAATACGTCACCAAGTATATTCATATTCAGAAAAATAAATTATGCAACAAGCTATTATTGCACCAATTTCGAAAGAAATTATTAAACAAGAATTAAATCAAGATCGTTTTATTCGTACTACGCGTAAAGGTGGAAATGAAATTTATTCTGTCAACATCCATAATGCACCAAATACATTACAAGAAATAGGACGTCTACGCGAAGTCACATTTCGTGAATCCGGTGGTGGTACTGGTTTACCTTTAGATTTGGATGAATTTGATACAGGGGAGGTTTGTTACGAGCAGTTAATTGTTTGGTCACCAGAAGATGAGGAAATCGTTGGTGGCTACCGATATATTCTTTGTAAAAATGCAATTCAAGCAGATGGTATCCATTTATCTACTAGTCATTATTTTGAATTTTCAGAAGCTTTTGTAAAAAATTATTTACCATTAACAATTGAATTAGGTAGATCTTGGGTTCAACCTAATTTCCAACCAACCGTTAATCCACGAAAGGGCTTATTTGCGTTAGATAATATTTGGGATGGTCTAGGAGCGATTATCCTTACGAACCCTACAATGAAATACTTCTTTGGTAAAGTTACCATGTATCCAAGTTATGATCGCGAATCACGCGATTTCTTATTACATTTCATGCATCACTATTTTCCGGATCAAGAACAATTAATGCAACCATTCCATCCATTAATAAAAACGTATGATCAAGAATTTGTGGAGGAGCAACTTAAAAGTCTATCCTTTAAAGATGGTTTCAAAGTTTTAAATTCGTATGTACGGGCCAGAAATGAAAACGTACCACCTTTAGTGAATATTTACATGCACCTCTCACCAACAATGAAAACATTTGGTACTGCTGTTAATCACGAGTTCGGAGATGTTGAAGAAACAGGGATTTTAGTAACTATTCCAGATATTTATGAAGAGAAAAAGGAAAGACATATTACTTTTTAATTCATTATAAATCAAAAAACTAAAAAGTCGCTCTAAACAATAGAGCGACTTTTTTATTTACTTTACAATCAAATTACAGCATAAAAAAAGGTTGTTCAATAGAACAACCTTTAATATTTTAATTAAATGAATTAACGTTTGTGGCTAGATTCACTTGATACAGTCAATTTTTTTCTTCCTTTACGACGACGTGCAGCTAAAACTTTACGACCGTTTTTTGTAGCCATACGCTCACGGAAACCGTGTTTGTTTTTTCTTTTTCTTACGGAAGGTTGGAACGTTCTTTTCATGATATATATTCTTTAAATCTTATTTCTACTTGTGTTTTGAGTGTGCAAATTTAATAAAATATTTTGTTTTACAAACTATTTAATGAAAAAAATAAAAAAGAAATCAACTTCGATGAATTCTTAAATGCAATGCACTAAATTTGTATCTACAAAAATACAACAATGCTACGACCAAAAAAAGAGAAAACTGAAAAAATCAAACTCACTAAAGAATCCATTGCGAAAGCTAAAAATATCTTTCAATATTTAAAACCATATCAATCTACCTTTATACTTGGATGGGTGTTTTTGGTATTCTCCTCCTCTATTGGATTAGTTTTTCCATTTTTAATGGGACAATTACTTGGAGGAATTAATCAAGCACCAGAAGTTACAACTACCCCTTCTAAAGTAATTAGTCTAATTGATTTCGGTAACGTGAATGTTGTCGCATTTGCATTATTTGTAACATTTGGATTACAGGCTATCTTTTCTTATTTCCGAGTGATTTTATTTACAAACGTAACTGAAAACACATTGAGAGATCTTCGCTATGATGCTTTTTCGCGATTGATATACATGCCAATGGATTTTTTTAATCAAAACAAGGTTGGTGAACTTACCTCACGTATCGCATCGGATATAACACAAATTCAAGAAACACTTCGTACTACCATCGCTGAATTTTTTAGACAAGCAGTAATAGTAATTGGTAGTATTATTTTCTTAGCATTTTTATCTTGGAAACTTGCTTTGATAATGCTTGCTACCGTTCCTGTCATGGCATTAATCGCTGTGTTTTTTGGTAGGTTTATCCGTAAATTATCCAAAAAAGCGCAAGACGAAGCAGCTGAATCCAATGTAATACTTGAAGAGAATCTAACAGGGATTTCAAACGTTAAGTCCTTTACTAATGAAGCGTTAGCTTTATTAAAATATAAAATTAGTATCGATGAAATACGTAAATTAAATGTAAAAGCTGGTGTTTGGAGAGGATTGTTTATTTCATTTATTATATTTTGTTTATTTGGAGCAATTGTATTCATTATTTGGAGAGGATTATTGATGACCCAAGGACCAAATCCTGATTTATCGAGTAAAAACTTTATTTCTTTTATTTTCTATACGATTATGATGGGTGCATCCATTGGTTCTTTACCGGAATTATGGGCAAGTCTTCAGAAATCAGTTGGTGCGACAGAAAGCTTGATGAAAATTATCGAGACTAAAAACGAAAAAGAATTGTTAACGGGTAACCTAAGACCTATAATTTCAGGTGCCGTTTCGTTTGAAAATGTTAATTTTTCTTATCCGCAACGTCCAGATGTAACTGTTTTAAAATCCATCACATTGGAAAGTAAAGCAAATCAAACCATTGCTTTAGTTGGATCTTCTGGTGCTGGGAAATCAACAATCGCCTCACTCCTACTTCGCTATTTTGAAATTAATGCAGGAAAATTAACTTTTGATGGAATTCCATGTAACGAAATAGAAACTGAATATTTACGATCTAAAATCGCTTTAGTACCTCAAGAAGTCATCTTGTTTGCGGGAACAATCGAAGAAAATATTGCTTTTGGAAAACCAGAAGCAACGAAAGAAGAAATTTTGACTGCTTCGAAACAAGCAAATGCATACGAATTTATAAAAGCTTTCCCAGAAGGAATGAAGACACAGGTAGGAGATCGTGGAATTCAATTATCCGGTGGTCAAAAACAACGAATCGCAATTGCAAGAGCTTTACTGAAAAATCCAACTATTTTAATATTAGATGAAGCAACTTCTGCGTTAGATTCTGAATCCGAAAAATTAGTGCAAGAGGCACTAGATAAATTAATGGAGGGCAGAACATCATTCGTTATTGCGCACCGACTTTCTACTATACGTAAAGCAGATAAAATTTATGTTCTTGAAAACGGTAAAGTAGCGGAGGAAGGTACGCATGAAGAGTTAAATGGTTTATCGGAAGGTATTTATGCGAATCTAGTAAACATTCAAATGCAAGCGTAACATCATGAAAAAATTTGAAATTCCTGCTTTTTATCGCTCCCCAATTATCAGTAAAGTCAAGGCTTTACGAAAAACACAAGATCCTAGGAAAAAAGACTTCACTCCTACTATTTTACAATTTGGAAAAATAGAATTTTTAATTGCACGTCATTTCGGATTTTGCTATGGTGTAGAAAACGCAATCGAAATCGCTTATAAAGCGGTACATAACAATCCTGGTAAACGAATATTCCTTTTAAGCCAAATGATTCATAATCCCGGTGTAAACGAAGATTTACAGAGTTATGGGATTCAATTTATTCAAGATACACAAGGTAAGCAACTCATTGCTTGGGATGTACTTAAATCGGATGATGTTGTGATTATTCCTGCATTCGGTACAACGATTGAGATTGAACAGCGTTTAACCGAAATTGGTGTCGATGTAAAGGCATATAATACCACTTGTCCATTTGTTGAGAAAGTTTGGAATCGCTCTGAAACACTTGGTCAAAACAACCATACAATCATTATTCATGGTAAATATGACCATGAAGAAACACGAGCTACTTTTTCACACAGCAATTTGAATGCTCCTACTCTTGTTATCAAAAATCTGGAAGAAGCGAAGAAAGTGAGTGATTTCATACAAGGATTAATGCTTGAAACTGAATTTTTAGCTTTTTTCAATGGAAAATATTCCAAAGGATTTAATCCGACAATCGACTTGCAAAAAATTGGTGTGGTAAATCAAACGACCATGCTAGCTAGCGAAACACAAGAAATCACGGAATTTTTGCGTCAAACAATGATAACAAAGTACGGTGAATCCACTATAAAAAATCATATTGCCGATACACGAGATACTCTTTGTTACGCAACAAATGATAATCAATCTGCTACATTGGGATTGCTTGAAGAAGAAGCGGATTTAGCAATTGTTGTAGGTGGATATAATAGTTCAAACACCACACATTTAGTAGAATTATTAGAAAAAAAATTTAAGACGTTTTTTATTCTTTCTGAAAAGAGTATCTCTACCAAAAATCAAATTACGTCATTTAACATTCATTCTAAACAAGAAGAACAATTAACAGCCTTTTTACCTGAAAAAGAAAAGATTCGTATAATATTAACTTCAGGCGCTTCTTGTCCAGATGCAGTTGTAGATGCAGTAATTGTGCGAATACTTGAATTAAATGGAATTTCTCCCGATTTTGATGCTATTACTCTAAAATAGCGAATTGAACTTTTGCTTGTTTTCTTGTCACTCCATTAAAATGCCACCATTCCGTTGGTATATTTATAAATCCTTGTGAAGTCATTACTTTTCGTAGTAGTTTTCTGTTTTCAACTTGTTTTTTGGTTAACAAGCCTTTTTTCAAATAGTAAACTTCTTTGCTGGGATAAGCAATAAGTCGAATGTCATCATAACCAGCGCCCATATCCAAAACGTTCCCATATTTATCACAAATAGTCAAATCTACTGCTGCTGCGTAATTATGCACGCTTCCATTAGCGGGATTAGAAACAAATTTAGTACGTTCTTTCACTGGAATTGAATCAAGTGCATCCCACATCGCTTGTTGAATTGAACGTGGTCGTGCAGCATCATAAACCAATAAGCGATAATTTGGATGCAATTTCTTTAAGTATGTATTACATTTTACGAATCTTTGCGCGATAACTTTTTGTAAATAAGCCTTATCAATATCGAAATACAAGCGTTTTTTCATGAAATTATCGCTAGTCGCATATTTTAAATCTACCCGAATTGATGAATCTAAAGTTTGAATATCTACTAGCTTTTCAAATCCTTTCCTTAGCTTTTTTGGATTTTGAGACTGATTAAGTTTAAAAGAAGTTAATACCAATAGTATGCAAAACACTAAATAAACTCGCTTATTTTTAATTATCATAGCAGCAAAAAATTAAACTTCTAATTACAAAACTAATGAATGATTTATTGAAGTTTTCATTAAATTTGCAACTTTAAAATACGATTATGCCAAAGATAGCACAGAAAGCGATTGATATGCCTGCTTCACCAATTCGTAAATTGGTTCCTTATGCAGATGCAGCAAAGAAAAAAGGGAAGGTTGTTTACCATTTAAATATTGGTCAACCAGATATCGAAACTCCTGAAGTTGCATTGAATGCAATTAAGAATTTTGATCAAAAAGTGATTGAATATACACACTCTGCTGGTTTAGAATCTTACAGAAATGGATTATCCGCATTTTACCAACGTACAGGCTTACCTGTAAATCCGGAAGATATCATCATCACAACTGGTGGTTCAGAAGCTTTAATTTTCGGCTTTATGACTACTTGTAACCCAGGAGATGAAGTAATCATTCCTGAGCCATTTTACGCGAATTACAATGGTTTTGCTGTCACAGCTGGGTTAACAGTTGTTCCAGTTGCTTCTTCGATAGAGTCTGGTTTTGCATTACCTCCAGTGGAAGAGTTTGAGAAAAAAATCACTTCAAAAACAAGAGCAATTTTGATTTGTAATCCAGGAAATCCAACAGGATATTTATATACAAAAGAAGAATTAGAAAAATTACGTGACATCGTTAAGAAACATGATTTATTCTTGTTTGCAGATGAAGTTTACCGAGAGTTTTGTTACGATGGAGCAGTTCCTTTTTCTACGATGAATCTGGAAGGAATTGAGAACAATGTAATTATGATTGATTCTGTTTCTAAACGTTACTCTATGTGTGGAGCAAGAATTGGTGCATTGATTTCTAAAAATCACGAAGTGATTTCTGCTGCATTAAAATTTGGACAAGCGCGTTTATCTCCTCCAACCATCGATCAAATTGCAGCGGAAGCAGCATTAAATACACCACAATCGTATTTTGATAATGTAGTAGAAGAATATGTTACACGTAGAAATATCATGGTGGATGGCTTAAATAGCATCCCTGGTGTATTTTGTCCGAAACCGAGTGGAGCATTTTATTGTGTCGCTAAATTCCCTGTGGATGATGCAGAGAAGTTCTGTCAATGGTTATTAGAAGATTTCGAATACGAAGGAGCTACTGTTATGATGGCGCCAGCAAATGGCTTCTATTCTACGAAAGGTTCAGGAACACAAGAAGCGCGTATTGCCTATGTATTGAATCAAGATTCTTTACACAAAGCGGTAAAAGTGTTGGAAGAAGCTTTAAAAGTTTATCCAGGTAGGGTGTAAATTTGTTTTGAATTTATAATAAGAAAGGCAATCTGTTTAGATTGCCTTTCTTATTATAATACTATTTTAAATTAGGACAACAACTCCTCCCCTAGTTTATCATAATCAATTCCATCAAAAGTTCCAGAACTCATCATTAATAATACTTTGTTTTTCCATTGTTTAGCATGAATAAAAGAAAGTACATCTTCTGTTTTGTTGAATACATGCACATTTCCACCAAAGGCTACTTTTACTTGATCAATGGAAATCGGTTCTAATTTTTTATGGTGTACTACTTCTGGACTAAAATAAACCACTGCTTCATCCGCTTGGTTCATTGTATTATGATAATGTGGTAAAAATTCCTTTTTTAATGAAGAGAAAGTATGGAGTTCCATACATGCAATTACTTCGCGATCATTGTATTGTTCTTTAACCGCTTTAGTAGTTGCCATTAATTTCGAAGGAGAATGTGCAAAATCTTTGAACATCACAAAGTCTGGTGACTCTACTACTTTTTGCAAACGTTTTCCAGCTCCAGTAAAAGTTGACATAGCTGTTAAGAAATCATGGTTTGAAATCTCCATTTGTTGTGCTAAAAACATTGCACCCATCATATTTTGAAGGTTATGTGCTCCGAAAATTTTCAATGCGTATTCTTTATCTTCAAATGTTACAATAGTTCCGGTATTGGTAACTCTATAATTTGGCGTTTTATATGCAATAGTATTTAGTTTGTTTGTGAAAGATATTCCTAAATGATTGACTTCAGAATCATCTTCGTTATAAATCAATGTTCCATTTTCCTCGATACAGTCACAAAAAATCTTGAATTGTTCCACATAATTTTCAAAAGTTGGAAACACATTAATATGGTCCCAAGCAATTCCGCTTATAATAGCAACATGTGGTTTGTATAAATGAAATTTAGGTCTACGGTCAATAGGGGAACTTAAATATTCATCTCCTTCCAAAATCATATACGGAGCTGAATCTGTTAACTTTACCATACAATCATATCCTTCTAGTTGAGCGCCTACCATGTAGTCAGCCACTACTCCTTTTTGTTTTACCACATGTAAAAGCATGGAAGTAATCGTCGTTTTACCATGACTACCACCAATAACAATACGTTTTTTGTTTTTACTTTGTTCGTATAAATATTCAGGATAAGAATAAATTGGTAAGTTTAATTCTTTTGCTTTTAGAAGTTCAGGATTATCTATTCGTGCATGCATTCCAAGAATTACAGCATCTAGTTCGGTTGTAATATTATTTTGATTCCAACCTATATTTTCTGGATAAATCCCTTGATTTTTTAGACGACTTGCAGATGGTTCAAAAATTTCATCATCTGACCCTGTTACTCGATATCCTTTTCGGCTTAAAGCAATTGCTAAATTATGCATTGCACTTCCGCCAATTGCAATGAAATGAACTCTCATATCTATACTGGAATTATTAATTTTTCTTCAATTTGGCATCTTGTGTTTCGCGTTGCCATACTGTTTCTGTAGAAGCTGCACCGTTTTTAGAATAGGTGATAAAATCTTTCGTTTGAGTTCGGGTGTATATTTGTCCATATCCGTTTTTCACTACAATTCTGCGAGTCACAACCGCTAATAAACTTCCTTTATCATCGTTTTTATTGAATTGCTCTTGCGTAACCCCTTCCGGGTAAAGTGAACCGATAGAATTTGCTGCTTTATCGTCAAATACCACCCCTCTTTTCTCGATATTTTCAATAATACCTTTTGTTTCTAATGTTTTAACTGTTCTTTTTTCGTTATCTAAATCTTTAGAATTTTCTATACGAATGTTTAAGTTATTAATAGATTCTTGAGAATCTGAAGGTTTAGTAATTCCTTGAGAAGCATAACGATTTGTCTCAGTTTCTAAATTTGTTAATCGAGCCAAAGAAGCATTCAAATCTTTGGTATCAATATCTTTTGCATCAACAACTTGATTTTCTTGCTTCTGAACAAGTATGTCTAATTCTTTTCCATTGGGGTTAACTACTTTACTCAATGAGTCTTCGAAATTAAATTTCACGTTTTCAAGTTTAGTGATTGCTAATTCATGTTCTTGTCTTTTCGAAGTTTGGTTACTTTCAATATTGTCAATTTCTGTTTGAACCACTGAAACAGAAGCTTTAACTTTGTTTGCAACTTGCAAACTATTTGAATCTTTATGGTTTGAAAAATCAGTCTCGTACTTGTAATACCTTTCATTAAGACTATCGTTCAATTGGTTTCTTCTTTTTTCGGGTGAAATCAAAATAGAATCTTCAAAAACTTCCATTTGTTTATTTTGCAACTGTATTTTTTCATTATTGGCACCATTTGTTTTATTTTGTTCTAGGGTGCGACTTTCCTCTTTTTCCGAAAAATCAAGATGTGACTCAACAGTTTCAGTAGAATTTTTAATGTTTTTTTTCGTTAATGAATTTTCAAATTCTTCAATATTCTGGTTTGTTTCATTTACCAATTCTAATACTTCCTCTTTCACAACCACATTATCACTTAACCTTTTCTCGTCACGTGAGACAGCGTTGGAAATGGACTGTTCAGTATTTGCTTGATTGTTTTTCACTTTATCGGATTCCTTAATTGCACTTTGTTCGTTTTGAACAACACGATTAAAAAAAAGCGTATCGTTATTGGATCCTACTTCCTTATTTTTAAGCGTAATACTATCGTTAATTTTAGCTTTATTTACGAGTGTACGATCCACAAAACCTAGTAAATCGCGTTGGTAAGTTTGTTGAAAATTAGTTACAGAAGTCACCGAATTATCTTCGTGTTGTAATTTTATGTTCACCGTATCATTTGCATGCGTATCCTCTTGATTTAAGCTATCGATTCTTTTTTTAACTTCGGATAAACTTACGCCAGAAGCTTCCATTTCTTTTAATCGATTCGATGCAAGTTCGTTTTCATTTTTAGATAACTGATCCGATTGATGAATCACATCTGTATTACGTTGATTTTTGCGATCGATATCCGCAGCTTTTAATGCTTTTTGCGCTTCTTCGATAGACATTTCTGAAGTTTTACCTAAATCTGGTAGTGGTTCTGCTTTAGTTATCGTTTTAGGATTTAGTAAATCTTCAATTTGCTTTAGCATTTTGGGTGGATAGGTATCCGAGGTTTTAATTTTTGTAGCACGCGTAAAAAGTTCTTTAGCGCCTTGATAATCGCCTGATTTAAACTTTTCATCCGCCTTACTGACTAATTTATTATATTCTTTATCCGCTTCGAAACCTGATTTTTTCTGCTCGTTAGCGTCACAAATTTGTATCTGTTTTTTTATACTTTCGTCTGCAGGATTAAGCATTGCTGCAGATTCATAGGCCTTTTTTGCTTCTAGAAATTTCCCTTGTGCAAAAAGCATATCTCCATCCTTTACTTTTTTAGTAACTTCTAGTTTTTTCTGTTCATCTAATTGAGATAGACTGTAGCCAGAAAATAAAAGAATAAAAGCAAAAAAAATAATATTTTTCATAAACTAAAAAAGTTACACTAGATGATATTAAACAAATATCGAAAAAATCGTGCAACATATTAAAATTAACCTAAAATTTATTCGATTTTTGGTTAAATTAGAACATTAAATTAGATTTCTAGTACTAATATTTTGAACAATTTAAAAATGAAAGTTCCTATAAAACTATTTCTGATCACTATTGCGCTTATTTTTATAAATAATCATTCTTCTTTTTCTCAAGTTAAAAATTTCAAACATGATTTCTTACTTGAAAATATGCAAGATGACAGTCAATTAGCCATTTCTCTTACAAAATCAAAAGAGGTAATCGAATATCTTAATAGAAATAGCTTAACCATCAAAAAAACCACTTCTAATTGGGTTTTCTTAACAATCAATGGAAAAGATTTAAAACAATTATTAGCTTCTCCCATTGCGAAATTTATTTATACTGAAATTAGTGAACCTACTTTGTTAAATGATACTTCACGTTTTCACCATCAGGTTAATGAAGTTCAGAATGGTTTAAATAAACTACAAGAAAAATTTAATGGGAATGGTATTATATTAGGCTTTGTGGATAGTGGATTAGATTTTAACCATCCAGATTTTAAAGATTCTACTGGAAAGACTAGGGTATATTCCTATTGGGATCAAACGATAAAAACCGCTACTTCAAGATCTCCTAAACCTTATAATTATGGGGAAGATTGGACTGCGACCGAAATTGACAATGGTCAGTGCACGGCAGTGGACAATCTTGGACATGGAACACATGTAGTAGGAATCGCTGCAGGTAACGGATTAGCAAATGGAAAACACAAAGGAATGGCACCTGAAGCTACAATAGTTATGGTGAAAACAAATAATACTGCGAAAAACTGGACTTTAACTGTGGCCGATGCTTGTGATTATATTTTTAAAACTGCGGATCTACTGAATAAACCATGCGTAATTAATATTAGTTATGGTGTTGCAATGGGCTCGCACGATGGAAATGATCCAGCATCTGAATTTATTGAATCCCTATTGGATGAAAAACCGGGTAGAATTTTAGTCGCTGCAGCTGGTAATAATGGGAATTCAGGAAAGTATCATGTGCATGGAGATGTTACATCCGACACGTCTTTTTTTTGGGTGAAAAGCACTGCAAAAGGAATTGTAGCAAACAATTCTATTTTATTAGAAATGTGGGCCGATTCATTAAAATTTAAAGATGTTCAATTTGCTACTGGTGCTAATTTAGCAGCGGGTAATTATTCTTTGCGTGGAAAGACAAAATTTAGAACCTTTCTAGACGCTTTAAATGCTGCACCCAATTCTTTGCGTGATACTATTTTTAATGAAAATGGTATTAAACTCGCATATATAGATTATTATGCTGAAATAATGAATCATGAATATCACCTACAAACAGCGTATACGAGTATCGATTCTACCAATTATCTTTTTCAGTTTATGACAACAGGATCGGGTAGCTTTGATGTTTGGGGTGGAAGCGCGAATAAGGTAGGGACGAAAAATTTCAATGATTTTGAAACAATTAATATTCCAAACGTTTCTGTCTACCCTCCTATCGCTCATTATATGATGGCAGACACTTTACAGACAATTTTCTCTTCCTATATTTCATCCGAAAAAGTTATGACTGTTGGTAATGTTTCGAACAAAGCGTCCTATACAACGAAAGATCAAATACTACATTTATCGGATTACAAACCAGGTGAAATTCATATTTCATCTTCGAAGGGTCCAAACAGAAAAGGAATTACCAAACCGGATATTGTTGCTTCTGGAACAAAGATTTTCTCTGCAAATCCTTCCGTGTTTTTAAATAATCCTATCAACAATACTACATTGGATGAAGGTGGATATCACGCTTTAAATTCCGGTACTTCGATGGCATCTCCGCTCGTTGCAGGTATAGCTGCTTTATATCTAGAAAAATGTTCCAAATCAAATTACCAAGACTTCAAAAATGATGTGACATTATCTGCTAAAACGAATTTAGTGCAAGGGAAAATTCCTAATAATGCCTATGGCAATGGAGAGATCAATGCATTAACTCTCTTATTATCTACAAACCCTATAATTAGTATTTTAGGGGATACTGTTCTTCCATGTTCGGATTCAACAATTTTGACCATTTCTTCCAACAAAGGACTTAATTCAATTACTTGGGAAGATTTTGATACGAAAACATTAAAAACCTTCAAATTACCAGGTAAGTATCCATTTAAAATTTCAGATACAAAAAATTGTAGTTTTAGGGATACAATCACCATTTTTCCTAGGATTCCTTTTAATCCATCGATTTCATTTTTAGATAGTTCTAAATTTTCTTGCGTAAAAAAGAATGTACAAGTAATTGCACAAGGAGGGAAAACCTATCAATGGTCAGGGGGATTAAACCAACAAAATGACACTGTTACTTTTCAATTTCCAGGTAAATATCACTTAACTATTACGGATTCTTATGGATGTGTGAAAAGAGATAGTATCGATATCTTGACGGATACTATTTCGCCTATAATTACCTTTCAGAAAACCGATGGCTTTACAATTAACTGTAATCAAAAATCAGTGCAATTAAAAGTAAATGGAGCAAATAAGTATAGCTGGGGAGGACAAGCATTATTAAACAAATCAGATTCTGCAACTTATTTAAAAGAAGGGATTTATAGTGTTGTTGGAGAAGGGGTCAACGGCTGTACTTCTACAAAATCATTTGAGGTTTTCAAAGATACAACACTACCAATTATCAGTAAAACATTTTCTGTACCAGCTTTAATTACGTGTAAAAACAAGACTGTTTCAATAACGTTATCTGGAGCAACTAAATATCAATGGTATGGTGGTAGTTCGGTAACTAACTTTTTAAATTCTTTCATAAAACCTGGAGTTTATCATTTTAATGCAAATAATTCCAATGGTTGTATTGTTAAAGATAGTGTTGAGATACTGTCGGACACAGTTCCAAATAAATCGTTTTTATTAATAAAAGGTTTAAACAAGCTAAACTGCATCAATAAAAGAGTGAGTATACAGGCAAGCGGAGGGAATATATACACTTGGAGTGGAGGAACTTCCATACTCACAGATACAAATTCATTTATTATTGGTGGAAATTATACCGTTTTAATTGAAGATTCCAAAGGATGTATATCACAAAAAAACATCTATATAGAAGAAGATTACAAGTCGCCTACTATTTCCATCAATTATCTTACTAGTCCATTTATAACCTGTGATAACGAACCGGTTAAAGTAAAAACAGTTGGTGCTGTTAGTTATACATGGAATGGCGGTAAATATTTAAATAAAGATTCTAACACATTTAGTGTTGCCGGGAATTATAGCGTTATAGCTGTAGGTCAAAACGGATGTATTACAAAGGATGCTATTACCATAGAACAATATTTTTACCCGACAACACCCACTATCACGCAAGTGGACAGTTTGTTAATCGCATCAACCTCTCCAAATTACCAATGGTATTCGGAAGGTAATTTACTAAAGAATGAAACGAAACAAACCATAGTATTTCAAGTTGGAAAAACATATTTTGTGAGTATAGAGTCGAATGGTTGTATTGCATCCAGTAAATTCTATACACCGCAAGTTTCTTCTTTACAAAATCATGCAATATTACCGATACTTGTTTTTCCAAATCCAACGAGTACCGGGATATTTAGTTTAGATGGTTTAGAATCGAATGATCAGCTATATCTTTCTGATTTATTGGGTAATAAAATTGATATCCATAAAATTAGCATAGGTGAATTTCAACTTGAAAATGTTGCAAATGGAGTTTATCTGCTAACAATTGAGCGGAATTCTGACCGTATGTTAGTAAAAATCATTAAAAATTAATTTCAGAATTCAATAAATACTTATTTTTGAAAAAACTATAAAAAACATAAGATGAATTTAACAGGTATAATCGCAATTTCAGGTAAACCAGGATTATTTAAAGTTGTTGCTCAAGGTAAAAGTAATTTAATTGTTGAGTCATTGGAGGATGGAAAAAAGATTCCTGCATATTCAACGGATCGTATTTCTGGTTTAGAAGATATTAGTGTATATACGTATGATGAGGATGCAGTTTTATCGAATGTTTTAGAAGCTATATACAAAAAAGAAAATGGTGGTTTAGCGCCTTCCCACAAAGAAGATAAAAACACATTAGTAAGTTATTTATTGGAAATTTTACCAAATTATGACCAAGAGCGTGTGTATTTTTCCGATGTAAAAAAAATATTTCATTGGTATAATTTATTACATAAATCAGGAAATTTAATTATCGATGAACCAGTAATTGAAGAACCTACAAAAAAAGTAGCATCTAAAAAAGTAGAAGCAACTGAATCAACGGACGAAGCTCCTAAAAAAACTAGAGCGCCAAGAAAAAAAGCAGAAAAAACAGTTGAGTAAATCGATCACTAAAGAGTAACTGAACGTTACGTACATGTATGCGATTCGAACATCCAAATTTTTTATTTGCATTAATTTTATTAGCGGTACCAATTCTAATACATTTATTTAGTTTTCGTCGCTACAAAACTTTCTATTTTTCCAGCATCTATTTTTTAAAGAATATAGAGGAAGAGACAAAAAATGTTCGGAAATTAAAGCATTTATTCGTTTTAATTGCTCGATTACTAGCATTTACTTCACTAATTATTGCTTTTGCACAACCTTACATACCAATCAAAGGTTCTGCAAAACATACGAATTCTGTATTAGCAATCTATATTGACAATTCGTTTTCGATGTCTAGTATCGGAGCAAGTGGCAGCTTACTGTCTGAATCTAAAGAACAGGCGAAAAAGATCATTGAAAATGCATCGGCCAATGTGCGTGTATTATTAGTTACAAATGGATTAACTGGAATTGAACAACAATTATGCGCAAAATCGGAAGCTTTTAATCGTTTAGATAAAATACAAATTTCTCCTTTATCGCATCCATTATCGGAAGTCATTCAATGGATGGAAGAAAGTGTCAATGAAAACACCCCTAATTCTTATGCTAAGCAGTTTGTTGTACTGACTGACTTTCAAAAAAATCAAAGCGATTTAAAAAATATTCACTTAGACAAATCGATTTATTTTTATCCAATACATCTTATTCCGGAACAAAAAAACAATGTATCGATTGATTCTGTTTGGTTTAACAATCCAAATTTCAAAACTAAAATTAACAATGAATTAAACATACAATTAACCAATCATGGCGATGAAATAGTTTCGAATTTAGAGTTACAACTCGCAGTAAATGAAACTAAAAGAACGGTATTTGTTTCCATTCCGAAACATAGTAAAAAGGAGATTGTTTTAAACTATTCGGATTTAACCATTGGCGAAAAAATAGGACATGTTCATATTACAGATAAAAATGTACACTTTGATGATGATTTTTATTTTACATACCACGTTGCTTCAAATGCAAATATATTATTAATACAAGGCGAAGATGCGGATTTAAAAATAGCAAAAACCTATAAATTAGATAGTTATTATCAAGTTAGTGAATTAAGTAGTACTTCCTTCTTACCTGCTTCTACCCTTGACAAACAATTGATTGTATTAAATGGCGTAAATGTTCTAAACGATGGAATCAATGATGCTATTTATAAATTTACCCAAAGTGGTGGATCTGTTTTATTGTTTCCTGGCACAAAAATTCACATGCAATCGTGGAATAATTTATTGCAAAAATTAAATCTTCCACAAATTTCTGAAGTTTCTAGTACGAATTCAAGCTTAAGTTCTATCAGCTATTCGGATCCATTTTTTCAAGGAATTTTTGATAAAAACCCCAGGAAAATTAACCTTCCAATCCTTCAAAAAATATATCAGACAAGGGCGAGTGTCTCAAGTATCCCCTTGTTATCCCTCCAAAACAATCTACCTGTATTCGTAAAAAACAATAATAATTATTTATTTACAAGTGCATTAGATTCAACGTTTAGTGCTTTTACTTCGAATGCTTTGTTTCCATCTTGTTTATTGCGAACTGCAGAATTAAGTCAACAAAAATCAGAACTTTATTTAACCATTGGAAGTAATAATCGTTTTCCATGGTATGGACCAGCTACTTCCGATAATTTATTTCATATTGAAGGGGAAGGAATTGATTTTATACCTGTTGTAGAAAAGATAGATCAATTAACGTATATTTCGCTTTTAAATCCATCTTTGAGTCAAGCATTACGCCAGGGAATTTATCAGTTAACGAATGCGGACTTATCCAAAGCATTACCGTTAAATTATTCCCGGTTGGAATCAAACATAGCAACATTTACAGAGGATGAAATTAAAAGCTATTTAAATACTGAAAAATACCCAAGATTATATTTTAAAAGTATAGAGCTTGGCGATCAAAATTTGAACATCCAATTAGAAAAACCAGTAGAATATTGGAGGATTTTCTTACTTTTATCCCTGTTTTTCTTATTACTAGAAATGGCGCTATTGAAATTTTTACGTTAACTATAAATTTATGAGATTCCTGATAAAACAAGCATACATTATCGATGAAAGTTCTACGTTTAATCAACACGTTAAAGATATTTATGTTGAGGATGGCGTAATTGTAGAAATCGCTGATTTAATTGAAAAGGAAGATATAGTTACCATTGAATTTAATGGATTAAAAGTTTCTCAAAGTTGGGCAGATGCAAAAGCACATTTTTGCGATCCTGGTGAAGAGCATAAAGAAACTATAGAAACTGGTTTACAAGCAGCTGCTGCAGGAGGGTTTGCGTATGTTGGCTTACTACCTTCAACACAGCCTGTGATAGATGGGAAAACGCAAATAGAATATGCTTTACGTAAGGCTGAACAACAGGTTGCAACATTAATTCCTTTTGGTACGATTACAGAAAAAATGTTGGGTGAAAATTTAGCGGAAATGTTCGACATGTCTCAATCAGGAACACGTTTCTTTACCGATGACACAAAACATTTATCTACCGGAATTTTATATCGCGCGTTACTTTATTCTAAAACATTTGGAGGGAAAATAATCGCGTTTTCAAGAGACTATTCGTTAGCAAAGGGTGGACAAGTAAATGAAGGTGAAGCATCTACTAAAACCGGTTTGAAGTCAGAAGCAAGTATAGCAGAAGTAATTGATTTAGAGCGCAATATTCGACTTCTTGAATATACAGAAGGAAATTTACATGTAACTGGTATTTCCTGCGAAGAATCTGTAGCTGTAATACGTGCTGCGAAAAGAAAAGGCTTAAATCTTACTGCGGACGTACATATTGAACAATTATTGTTTAATGAAACTGCAGTGTTGAATTTTGATGTGCATTACAAACTTAAACCGGTCTTACGCAAAGAGTCAGATCGTTTATCTTTAATTGAAGCAGTAAAGGATGGGACGATTGATGTTGTCGTTTCCAATCATAGACCTTATGATTTAGAAGAAAAGGATGTAGAATTTGATCATGCTTCTTTTGGAAATATAACACTTCAGACCGCTTTTTGTTCTTTACTTTCTAAAAATGAATTTACAGTAGAAGAAATAATTGCTATTTTTTCGAAGCGTAATAGATCATTTTTACAAATCAACCCTACTCCTATTGAAGTTGGTTCGATTGCAGATTTGACTTTTTTCTCTACCGAAGATTCAACGCTTTTTTCGAAAGAAGAAATAATGTCCGCAACCTATAATACTCCTTTTTTAAATCAAACTTTAACTGGTAAAGTATTTGGTATTTTACACAATGGTCAATTAGTAATAAAAGACTAAAATGTTACCAAAGAAAACTTTTTTTCAACGTTTCTGGAGAGAAAAAAAAATGGTTGGGGCAATTAGTCCTAGTTCCTCTTTTCTAACGAATAAAATGTTAGAAAACATAGATTTTAATTCTGCAAAAGTCTTTATAGAAATTGGTCCAGGCACAGGAGTATTTACCAAAAAAATGTTGTCGAGAATGAATCCCGAAAGTGTTTTTTTAGTTTTCGAATTAAACCAAGAGTTTCACCAAGAACTTCAAACAAAAATAGCAGATAAAAGAGTCGTTTTCATTAACGATAGTGCGGAAAAATTGGAAGATTATTTAGTCCAATTTAACATACCTAAAGTCGATGTAATTATTTCCTCACTTCCACTTTCTAATTTCTACCAACGATTTACCTTGAAGATACTTAGGACTTTCAAGGATTGCTTAAATGAATCTGGAAAATTTATTCAATTTCAATATTCTCTCAAACAAAAAAAAGAATTGAATCATGTTTTTTCCAATGTAAATATTTCATTTACACTTTTGAATATTCCACCTGCCTTCATATATACGTGTAATAAGTAATACGTTTATATTTCTTTTAATCGCTTTTCACTAACACTTCAAAATTTGATTCTATCAAAAAAATAGTGTAGATTTGTTTATCACTTAAAGGTTATTGTATTCTAGATTTTTATGGCAAATAAATTACAATTAGCATTTGAATTTTCTTCATTTTCATTCACCATTTCAGAAATTCGAAACAACGAAGTTTTGATTATAAATCACACAATTTTTTCTGGTAATACAGAACGTGAAATGAAGCAAGATATTCAATTAGCATTATCTGTAATTCCGAGCACTGAAAATTACGAAGAATACACCTTGTCTTGGGTTTCTAAACAATGTACGATTGTTCCAACCCCGATATTTAAAGCATCTTCTTCATCCGCAATTTATGCTACTTGTTTTTCAAAAGAGGCTATCACCAATGATTTAGATTACAATGTTATTTCTGAAGGAAATTGTGTGAATATTTTTGAAATTCCTTTATGGTTAAAATCCTTTTTTGTGATTCGATATCCTCGAATTATCATTCAACATTCCATGAGTCATCTTTTACGAAGCGTTTTAGAAAAGGGCAATGGAACTGAAATACATTTAAGCATTTATGCTAACTATTTTCATCTAGTTTTAGTGAAATCGAATGTTTTACTCTTGGCAAATACGTATGATTTCTCCAACGAAGATGATTTATTGTATTATACTACTTTTTGTATCCAACAAAATGAACTTTCCGTAGAAAAAGGCAAATTATTCCTTCATATTTCTGAAGAATCCAATAAAGAATTAGTGAATTTATTTTATTCCAAGTGGAATACCATTGCAAACTTCAAAAGTTACACCATTCAAACTATTCCTTACTCACTCCTAAAACAACAATTAACTTGCGTATAATCAGAGGTATTTTAAAATCAAGAAGATTTAGCACCCCGAAAAATTTTCCTTCCAGACCAACAACCGATTTTGCAAAAGAGGGTTTATTTAACATCCTAGAAAACACATTTTCCTTACAAAAT
This sequence comes from Flavobacteriales bacterium, assembly GCA_947449575.1. Lineage (GTDB taxonomy): Bacteria > Bacteroidota > Bacteroidia > Flavobacteriales_D > Crocinitomicaceae > CAIUKX01. The sequence continues at coordinate 54,951 of CANFRV010000015.1, forward strand.
TTAGATATTTTAGATTTATGTGCTGGAACGGGTAATATCACTTATGAATTTGCATCGCGTGAAGCAGGCAAAATATTAGCAGTGGATACAAATTACAATTGCTGTAAGTTTATCCAAAAAATGGTTTCTGAGAACAATTTAGAAAAAACAGTCTCTGTACTTAAATCGGATATTCGTGATTTTGTACGTAAAACAGAGCGAAAATTTGATTTGATATTTTTAGACCCGCCATACGAATCTACTTTTTACGAAGAAGTAATCCAAAATATTTACGAACGTTCTCTTTTACAGGAAGATGGATTATTAGTTGTGGAACACAGTAAACGAAAAGATTTGTCTCATCTTCCACATTTTGAAAAAGTGAAGGATTATGGAGGAGTATGTTTTTCATTTTTCGGCCCTTCGAGTGCCTCAGGGACCGAAAATAGTGACGAGAGATGAGTGATGAAGTGACGTTTTTAAAAACAATGATATATGACAAATAATGATGTGATGAAAAAACTACGTGTTGCCTTGCAATTACGTAATGATGAGATAATTGAAATCATGAAGTTGGTGGATTTTAAAGTGACCGAGAGTGAGTTGGGTGCGATTTTTAGAAAAGAAGACCATCCGAAATATAAAAATTGTGGGGATCAATTTCTACGTAATTTTTTAAATGGGTTGATTATCCATAAAAGAGGTCCGATTGGTAAATATGATGGGGATAGAGAAAAGGAAAAGGAAAATGAATAACTTCTTGAATTTTCTAGTTAATTCTTTTTGATGAAACTATTTAAACTCTATTTATTCCTTATAGTACTATTCGTTTTTTGGATATTAATTATATGGAATACAAAGGTATTACAAGCTACTTTCGTAGAAAGAGATACCTTTTTTTCAAATACATTTCATTGGTGGTCTACCACTAAAATTAGTGACCATTATTTTTTGGGAATAATAAATAAAGATTACATACTTAATAATCAAGCCTATACTTCATATACTGTTCAAGCATTGTTGTTAAATTATGGCGTTTTATCTCTATTTAATTTAATAAGTGGTAAATCATATGAAGTAACCCAGAATTTCCTGGTGTATCCCTTGCAATTTCTATTTTTATTAATGGTTGTAGCTACACGATATAACCAAATAAAACAATTACTTGCAACAAAAAACATTTTACATTTAATATGGATTTTTTTGATTTTAGGCATTCTCCTTACCAATCCATTACCTTGGATTTCTTTTTTAAAGTATAGTACGGAAAATTTCTATTTCTTACTTGTGTTAATTTTCTGCTTCATATCAGTAACAGCAAAGACACTTACCGAGCAAAAACGCGATTTGTTATTCTTAGTTTCCGGTGTTGTAATCGGTAGCTTTTTCATTGTTTTTCTAGTACCATGGATCTTTTTGTATATCTATTGTGAATCTCGTATCTATTTGAGAAAAAAAATGTTAGCTAATATTTCCATTGTTTGTTTTTATGGGATAATAAGTTATTTATTTCCTTTCTTACTTCAAGAATTAATTGGTTTTAAAAATGTTTCTTCTGGATTTTTATTTCGATCTGGCTTAGATGGATCTTCTATCTATTTAAAATCTACGTTTTCGCCAATTTTACATGCAGCTTCGGAACAACATTTTGGCAATATCTTATTACTTAGTTTCGGATTAATTAGTACAACTTACATTTTAAAATCGAATTGCAAATACACATTGGATAGATTAATAATGAGTTTAATACCTGGTATTTTCATTTTTGTACTCATACCACAACATTGTACAATACACATGTATATGTTTGAATTTTTGATTATAACACCTTTAGTTTTTAATCTTATTTACCAACTATTATCCATAGAAATATCACAACTATCTCCAAAAAAATATGTATTCTTCGTGGGTTTATTTCTATTACTAATTATGGGGCAATTAGTTGAAATATCTAAATCTTTTCTGAATTGGTAGTTTAGAATACTATTCCAAAAAGAAAACAATCGTACTTACAACTCTACACTTTTGTAAAAATGGCTCTTCCGGTTTGGAACTACTTTCACTTCCTTCTTCCCCATAATAATACTCCCCAGCGATTGTAATTTGACCTTGTGAAGCAGTTTTTATTTTCCCTAGTTTAGCTTGCGAATCGTTTGCAAATTGTTCCCCTGCAACACGTGCATTTTTTGTACTCGCAGCAATCAATCTAGGTTTGATTGTATTTAATTCTGGAAAGTAATAATTTGTTGTTAAAGTAGCAGTTAAATCTCTACTAACTAAATCCACGTTAATTTTAGCAGATTTATCTTCTGTACTTTTAACGTCCTTGGAAGTAACGATTAAATTTTGAGAAATGGTATAACGATCAATTTTTACTTGAACTTCTTGTCCGTTTTGCCATTCTGTCTCATAATATTTTTGTTTATCGGTAATATTGATGTTTTTTACTTCGATATCCTCTTTTTTATATCCTTGCGTTTTTAGATACTTTTCAATCGCTTTTTTCTTATCCTCTGTTAATTGAATCAGTTCTTTTAAATCATCTCCAGCATACGAAAAACTCACATTAATAGTTGCTGCAGTTGCTGACATATCCATCTCTGCTAAGCCTTTCACAGTAACAACACGATCTTTGTCGCTAAACGTTTTAAGTCCTCTAAATATAAAAAAGCCAAGTAAGAATAGACCTAGCAATAACGAAGATCCAAGAATGATATGTTTTGATGGTGAATTGTTTTCCATGAGGAGAGATTTTAAAATTATTTTTAAGTAATTAATTTACTAATAGATTATAAATGTAATAAATTGAAATTAGTTAGAGTTCAATAGTTTAAACTATCTTTATTTAAAGTTTTTTCAAAATTTCATAAACCTCCTTCATCCCCTCCACTGCTGTTTTTTGAATGTAATGTCCTTTGATTGCATGATCGGTATGTACATATACTTCAGCAGGATCTATGACAATTAACTTTGCATGTGCTGACAGGTAATGTGGGATACTATTTGCAGGATATACTTGCATCGAACTTCCGATTATCACACAAACATCACACTCTATCGCTAATTTCTTCGCTTCGTACATTTTGGTTTCGTCTAACATCTCACCAAACCAAACGATGTGTGGTCGAAGCTGACTCCCCTTTTCACATTTGTCACCCAGATGAATATCTCCATTACAATCGTAAATCATTGTAGAATCTATCGTTGAACGAGATTTCAATAATTCACCATGTAAATGAACTACTTTCTGCGCACCTGCTCGTTCATGTAGATTATCTACATTTTGGGTTACTACGAATACATCAAAGTTGACTTGTAGTTTAGCAATCAACTCATGCGCTAAATTCGGCGATACTTCCAAACATTGTTTGCGACGTTGGTTGTAGAAATCCAAGACTAATTGTGGGTCGTTTTCCCAACCTTCAAAGGTGCACACATCTTCAATTCGGTAATTATTCCATAATCCATCTGGACTATTTCTAAAGGTTTGAACGCCGCTTTCAGCAGAGACACCCGCTCCTGTGAAGAATAGGATTTTTTGTTTTTTCATTGGTGAGGTTTTTTAGATATACGAGAAGGAAGATGAAATATAACAATTGTTTAGTGAATCATATAAGTCATTTAAGATATTTTTGAAGGTTTGATGGGGAATTAACCATTAAGGCATTGATAAGTTGAGATTGATAGTAGATAGTTAGGTTTGAAGATATATTAAGAATGGCTTTGCCATTTTGGGGAAACATATAAGGCATATAAGAAATTTTGTTGGGTTGGTTGGGGATTTTAACCATTGAGGCATTGAGAAGTTGAGGATTATAGTAGATTGTTAGGATTGAAGAAACGTTAAGAATGGCTTTGCCATTTAGGGAAGTGCTATTTATTCAATGGGGAATCAGAATTGTAAGGAACTTTACCAGAAGGTACAACTTTAGATGCAGATTCTAAGTGGTGATCTTGGTCGTCGAAGAAGATGTGGGCGCCAAACGCTGCAAGTACATTATCCTTGGATAAGCCGCCTAGAAAATAAGTTTCATTGACATATACTCCCCAATTTCGCAAGGTTTTAATTACGCGTAAATGTGCGGGTGCACTGCGAGCAGTAACAATTGCTAATCGTAAAGGTGAATCCTCGATCCCGACTGGCAACTGATGTTGTAAACGGGAAAGTTTCTTTAATAAATTTGCAAACGGACCTTCGGTCAGCGGAACATCCACGTTTTCACTTTCGTGTTTTTGGAATGCATCTAAGCCTTCTCTCTTGTAGCGTTGTTCTGATTCATCAGAAAACAATACTGCATCCGCATCAAATGCAATTTTAACCTTTATATCGTCTAACTGCACATCTGTTGGTGGAGCATAAATTAAAGCTGCGGCACATTTCCCACTATCAATCACTTGTTGTACATCACTACTGTCTTTCGATAAAAAAAGATCGATTGAATAAGCATCTATATATGGAGATAAAGGTTCTCCTCCTGAAAATGCTAAACGGGTAATTGCTAAACCATGTGTTTGTAAGGAGTGTAATACTCTCACACCGGTTTCAGGACTATTTCTAGACATCACGACAATTTCAACGACTTGTTTTTTCGCGAGTTGATTTAATTGCAATAAATTTTTAACTAAATGAAAAGCAGTTCCTGGTTCTAATGGTTCGTTTTCGTGTTTTAATTGATAATTTCGAAATGCATCTACTCCTTCTTTTTCATAGATTTCATTTTCTTTTTCCAAATTAAAAAGGGAACGCGTGGATACTCCGATTACTAGGATTTGAGATAAGTCGACTGCCATAATATTTATTACTTAATATAAATATAACTAAAAAAACAGGAATTCATTTTAAGTAAGCGATTAACCAAAATAAGGTAAGTAAGAAATTGGTAAGGGATTGGTTTGGGATTTAACCATTAAGGCATATAAGAAATTTTGTTGGGTTGGTTGGGGAATTTAACCATTGAGGCATTAAGAAGTTGTGGTGGATAATGATTTGTGTTGTGGTTTGAAGATGCATTGAGAATGGCTTTGCCATTTTGGGGAACGATATAAGGCATATAAGAAATTGTCGAGTTTGTAGCGGGGAGTAACCATTAAGGCATTGAGAAGTTGAGGTGGAGAAAGATTTGCTAGGATTTAAGATATATTAAGAATGGCTTTGCCATTTAAGGTTAGATTTCAGTTTTTTTCTTTTTTTGTTATATCTCTCTCAGAATCTCGTATACTAATTTGAAATCATTAAATTCTCTTTTATGAAAAAGCAACGTATCAACAAAGACGCAATTTTTGCAGCAATTAATGCTATCTATCTTCAATCAGAAGGGAAAGTTCCAAATCCAGCTTTTTATGCAACAATGAAGAAAGAATTGTCTGTTTTGACTAAGTATACAAGACTTCCATGCGAAGAAGCATACATTTTTGCTATTATCTTCTACGTGAATCTTATGGGAGAAAGTTCAAATTTAAATGATTTGAGCAAATATTTTCAAACGAATACATTTTCGTTGCTAAGTATTATAGATTCCATACAATCTTTATGTGATAAAGGAATTGTGAAAAGTAAAAAACTACGTTCTAGGCATGACCATTTATTATTTAGTTACTCCTATGCTATTACTAAAAATATTAGTTATAACCTTTTAAAAGGTAAAGATTTCCCAGAGGTAGAAACAAAGAATATTAGTGCTGAAATTGAATTAATTGAAGCATTTCATACGGTTGGAGTTCAGTGTATTGATGGTGAAATTCAAGTGATCGACCTAGAAGATTGTGTACAGGATTTACTTAAAACTTACTCTAATTTTGAAGCAGCTAAATTGGTGATCGATTTTAAATTATCAACGGAAGAAATTATCGTATTTTATTATATCATTTGGAATACTTTATGTGGTCAAAATGGAATTGACATTGATAATTTACAAGGTGCTATATTTAAATCGCGCAGTCAGCAAGTGCTTTTTACCCAGTCGATGGTACAAGGAAATAATCCATTGGTAAAACACGAATTAATTGAATATGTAAGTACTGGTTTTATGAATAATTTTGAAGCTAGTCCATCGAGAAAATCAGCAGATAAGCTAGCGCAATTTGATGTAATAATTAAAATGCCTACTTCGCGCAGATCAACGGTGATTTTACCAGATTCGATAACAGAAAAGGAGTTGTTTTATAGTGAAAAAGAAAATCAACAATTGTCTGCCGTTAGCTCCATACTTCAAGAAGAAAATTACACTAAATTGGTGGATCGTATGACATCTAAAGGAATGCCTCAAGGGGTAAATATCTTATTGTTTGGCGCTCCAGGAACAGGGAAAACAGAAAGTGTATTACAGTTAGCCAAAAAATCTGGTCGTGAGATTATCAAAGTAGATATTAGTAATACAAAATCCATGTGGTTTGGTGAAAGTGAAAAAATTATCAAGCGTATTTTTAACGATTACCGAGAATACGCTAAAAAATCACACCTCTGCCCTATTTTGTTTTTCAATGAGGCAGATGCCGTTTTATCGAAACGTAGTAGTAATGGTTCAGGTAACACACAACAAACGGAAAATGCCATTCAAAATATCTTGTTGGATGAATTAGAAAATTTTAGTGGGGTTTTTATGGCTACTACCAATCTAATGAACAACTTGGACAAAGCATTTGAACGTCGATTTTTATATAAAGTGGAGTTTTCAGTACCAACAGAAATACAACGCACACATATTTGGCAAAGTAAATTCTCTACACTAACGCAAGAGGATTGTAGTTATTTAGCAACTAATTATGAAATATCAGGAGGACAAATTGATAATGTGTATCGTAAAGGTGAAATTAATTACATTCTAAATAACGAAGCAGCAAGCCTTGAATTGTTGGTTCGATTTTGTGAGGAAGAGGTAAATCATACGCAGAGTTATTCTCGGATTGGGTTTAGATGAGTGACGGGGCATCGAGAGCCTCAGCCACCGTAAGGGAGAAGATTACTAGTATAAATTAATGAGGTAGAGAGTGATTATTTTGATTTAATATTACCTTCATTATTATACATATCAATTAATAAGATTAATTCAAGAATGTTTTGTTTACGCTTATTTTGTATTGCTTTTAATTGATTATAGGAAGTACGTGATGATTCAAAAATAGAATCAGATTTAGTCATTTCTTTTATTTCTTGTAGATTATCTTCTTCAAAATCTATCTTCAAAATCATTTTATTTAAATTATTTTTTCTAGTAGATTCAGATATTAAGTTAATCAGCAATTTGTCTTTGCTTTTTAAATAATCCATATAAAAATTATTGTCTACAGAGAACAAAAATTCATACAATTCTAATTGTGTTTTGAAACGTTTTTCGCCTTTACGCTTCAAGTATTTAATGATTACTGATTCATCCATTTTGTATATTTTTTTGTGAAATTTATTAAATCAATTATTTAACTTTTAAGTTTAAAATCTAAAACCAATTATTCTAACAACTCCCTTAAATTATTTTAAATCAAAGTATTACCTTACACAATTTCCACCCCTTCTCTATTCAATGGAATTCCATGAACTCCAGTTGGTAAGACCTGAATGTAATAATTTTCCGAAAGTTCGGTTCCTATTGCTTTCTTGAATTTACTTTTAATGCGTGATAATGTGGTGTGTAATTCTCCGTCCAAATAATTGACCAATAAACTGATCGTATTTTGCATTTCGTCTTTATTAAACCTTCCACTCACCTTTTGATAATAGGTAAACAATTCTTCGTTGTGGTCATGCAGCGAATTCAATGCAATTCCTTCCTTATGATGTATGAATAAGAGGTATAAACTCAATTCTTTTGGGTTTAGTCGAACATCTAAGTTTCCAAAATCCGTCAAGAATATTTTTTTAGCGTCTAAATCGATTTTAATTCTGCTGTCTTTGTTAATGATGCCTATTCGTTTACGAAACATTAAATTGGCACGTATACCATCCATCACACTGAAAAGTTGGTTTAAATAATGTGGCGGAACATCTTTATTCTTCATGACTTGCATACAAGCATCACAAACATCTGCAGTTCGCATTTTAATCGTGATTTCTGTTTTGTTTTTACAAAAATCATTCACACATCCAACCGTTTTTTTGTGAAATCTAGTGACAATTTCTTTCTGATTTTGACACATTAAACCACGTAAAACCCAAGTAGTGACTTCATAAGCTATAGGGTAACGAATATCTGTTCCATCTCCAAAAAACCATGGCCAATCATCCGTATGAATAAATCCTGTTCGCAAGGAAGGTCCTAAAAAAGCAAACCAATTTTTCTCATTATATTGATTCGTTAAGAGAAATACAAAATCATTTAAATCAACGTGTTGCTCATTCCGGTAGTATTCAACTTCATCGAACAGCTGTTTCCATGTGTAATATTTTTTCTTTAGAGGAAAAATTGGTCTTTCGTAGCGTTTCGTTGAATATTCGGACATTGAACACATTATATCTAATTGTTCTTGATGTTCAAACTTGGTTTTATTACGGAATATTTTTGAACCATATGGATTGTCCAATTCCACGGTACCACCGTCTACAAAATCGATGGTACCTGGATAAGCATTCAGTAAATTAAGTACATTTTCAAAATCTTCTAGTTGAAAATCGGCGGTACGAACTAAATATACTTTCATTGCAATTGGTTTTAATGAGTTAAATATAAGATTAATAAGTCATTACTTTTTAGAGAAAAAGATTTTTTTAATGATCCCAGCTTCTTTACTACTCGAATAAGAACGTATATTATCATTGATATCAGCTGACATACACATATAATCTGACTTATCAATATTAATGGTATTCTCCGATTTAATGTTCAACATTTGAGAAGTGTGTATAGCGTCAAAATCAGCTCCAATGAATGTAAACGTCCATTTATTAGTACTTTCTAATGTAGCAATTTTTTGTGCTATATCGTGGTACGAAAAAAATCGAGAAGCATTTTCATGTCCATCCGTAATAATTACGAAAACGACTGACATTTCATCGGATTCAATACGTTGATTATATTTCTCTTTTACCTCATGAATATTTTTTCCAATGGCATCTAGTAACGCAGTCATTCCTCTTGGACTATATTGCCCTACTTCGATAGGGTGTATTTGAGAGACTGGCGAAGAAGCTACGATTGTTTCAATCTCATTATCAAATGTTGATAACGAGCATAAAAACTCTTGCTTTGGAAATTCCGCTTGAAGATTTCGAATTGTTGTTACATGTTCATTAAATCCTTGAACAGCTACCTTTTCCATTCCTGACATTGAACCACTTCTATCTAAGATGAAGTTGTAAAGTGTTGTTTTGTTTTTCATACGATTGAATTTTAAAATTTATACTTCAAAATTCGTATAAAGTCACTTACACTTTCATTTTTTGCAAGCTTGCAATATTTAAAATAAAAATAAACACCTCGTAAACAAACACTTAAAAAATTAAAGGTCTAAATTCTTTTCAGTTAGACTAATTCTATAAATGAGTGATAGCATTATATGCTCCCGTGATAACTTCCGTCATCTTAAAGCCATCAAGATTCAGTCCTATGAAAAAGCGGCAGATTATCGCGAGAAAGAAAAGCTTGTTTTGGTGTAATGGACAAAAAGTAGGCTGAAATGGAAGAAGAACTTCATGTATTTTTCAATTCTTTCGAATCAATTTCAGATAATTATGCTACGTTGCAGCACTTAAAAAATATAGTATAAGAATTCAACACATTGGATGTTGCTTTTAGAATTGATTTTGCTAGAATTATTATAGAAAAAAAGTTTTAATTGCTCAAAAAAATTGAGCAATTAAAACGCAGTAGAAAAATAGCCACTGAGGAAGGTGAATTTGTGCTAGTACAAGAAATCTATAACGAACAGGAAAAATTTTACATAGCCAGCGTCAGTACCAAACCATCTATTCACTCTTGCGATTGAACACAATAGATATGATTTTTAGCGATTGATCAAAATTTCACTTTACCAATATCAAACTTATATACTTCTTTCGATTTTAAAGAATCAAGCAAACTCATATCATTATCATTTAATCTAAACTCAGGAGAATTAATGTTAATAATTGCGTTATCGATTTGGTTTTCCTTTATAATTTCTTCTACTAAAGTTTCTAAGAAAGATCCAATTCTCCTTTGGCGAGATGCTCTTTCGCTATTAGAGCTTCTATCTTCTCTATACTCATTTCGGTCAAGAACTAGTAATTCTACTTCATTGTTTTGATCTCTATCAAAATTGGAAGCACTGTCTGTCAAAACATTTAGAAGAGTGTAGGCGTTTTCTCCTAGTTCTTCCATATATCTAAAAACTAAACTTCGAGAAATATTCCATTTTGAAACATTCTTTTCAATCCAATTTTGAATTTGTTCACCTCTCAAACTAGTGTTTTTGAGAACACGAATTTGAAATTCAAATCTCTTTGTTAAAAATGTAATCAGGCAAGGATTTACCCAAAATGGAACATCAAAAAGATTCTCAGGCTTGATTTCCATTTTAGAGAGTTCCTTGAAACCACTAACCAATCCATTATTACAAGCAGAACGATAAAAGCCTATTTCAAATTTCACCTTAGTAACCGTGTTATATGAATAAGCTATATTAATATAAGGATTAAATTTTTCACCATCAATTATTACACCACTGCCAGTATGAACAAGCTGAGCATTAAACCACTGCTTTTTTCTGCCGAACTCCATGTGCTTGATATAAATATCATTTATTGAAGTAGCACCAAAGAGCTTTTTTGTCCAATGAATAGCTGCTACAACTACTTCTTTGTAGGTTCTAAAGAAAAAATCTTTTTTATAGGTATCATAAGAAATCTTATTTGAATCAAAATAAGGATAACCATCAACTAAATACATGTTAATCGGTTGGAAGTAGTTTTTTTCTGCTTTGAAAAAAAGAACATCAATTTCTGAAAGGGGGATCATTTGCGACATATTCGATTTATTTATAATTTATTAGTTTATTTCCTTTAACTGTAACGTAAGTAGTTTTTCAAATACACTTTTATTCATGCCATCAGTACCAATTGGAAAGGTTTTTTACTCACCAGTAATTGGATGAATTTTCATTTGATTCCAAATAGTTTTCTAATTCTGATACTTTCATTCGTAAGTTTAGATGCTAACTATTAGATTCTCAACTAAAATACTAATTTATTTTAATTTTTCAACTATCTAATTTTTTCATACCGAATGTTATAAATCATACTCTAAAGCGTAAGTATAATTACAAACCTTTTTAAAATTAAATAGTATGTAAATCATAGACTTAGAATTAGACCAATTTAACTTGTATTGTCCAGCAAATGTTGAAGTTATTTTAGAAAATTGTGAACCAATCAATGAAGATGCTTTGTTACTTTAATGGATATTGGATTGATGAAGTAAACTCAGAACCTTTTATAAAAGATGAAGCATTGCAGCAGGCTTGGGATAACTTTATTGAAACATATGAAGGTGAACACGATGATTTCACTGGTTACGAGGAGATCGAATCTTTTTTAGTGAATTATCCAGAACCGAATTGGGTGATTTACAAAATTACTATGCATTGTATGGCTTGTAGCCCCGTTTAGAGTACTGTTTAGCACGTTGTGGATATGAATGTGGTGAAGGAGGAATGAATTAGTTTGTTGATAAAAAGACCCCAATCTTATTTTAATCAATGATTTAAGTTCCTATTTTTAAAAACAAAAAAAAGCATATGATTTTTCCATCCGAATTTCTTAAAAAAGAAAACTATTCACATGCTGAAGAAAAAATATTTAATGTTTTATCAAAATTAGAGGATAAAGATTATACCGTTTTTTACAACCAAGAATTTTCATCCATTAATGCTCGGGAAAGTAATGAGTATGAGATTGATTTCATCATTGCAGATCATAGAAATGATAAACTAAATGCCATTATCGTTGTAGAAGCAAAAGGTGGAAATATAAAATATGATGGGAAAAATAATATTTGGTATCAAAACAATCGAGAATTAAGTAAAGGACCTAATATTCAAGCTACAAGTGCTATGCACAACTTAATCAATCGATTTGGTTTTATTGCAAGAAATGTTCCTTTCCATTGGTTACTTTGGTTTCCAGATGCTGAAATTTCAGACTCAGAATGGTTACCAACCAACTTATCAAAAGATCGTTTACTTGATGCGAAAGCACTAACTTTTACAAGTGATTATATTGATTCTATAGCAGATGGCGTAATTTCAAAACAGCCGGAACGCGTTGGAGCACCAATGTCCGACTTTGTTAAGTTAAAAAATACGCTATTACGCTCTGTTGGATTTTTTAAACCATTACATAAGGAATTTGCAGAAAACGAAAACACGTTTAAAAAACTAACAGAACAACAAGCTAAAATTTTTAGATTCATCGATATGAATCAAAATATTTGTGTGCAAGGCCCTGCCGGATCTGGGAAAACCTTTATCGCTTATAATAAAGCACTTTTGTACGCTGAAGAAGGTTTAAAAGTAATGTATGTTTGTTTTAACAAAACACTTGCTACTGAATTAAGACATCGTGCTAAAAAACAAGACATTGAACGAGATAATTGTCCTGACTTTACAAACTTCCATTTTTGGGCGGGGAGAATAGCCGAATCGAATCGCTCCTATAAAAAAGAAAAAACAAGCGAAGAATTTTTCAACACATATATTCCAAACAAAGCCAAGGAAATGATTGAACAGCCTATTTATGACGTAATCATCGTAGATGAAGGGCAAGATTTTAGAGAAAATTGGTTAGAATTACTCAATAAAGTATTGAAAAAAGATGGTAGATTTTTACTTTTTATGGATGAAAATCAAGATATTTTCAACGCATTTAATGGAGTACCTAACCATCGGAATATTACAAAATGTGCTTTAGAAGAAAATTGCCGTAATACAAAAACAATCATCACTAAATTGAAGGAAATTCTACCTTCTGTCACAATGATACCAATGGATTTTACTCCAGAAGGAAGTCCTATTAAATATTTTAATGTTGCAAATAAAGATGAGCAATTAAAACAACTTGAACAACAAATCATCTTATTACTTAATGAAAGAATCAAACCAAATCAGATTATCATTTTAACTAATAATGATGGCGGAGATTCTAGTTTGAAAGGAGTTAAAACACTTGGAAATAAAAAACTCATTAGCACGTATGATCGGGAATTTGGACGTGATGAGAATTGTATCGCACAAACAACTATTAATGTCTTTAAAGGAATGGAAGCAGATGTGATTTTCATCTTAGATGCACAAAACATAGAGACTAATAATCAACTATACACTCAATCAAGTCGTGCTAAACAGTTGTTGTATGTTATAAATATTAATTAAAATTGTTATAACATTCAAGTAATATCGTATAAACGATAACTAACTATATGAAAACTGAACTAATATACTATGATTCTGCTGCAACAACACCCGTTGATAAAAGGGTGTTAGACGTTATGATGCCTTATTTTTCTGAAATTTTTGGTAACGCTTCAAGTAACCATAGTTATGGAAAGAAAGCAAAACTTGCAATTGAACATGCAAGGGTGCAAGTGGCTGATTTAATTAATGCAGATAGGGAAGAAATATATTTTACATCTGGGGCAACAGAAGCAATCAATTTGGCTATTAAAGGATATATTGAAGAAAATATAGAAAAAGGAAATCATATCATTACTGTAAAAACAGAACATAAAGCTGTTCTGAATACCTGTGAGTATTTAGAAAGTAAAGGATATGAGGTGACATATTTAGATGTAGATAGTAATGGTTTAATTAATCTAGATGAATTAATCTCTTCAATTAAACCAAACACAATTCTGATAAGTGTTATGTATGTCAATAATGAAATTGGAATCATTCAAGATATCAAATCTATTTGTGATATAGCAAGAAAACATGGTGTTGTGTTTTTTTGCGATGCAACACAAGCTGTAGGTAAAATACCAGTAGATGTGCTTGAAGATAATATTGATATGCTTTGTTTATCAGGACATAAATTTTCTGGACCAAAAGGCATTGGTGCATTATATATCAAAAAAGGAATACAAATCACTCCTTTGATTCATGGTGGTGGACAAGAGAAAGGATTGCGTGGTGGAACTTATAACACTCCATTGATTGTAGGTTTAGGCGAGGCTGCAAACTTAGCACGTCAAGAATATTCAAGAAGAATCGAGAAAATAAGTGATAAAAGAGCCGATATTGAATCCTATTTTATAGAAAATAAACTAGGTTTAATTAACTTCAAAGATCAACTAACAGTTCCAAACATAATAAGTGTTTCCTTGTTAAATGGAAAATTAGCAGAAGATTTTCTAATGGAAAAACATAAAGAATTTATTGCTAGTACTGGGAGTGCGTGTAATTCTGGTATTGTCCAAGAGTCTCATGTATATAAAGCTTTAGGGATATATAATTCGAAATCAATAGTAAGAATATCATTGTTATGAATTACAAAGAACGTATAACACAACTTGCTAATTTAAAATATTCTAACGAAGAAATAAAAAGGATTATCTTTAGGGAATATGGAATAAAATTAAGCGTTCAAATATCAATCAATCAGGCAGATGAAACGGAAAAGTCAAATTATATTGATTTAGATAAACTTGAAGAATTAGATTATAAAATTGATATATGTCCTGAAATAACAGATTCAATACGATTTAATCATACACCTATTACTTTAGAAGAAATTGTCACTAAATTATCAAACAAATTTGACTCGAAATTTTATATAGGACAAATTTCAAATGTTTTGTACTCAATACTAATACCTTTAAAAATTATAAGTTATAATAATTTAGATAATACATATACTTATATTGAACCAAAACTGGATACTGATCAAGATAAAATACTAGAAAACAATAAAAAGATAGAAAAAATTGATGAAATAATTTTTAAAAATCTTAAAAATTTTGAAGAAGAAAACAATTCATTTGAAATAGTAGAAATTTTACGAATTCTATACAGTCAACATCCGAATATAAAATTTCCTGCTAAATATTTTAAAAATTTTGATTCAAAATCTACAGAAAAAGTTTTCATGGATAGGTTGATTCTATTTATTGAATTTATTAGAGAATTAAAAATATTATTAAAATATATTTTCAATCAAAATAAACCATTTACAATAAAACAACTTTCTAAATATCGGAACAATAATATAATAATTACTGAGAAAACAATTAATCTTAATTCATTGTTAGAAATTGATATTGAGGAATATATTGAATTAATCGAAGAAAAAGATGTTAATAGTTCCTACGTCTCTAAAAACCACTTAGGGTTAAAAAACCTAGATGAAAAAATACCAGAAATAATATATTTTATAAACAATATTCAATTTGATGAAGTAACAAATGACATCTTGATTGAATCTGTTCAAAATAATGAAAAAGTAATACTTAACAATAATAATATATCGTTTATTTCTAATAAAGAAGGTGTTAATTCACTTGAAAATTATTTAAGAATAGAAATTAATAAAACAATAAAAAAAATATATGGTGATATAAAATTTAGCAATTCCTCTTTTTTGGAAAATATCCTGTATAAAGAGAATGATGATATATTACTATTTGATAATAACAATGAAGAAAATAAATCTCATTATATAAAAACGGTTAAGGCGAATCAATTAATTCTTAAAAGATATTATGCATTTTTATCTCGAATAACCATAAACTTCATAGAAATAGATTCAATATTAACCCAAATAGATAGCGATATAATTTTTACAAAAGATGACATTAACTTATTTAAAAAAACTTTTAATGAAATCATAAATATCGATTTGGTGTATTTACGAATTATCGACCAACACAAATACAATGAAACAAAAGATGAAATTGAATTCCTATATGAAGCATATGATAAATTATATACTGATATAACTGGAAATGTTTTCGATACACAATCTATTACAATTGAAAAAACGCTTTTAAAAGAGAAAATTGAGGAACCTGAAATAGCTGAGCCAATTGAAAAGTCTGATGATTTCGATAATGCAACAGACAATAAATTTCAATCTGAATTAATAAAAATTAAAACTAATTTAGAAGATAATTTAAAATCATTAAATTCTTTAATTAATAAAAATATTTGCAACAATTCAAATAAAAATGAACTCAAAAGAATAAATGATTCTATTTTCAAAATAATCAGAAAAAAAGAATTGTTTAAACCTTTATTTTATTACAATTTTAATAAAATTTCAGGAGAAAATGAGATTATTATTAATCTGAGTAATGAACATTACAAATTAGAATATGAAGATTTTATAATTAATATGGCATGTACATTATTCTACACTAAAAGTACAATGACCTCAAATACAATAGAAATGTTTATAAACAGATTACTTTCAAATTTAACTTTAATTCAATGAACGAAAATTTAAAAATCTTATATAATTTAATTAAATCTAGAGTTAATATTTATAATGCAAAACCTATATTAGGAAACAATATTGCTACTGGTATAGAATTATATTTACAATTAAAATCAGATTTGATTGGTGGTGGTGAAATTGATTATGCAGAAATTATAGTTGAAAGTTTAGATAAAGAAATATTGTCAAATGATGACTTTTTACAATATTTTATTAAGCATTTCTTGGATGACAACTCTATCAATTTATTAAGTGAAAGTGTAAAAATTTCAAATGACTTATCTACTATTAAGAAGAGAAAAGAATTATCTACCAAATCTAAAAATGAACTAAAGAAAAATATTATCAAAGTATTTGAATTAGATGATAATTATTTTAAAGAATCAATTAATGCAATTTCTGTATCTACTGAAAATATTATACCATATACTCCAGTCCCAGTAGATGATAAAAATTTCAAAAGCCTCATCAAAAAAGAATATTTATCACTTCATAGCTATCAAAAAAGTGTAAAAGATAGTATAATCAGAAGATTACTGTTTTCAGAACCTAATGAAAAATTATTAGTGCATATGCCAACTGGATCTGGAAAAACAAAAACAGCTATCGAGGCAATTATTGATTTTATCAGGGTCAATATAAGATTAGCTGAAGACGGAGGTACAATCATTTGGTTTGCACATTCAAAAGAGTTATGTGAACAAGCTTATGATACTTTTAAATCATTGTGGAGATATAAAGGTGATTATCCAATAAATATTTATAAATATTTTGGAGACTCTGATCAAAATCAATTAATAAATTGTTTAAACGATAAGACTTCAATTGTTTTTTGTGGCTTCCAAAAATTTAGAGGTATATATAAATCAACACATAAAGATAAAGCGTTGTTTGACTTAAGACATTTTTTTTATACAAATACGAAACTTGTTATTGTTGATGAAGCTCATGTATCACAAGCAGAAACTTATAAAGAAGCTATTGAATTTGTTAATCAAATGCCTAATTGCCGTTTAATGGGATTAACAGCAACACCAGGAAGATCGAATTTTGTTACTGGTGATAATCAAAATGAAAATCTCGCTAATTTTTTTGGTAATAATATTATCAAAATATGTAATAAGGATGGGAGTACTCTAGAAAATCCACTTCAATTTTTACAACAATTAGAGATTCTTGCAGAAGTAGAATTTGAAGAACTTGACTTCAATCTTGATTTAAAACAATTAGGATACAATGTTTTAAAATTTGATGATTTAAATAAAAAAAAGGATCTGGGTAATGAAGAACTTGATTTGATTGCAATTGATCCTAATAGAAATGCAATAATATTATCTAAGATACAAGAATGTGTAAATTCTAATGAGTCAACATTAGTTTTTGCATGTACAAAAGATCATTGTGTTATATTAGAAAGATTGTTAAAACTGGAAGGTATAGAAGCATCAGTTATACTTGGGGAAACTAATAATTCGATTCGATCAAATGAAATCGAACGTTTTAAAAAAAACGAATTAAAAGTATTAATTAATTTTGGAGTTTTAAGTACTGGCTTTGACGCTCCTAATTTAAATACTTTGATTATGGCTCGTCCTACAAAATCAATTGTACTATACTCTCAAATTGTTGGTAGAGCATTGAGAGGACCAAAGAATGGAGGTAATAAAAAAAATAAAATTATTACGATAAAAGATAATATGGTTGGATTTCCTAATCCAGATTTTATGTTTGATTATTGGAAAGATTTTTGGAATTAAAATTTAAATTAAAAGATATGGCTTTAACTGGTGCAGGATTAAATTCAATGCGATCTATTCCGACTTTTGGAACAATAGGTGCAATTGCTGAAATTGTTGATAATTCAATACAATGGAAAACAGACAATGATGTAGATATCAATATAATTTTCATACAAAAGGATGGTGGTGTTGAGGATATAATGATAGTAGATAATGGAAAAGGAATGGGACTTGATTCTAAAAAACGAGAAATTATCGACTATTGTTTAATGTTTGGAGGTGGAACAAATCACGGAGCTAATTCTGGCTTAGGAAAGTATGGTATAGGTCTTCCATATGGTTGCTGTTCACAAACAAAAGAGTATCATATATATTCTTGGACTGAAAAAAATAAAATTAAACACAAAATGAGAAATCATGATCAGTTCGGACCTGAAGATCCTGTTATTGATCAACCTTTTGAAGTTATTGATACCTTTCCAAAATATTTTACTAATTACCTATCTGAACTTTCTTCTTATGGTTCTGGAACTATTGTTTATTGGAAAAATTGTGATAAACTAACTTATAAAAAAGCAGTTACATTAATCAATCATCTTGAGCATAGATTAGGTAGAATTTATCGACATTTTATTGGAAAAGGAGTTTCAATAAATTTCAAAACATTTAACCAACCTAATGGTAATACACCGATTCCAATTCCAGATTTATGTAAAGAAATTAGAAAATTTGACCCCTTGTTTTTAGAAACAGGTACAATCGCACCTCCGCCTCATAACAACATTCCTTCTAGCGAACCATTTGGTAAAGAAGAAACTTTTGAATTTACAGATTCTAAAAACATTAAACATATTTTTAAAATTAGAGCATCACTTGCCAAAAAAAACATTCAAAAGCCTGAAGACAAAAACGGTGGTAATACACCAATTGGAAAATTATATAAAGAAGTACAAGGAATATCATTAGTTAGAGGAAATAGAGAATTAAAATTAAGTAATTTTGATTTTCAATTTCCCAACGGTGCTTCAGACCCAAGACATCGATGGTGGAAGGTAGAGATATTATTCGAAGCAATTTCAGACCAAATTCTAGATGTTAATGCAAATAAAACAGATGCCCAACATTTTAGATTTATATCTGATGATGATCAAGAAGATCAAAATATTGACTATATTAAATTGAGATATCAACTTAGTGGCAAAATCAAAAATTTGATAGATAAAATATGGGAAGAAATTATTGCTAGAGTAAAAGAATCTGCTGAAAAGAAAAATAGTAAAGTTCAAAAATGTCCTCATTGTAATAAAAACACATTAAAAGGTGGTAAATGTCAAAATGAAGACTGTGGTGAAATTGTTTTAACATGTCAAGTAGAAGGACATGAAAAAATTGTATTATTTAATGGCATTTGTCCTTCATGTGAAAATATTTCAACTCCAAATATTTGCCCAATTCACAAAAAACATTTTAATGAAAATGGTAAATGTATTGAATGTGAAGAACAAACAACTCCAAACTTAACAGAAGATGAAGAAGAAGAGTTAATAAATTTTTTAGAAGGTTATCGTGAATTTAACGGAGATAAAATAAGTATAAAAAGTTTAATTGAATGGTTCATAAAATCCAATAAAAAACATTTTGTGATTTTCGTTTCAAATCCTACTAATCCAAATCAATTATTTGAAATTAAAAATGAACCAGGTAAATTTGATATTATTTTAGTAAATAAAAATCATCCTTTTTATGAAACTCATATAGGACCATTAAGAAATTTGGTTAATAGTGGTATTTCATTTAACAATGACGAGGATTATGATCTTGATAAAGCATTAGAATCATTGATATTATTCATAATTACTTGGGCATCAACTGAAATAGCTTCAACAACAGACAAAACAACAATTCAGAGATTTAGAACAAGATTTGGATTAAATCTAAATGAGAATTTAGAAATCTGGAATGAATAATATGCTATTCAAAAGCGGAATTAATTTAGAAAATAGTGTAACTGATTTTGTTTCATCTAACAATTCAGTTACACTCTTTTCTGCCTATATCAAATTAGATGAACTAGAACGTATAAACATTTCAAAAAACATCAAACAGATTATTGTTCGTTGGGAAATAGAAGATTTATGTAAGAAGGTTTCTGATTTAGAGATTTATGACTATTGTGTTGATAATGGAATCGCCTTGTATCGTAATTCAAGAATACATTTAAAAACCTTGTGGGATGGACAAAACTCAATAATACTTGGTTCAGCTAATGTTACAGGAAGAGGTGTTGGTGAAAAAGGCGATAACTTTAATTACGAACTAAACGCCTTTGTTTCTCCAATCTCGTTTGAAGACATTCAGTATTTTCATTATATAATTAATGAAAGTGAGTATGTTACCGAAGAATTATATTATGAGATCAAAATGCTAATTAAATCCATTGAATTACCAAAACTAGAGTTTCCAAAATTAGTTACTCGTAAAAAAACAAATGATTATTTTCTTGTATCACAATTACCTATGAGTGATTCACCAGAATTGCTCTATGAAATTTATTCAAACAAAAATTACCCACTTGAAGATCAAATCAATGCTTCACATGATTTAAGTATTTATAATATCCAACCTAACCTAACAAAATATGATTTCTTCGAAACTTTAAAAACTAATTTTAACAAACATCCTTTTATCATCGCTCTAAAAGAACATATACTATCCGAGCCAAATCAATCTTTACGTTATGGTGGGGTTGTATCTTGGATACAAAACAATACTACAACAGTCCCTACACCAAGAAGTTGGGAACTAAAAAAAGATCAATTAGTTAATGTTTTGTATACTTGGATTTGCTATTTTGATTCCAGATACAAGTGGAGTGTACCTGGAAATAGAAGTCAGGTGATACAATTTAAAAATATAATATAATTTATTTTTCAATTATTAAATTAAATTTATTTAACATTGAATTATAGAAACTATCAAATCTAGATTCGAAAAGTTGAATTATTGTATTTTCATTTGTATCATCATATTGAATTTTCCAATCATCCGTAAGATGATGATTTGCTAAAGTTGGAGAAGTTAAATTATTTTGATAATTAATAAGATCTAAACTACCTATTTTTCTATTTGACACCTTTGTAATTGGTGTCAAGTTCATAATAGAATTAAGTATATTACTATCATCATTTCTGATTTCTTTCGTACTAATGTTAATTGATCTTTTATTTGCTAGAGGTATAATATGATGATTTTCAATATCATCTGTATTAATATCGATTTTACTATGTGTTAAAAAATCTTTGGGAGCTTCTGAAAGAATATAATAAATAATATTTTTAATTGCATTTGAATTAACCTTTTCCTTTTTGGTTGAATTGGTAAGAGATTTTTTATTTGCAAAATCTTTTTCTTTAAATAAATTAATATTTATTAATTTATTTATCTCAAGTTTATTATTATTAAATATAAATTCATAAATATTTCGGCAATCAATGATACATTGTTCGCTTTGATTTTTACTATATTTTGCAGAAAATAAATTTACCCAAAAGAATGTTGTCATTTTTTCTATTTCAGTTGCATTCAACTCACCCTCTTTTTTAATTACGAAATAAACCAATGGAATCAATGATAATTTATTTGTGACATTTTTAAATTCTTTATGCCCCAATTTAGTATTTAAAATAAAACAAACAATTTTTGAATATTTGACGGCTGATTTGTAATTTTCTTCAATAAAATCATTATTAAAATCATTATTAAATAATGAATATGACTGTTTTAAAGTTGAAGAATTTGGATAGTCAACATGATTTTTTATAAAATGAATAATATTTAAAGTATGCATGAAAAAATCTAAATATTGAGAATTTAAACCTGTTTTTTCGTTATAAATATTAAAATTTTCGTTTAAGCTAACCTTCTTACCATTTAATTCAAAATCTACTTTAAGCTCATAAATTAAATTAATTCTTAAATTAATACTCTTTGAACAAATTAAATCAAATGTACTTAGTTTAGTGCCACTATTATTAATATGAGTGAAGGTTGATATTGCTTTATTAATATCTTTTAATTCAATGCAGTTTAAATATTTATCTGTAATTTTTTCATAAAGTAAATTAGAAATATTTGCACTCCATTTTTTTGATATAATTTCAAATTGCTTCTCAAATTCTTCATCAGCAACTTTTATTTCTTCATCTGAACTTGCATCTATTAATTGCTCCTTAATTTCATCAAAGTTTTCTAAGTTATTTATTTTGAAAATTTCTTTAAGCCTATCAAACTCTTTATTTACTTTATAATTAAATAATTTTTCATTGGAAATTTTCTTTAGAATTAAATTAGTATTACTAATATCTTCTATTAAAAATAAAGGTATATATTTATTTTTACAACTGTTTTCTATTATTTTTGAAGGATCGTTTCCTATGAACATTTCACTTTCTTTTTTAGCTATATCAGAATAACATTCTATAAAATCTATTATTTCCTCAGGAATTTTATCATTAAATTCTTTTTTATTAAAAAATAAATTTTCATACCCGAAACATTCATTATCAATTTTAATAATCCACCTGTTACAAAGATTTTTAAATAATTTATTATAATAATCTTGTTTTTCTATTAAATTATCATGGTTATATACATTTTTAAATACGAAATAAATAGATGTGAATCTTTGTTGACCATCTAATAAATAATTTAAAGGAAAAGTTTCAGGTTCAAAAGTATCCTGACTTAAATTATATCCTAAAGATTTACATAAGAAATTTGTAGCACCATTATTATTAATTGTAACAACAAGAGAAGAAGTACACGGCACACTTGTTAACACGCTTGCTATCAAACCTTTTTGTTGATTTATTTTCCATACAAACTCTCTTTGAAAATTAGGTAATACAATATTTTTAGCTTCTATTTTTTCACATAAATCTTTAATCGACAATTCCATAACAATTCTTTTATATAAAACAACTCACACATCCCTCCCCTTCTGCATTTAACAAATCATCTTGCCATGAAGTAGATGTTTTCGTTTTTAAACTATTTCTATTAGTACGAATATAATGTTCTTTTTTAATGGATGCTACCCGTTCTGGTTTTTTTAAATCATTTAGTGATTCTTCCATCCAAGTGTATCCTTCTTTTTCATACCCAATTGCAGATTCATATAGATCAGGGTGTTGCTCTAATAACCATACCCACTCTATTTTTTGTTGGTAGAAACAGAAAAAGCAACCCGATCTACTTCTCGAATAGGTTCCTTTTTTAATTTCTCCGTTTATTTCTACTTCATAATCAACAGGTAAATAATAAGCTGGTATTCCAACCCCCGAATCATCTAATATTTGAAAAATTTCATTGATTCCAAGTACTTCATCGTTGTCAATCAATGAAAAACTATCCAATTTACCAACAGGATAATCTGTCGTTTTTAGCCATTGAAATACTACTTTGTTGAATAGCTTTACGTCAGCATCTAACAAAGCATTCAATTTCTGTTTTTGAGTAAATGTTGGAGAAATCGGTTGATTCACATAACTCAATATCAACTCAGTATTTAGTTGATTATCAAATTTTTCGTATTCATTTTTAATAAATTTAATATTAGCATTCATTAAAAACTTTTTAATAACATCCTCACTCCATATATTTTTTCTAAAAGGAAAAATAGATTGAATATTTTCTCTTTTTGAAATGTAACCTTCTCTGTTTTCATCCCCACGGATACCAACATACGAAATGGTAGGTTTATCCCCGATTTCATTCTCAAAAGGCTCTAACTTCATTTTACCGGTACACCATCTTGAAGTAGCCGAAGGCAAGTAACCACCATACATAGCTAAAAAATGATCAAAAGGATTACCTTCAGGTGAATTTATTTCGTCAATTGATTTATACAATCGTATATTTTTACCTAGAACAGAATTTAACTTATTAATTAAATCGTACGTTTCAGTAAGTTCTTTTCCAGTATCACATGTATAATACTCAATATTTATGTCTGGGTGTTTTCTACTCATATAGATTGCCAAAGCAGCACTATCTTTCCCACCAGAAATACCTAAAACATGTTTAATCTCACTCATATCACTTACTTAATTTGTAATAAATTCTTCTTCTAATAATTCGATAAGTAATTGTTTTCTACGTTCTTTATCAAATTGACTTAAAGTATCATTTAATGTTTGTTTCGTTGAAGTATATTCTTTGTCTTCATTTAAGTTCAGTATTACATTGTCTTTTTTACTAAGACCTGAAGCATCGAATAATTCAAACGTCAACATTCTTTTATTTGACTCTAAATTATTAAATTGATGAATATCGCATGCTTTTAATAAACTCAACGATAAATGTTTAAGATTAGCATTCAATATCAATTCTTCTTCGTCAATCATTTTATCAATAGATTTACCTAATGCTACATCCGCAACAGATTTAATCCAAGAAGTTCTATCATCAAGCGGAGAAATCAATCGTTTACAATATACGCGTTGATCGTTTGCTAATAATGATGTTTGAATTGAATTTAATTGCTGGGTAATTTCTAATTTGTATTCTTGAAAATGAACAGAGTTACAATTAAAAGATTTAATAATTTGCTCTTCGATACGATCTATTAAGCTACTATATGCAGATCTAATTTCTCTAATAGCATCCTGTATATGTAATGTAAAACTTTGAAGCGTATCTTCATCTGATTTTATCGTATTTGCATTATAACCAAGAACACTGGGGAATTGATTAAATAATGCATCCTCAGGATCCTTTGCCGTTTTTATAGAATCCCTTAGTTTAATCGCTTTATCAGATATTTTTCTAGTATTCAAGGTGTATTCATTCAAACCTTTATAAAAACGTAAAAAGTTTCCAAATATCGTTAAGAAAGTAGACTTTAAACCAATAGAATCTGATTCAACATTTACTAATTCCTTATACCCTTCTAGTAAGTTTATATTTAAACCTGAAACATTATAACTTTTAATCGAATAATTAGTTGGGGCTTTATGAATTAATGAAAGTATGTCATCGGTCAAATAAGGAACAAAACCATTAACTTCATGAAAAAGAGCGTATTCCTCTTTTTTAATAATCAAAAATAATGGAATCCAAAAATCAACAAACCCTTTTTTTAGTTTAAATGGTTTTACAGAAAGTTGATCGTATAACTCGCCTAAATTTCTTTTGGAAGAATTAGCACTTAAAATAAATTGTTCACATACATCCCATAGATCTATAAAAGTAGAGTCTAAAGGTTTTAGAAATTGATAATTTCCATTTTCTAATCTATGAATACCTGTTTCTTTTAATAGCGAGATAAAAATTGATTTTTCAGGTGGATATTTATCCTGTGAAAATCCAATAAATTCCTCATTATCATAGTTAATTATGTAATTAAATAAGGATTTTCTAGCTGTATTAATTTGAGCACTTAAAAACTCTTTATTCGCTAATTCATTTCTAAAGTAAGGTGTTTTATGATACACACGAAAAGAAATATCACTTAATACTTCATTTAGTTGTCTTTTGGAAAGGATTTCAATTTGCTTTCCATTATCAAACCATAAATTTTCTACTTGATTCGTAAATAAATTATCTAACACTAACTTTTCAAGTACTTCAATATGGTGCCTTAACTCATCACGTAATAAATTTAAAGCATTGATATCTTCTGAGAATTTTTCAATTAAAACTTTATATTTATTAATCGTGAAAATTTCGTTGTAAATTTCTTGTGAGTTCTTGTAGTACACAAATAAATTTGCTTCAGAATCTAAAGAAGTATTCTTAATATCCTTTAAAGAAATTTTGTTGTTAAAAATTAAGTTTATGTAACCATCTAATGTTGATTCTGCAATCTTTACATCTTGAAGATCACTCAATATTCTATATTTGAAGAAACGTGTTGTTCCAGTCTCAAAAGAATATCTTTTGGCACATTCGATAGGGAAAACCATTAACTGATCCAATTCAACTGCGATTGAAAAATTTGGAGAAATCTCTTTGGAAACTATCGCTAATTCTTGCTCAATATCAATGTCTGTTCCTTCTAAAAAATTGAACTTATTACTATGTTTATAAAAACGTATTATACCAACTTTTTCTAATTTATCTATAGCAGAATCTAATTCACTATTTTCAAATTCAGTTGTTTTACTTAAATAATTAACAATGAATTTCTTGTCAAATAAACCTCCTGTTTTCCCGAAAATATTAACAAGACATGTTGTTTTAATTATTTCAACTGCGATTTGATAATCTGTTTCAAAATAAAGTTCAGCTCTTTCTATTGCTCTAAAAGTACTAAACCACTGAGGTCTATGTGGATTATTGTAATTGTGTATATCGCTAGTTAAAGAGTTAATCAAATAGTCAAACACACATGTTACATTATAGTAACCTCCTTCCGTAAATCTTTGTTTAATTGAAAATGAGTTTTGCTCATTCAAAAAAGTAAATAATGATCTTTCATTTTGACCATACCTTTGTAAAGCATTTACTAAAATATTCGATGATAGCCAATCTAAAGGATATAAAGCATCTACAATTTTAGATTCCGTAGCAGAAGCTACCAAATTTGATTCTGAAATAATCGTATTTAATGAATTAAATGCTGTTTTTTTATCTCCAGAAATAGTAAAATCCTTTAATTTTTCACTTGCAAAAAATAAAAGTTGTTCAACTGGCTCATTAAATTGTAATTCAATAAATCTACCTTTAATTTTCTCCCATTCTTGTCTTTCATTTACATCTAGAGAAGATGAATAAGAGATGAAATTTTGATGAAGTGTGAGTATAAAATAGGATGATTTATCTGAATCGTTTGCCCATTCAGCGATTAATTGAAGTAGGTAAAGATCACTAAAGTTTTTGTTTTTGTTTATATACTCAAGAAATTTACCAAATTCATCAATTAGAATAACATAAGCATTATTTTTCTTTTCCGATTTTATTCTTTGAATCTCTAAAGCTTCAATAATATCCTTGGCAGTAGCAGAAGTATCTAAGTTTAATTTTTTTTGAAAAGCAAACGTCAAGGAAGTTGAATCTCCAACAAGTTTAAAAAAATCAAATGAATTATAATTTTGATTTATTTCTGTAGAAAAATAGATTCTTTCTTTAATTAAATTCTTTTCTAACGCCCACAAAAACGTCGACTTACCAGTACCGTAATTTCCAATTAAAGTAAAAGACTTATTAGAAAGGTTTTGTGAATCAAAAATTGTTTTGAAAATCTGAGTCGTGTTCGGTGTTACTATATAAGAAATCTCCTTGTTTTGATCTCTTAATATGTTTGTGGAAATATTAAACTGCATAATAATCATTTAGTAATTTAATATGTAAATTTTCATCTTGTGATTTAATTTGTATTTGTCTTACCCCTGCATCATCGTTGAAGACAAATTCTTTGTACGATTCGATTAACTTATCGACGATTAACTCTAACCCTTCATTTGTCAAACCAAAGAAATTGCCTAAGGTATCTCGAATATCTTGGTAATTAATAGATGTGTTTAATCCAAATTGTTGAATTAAACAAAAGCCAAATATTTGAACAGGAAAACTCGATCTTATCTCTTTATTTACTTTGTATACAACATCTTCTCCGTTCATTTTTCTACTCATTACACTAACTAAATTCAATTCAAGTAATGGAGAGTTATAATCATCTTCTATTGTTTTTGATGAACTAAAACTAGATACATATGATCTAATAAAAACTTTAAAATCCGTTCTTAATGTATTTTCACTTACTTCTCGGTGTTTCGTTTCATTTAATTTTCGTTGAATAAAATTTATAATTTGAGTCTCTGAAAATTCATTACTAACTCTTTCTCTAAAGTAGTCTCTAAAAATTATGTGATAAATACTAGCGTAGTTTTGGCTACATATATAATATTGAAGTAACCACAATGTACCTTCATCTTCTAAATATTTATCGAAAGCATCAGGCCCTGTGAAAATTAAATCTGCTATGAATGATAATGTTTCCCCTTCTAATAGACCAAATGATTTCAACCAATAATTAATTGATAAAACCATATTCTTCCCCACACCTAATTTAGGTATTGCTTTTTCCAAACTAGAAAAACCATCAACTCCTTCTTTATCAACTAATTCAACTCCTTTTAACAACCACTGTTGTTTGCAAAAAAAAGTATCATGTCCTGAAAATTTAAAATCACTCATGCATTTTATAATTTATATGCAAGTTACTTATAAATGGAAGAAGTTATCCATTTAGTAGAATGAACTTTTCAACAAATAATCAATGTGTTAAATCTAATTCACTCAAACACAACAAATAACTAATAATCAATAATATAAACACAATATAATTGAATATTTAGCTTAAAAAATATAATTAAAATTCAACAATACTATTTTTATAAAATAAAATTCGAGCTACTCCTTACCTTCATAAAAATTAGGTGGCATCAATTTTTCTGAAATTTTCTTTTCGGATTTCAAGCCTAATTCTTTTAATTGTTTCGCTTGACTTATCGCGCTTCCTTTACCTGTACTTAATTGACCTAAGGCTTTTTCGTAACTTGACTTTGTAGCATTAATTTGATTTCCGATATTTTCAAACGTATCGGTAAAACCAACAAATTTATCATACAAAGATTCACCACGTTTGACAATTTCCATCGCGTTTTTATTTTGCCATTCACGGCGCCAAAGATCAGAGAATAGTTTCAAACATGCGATTAACGTGGTAGGACTAACTAATAAAATTCGTTTAGAATATGCATAGGACCATAAATCTGGATCTCCTTGAATCGCTAATAAATAGGCAGGTTCAATAGGAACAAACATCATGGTAAAATCTAAGGAGTTATCCATGTCATCGTATTTCTTGTTACTCAATTGATCGATATGTAATTTAGTAGCAGAAATATGTTCCGACAACAATCTTTTTTGAAGTTCAGCTTCTTCTGTAGCACAATAACTGTCGTAGGCTATTAGAGAAACTTTTGAATCTATAATAATTACGCGGTCATCGGGAAGATTTACCTTGACATCCAAGCGTTGGTTCTTGCCTTCTGCGTCCTTAATGGAGTCTTGTACAAAATATTCTCTGTCTTTGGTCAAACCTGAAGATTCTAAAATCCGTTCTAAAATCATTTCTCCCCAGTTTCCTCTTTTTTGTGCTTTACCTTTTAATGCTGAAGCTAAGTTATTGGCTTCAGCACTCACTTTGGAAGTTTGTTCAACCAATCCTTTGATTTTTTCTTCTAAAGAGGAACGTTGTTTGGTGTCTTCTGTATGTGTAGTTTCTACCTTTTCTTTAAAACGAAGGATATCTTCTTTCAATGGATTTAATAAGGATTCAATACTCACCTTGTTCGTTTCATTAAATTTCTCCGATTTTTCTTCAAATAATTTATTCGCGATTTTTTCGAATTGTAAATGAGCTGTTTTTTGAAGTTCTTCAAATTCTGTTTTTTGTGTAGCAAGTTTATCCGATAGTGTTTCGTTTTTAGATTTCCATTCGGAAATTGAAATATTATTGGAATTGATTTCGTCTTGTTGAACTCTGTTCAATTCATTTGCATTCGTTAATGAAAGAGTCAATTCTTGAATTTTAGACTCATTATTATATTGTTTCTCTTCTAAGGATACAGCTTTATTTTGTAAGCTATTAAGCTCTTTTTCTTTTGCTTCTAATTTAGCAGAAAGAGTTTCATTTGATTGTTGAATATTATTCAGATTATTCTCTAGTAATCTGATAGTTGTAGAGGACTCATTGAATTTATTCAATAGCAAATCATAGTCTACTTTCGATACATTTTTTGACTTATTCAATAGGTTTAGCATCATGTAGGATGCCACACCTCCGATTACTGATCCGATGATTAAACTTGTTACTTCCATTTTTATATTCTTGTTAATTTAAGTTATAGTAATTTATTTTTTCAATTAAGCGCAAGGCAGATAATAATGGTACTCCAAACTGTCTGCATATAAATTGTTTACATACAAGGTTATTTCTAATGTGTTTACTGTTGTAGTTATTTGTTTAATTTCTTTTGTTTTATTTTCTAAGTCTTTCATCATTTGTTGTTGTTCTGTCTTGTTTTGAATCATAGTTTGTTTTAAAGTTTATTTATTTCTTATACGATGTGTTTAGTACAATATAACATGTATCAATATTTTTATGCTGCCATACTTCCACTCCATTCCAGCTGCTGCAGGCGCTTTCTAGCGCGCTGCATAAAAACTGGCACTTGGTTTTCAGGTATACCTGTTATGGCAGTAATCTCACGGCTTGACTTCCCTTCGTAATATTTCAACGTTAATAGTTGAGTATCTTGTTCGCTCAAGCGCAACATCGCATTCTCCATCGCGACAAACATTTCTTCACGTGACCAATAATCACTATCGTCTTTACTTTCAAAGGTTCCAGCAAGTACTTCCATGCGCACGGTATTACGTACAACACTTCGCTTCGCAAAATCAATGCATTCGTTAATCGCAATACGATTCACCCAGGTCTTCAAACTTGCACGATCCATATCGTATTTGTCCAAGTTTTTATACACTTTGACAACTACATCTTGTACGATATCTTCCAACCAAAACAAATGCTCCTTACGTAATTTGTTTTTAGCAGCATAATACGCTACACTTCTAATTTCGCTCAACATTTTCACTTCATTTACACGGTTAAACAACCCATTTTCAATGCTTTCCATACAATTTAAATTTTAAAAATTAGAGAATAAAAATCCATTCCGGCCGCAACCAGATCGCCTAGATATAGACAACGTGTCTACACCGAATCAGAAAATTAGAAGACCCTTGTATTAAAAGAATACTTACCAATCAGTTCGTTATTCATAGAAGCGAAAAAAGAGTTATTTAGATTTTTCATAACTGATGGTTTTAAAGTGTTTTACAAAGGTAGAACTTGAAGTACGTAAAATATTTACGTTTTACTCATAGATTTTGGTTTTGTGCATTTTATTTTTTTTACTAAAAACTAAGCAATAAAATAACACTGCACTCTCGTGGTTAACTTTTCATTTTGGTTTATGATTTTGGATTAAGGAAATCCCAATCCGGGGTAAGACATAGTATTACTTATGATCAAATAACAAAGAAAATTTTAGGTATTTCTTGTGTAATTTGGTTTACAAATATAGAAATAAAAAAGGGGTTTTCCTAATTAAAAACCCCAAAACCAAATCAATAATTTAAAGTTTTACTTTATTTTAATTAACTTAAAACACTAATATACATGCAATTAAAAAAAAATATTCAATAATTGAAAAATAATATTAAATTATGACCGTATCACCCGATTCTTTATGACCAGTTGGTCAAATTCAAATTGATATTTGTTGTACTCCTTATCACATATACCTCTCACCTGACCTAAAAAAGCAACATTACCTCTTAAACGATTAATGAAAAATGACTCGTGATTTGCTTTTTTGAAATGATTGAATGAAGCTTTCTGTACCCCGTTATTTTTTAAATCGTGTAACATAGCACGTAATTGTTTGATCCATTTTCGATCTATGTTCACTTTTTCATTTACTAATATACCAGTAACCTTTTGTTGTTGTGTATGTTTTTTGATTCGTGTCTTTTTATTATTTAAGGTAAAAGGTTGGATACACGATTGTAATTGTTCTAAGAATTCTTCGTGAAATGGTTCGTTGCTTGAAAAAGTTAAATCATCCGCATAACGTGAATAGGTAAAGCCCATTTTATTGGCTAAGTCTTCCAATTTTTGATCGATGTCACGAAAAATCAGATTTGACAGCATCGGCGAAGTTGGAGCACCCGTTGGCAAGCATCCTTTGTAGGTCGTCAATCGTGTAAGTATCAATGCTATCTTCTCCGGGAAATGAAACGGTTCATTGGTAAATAGTTGAAATACAGCTTTTGTTTTAATCGATTCAAAAAAATGATGTATATCCACGGTCAAAACATATCTTTTATTTACATGATTCGCTGCATTTGCAACAATTGGACAAGCATATTCTTCCGATTCATCCATCGCAACAAAACCATACACAGAACTTGGTTTTTGATAGATTTTCGCTAATTGTTTCAAGATTTTTTGTTGTACCTTTTTTAATCCTTCCTCCGGCGCAGTGATGATTCGAACTTCTCCACTTTTCTTCGGTATATCAAAAGTATAGTATGGGGGATTGATTACTAGTTGATCTAATTCATTTACCCGTATAGATAGAAATTGAACCATATCTAACACCGTAGACATGGATTTAAATTGTTCTAACTTTTCTGGATATGTGTAAATCATTTTTAAAAAATAAAAAGAGCCGTTGTTATTATCTAATTGATTAACAATCGCGAAGCGATTTCGCGATAGCGATTATTCACACATTCGGTGTGGGGTTGCGGAACACGAACCCTAGAGGTGATTTTCTCTAAATTCATCATAATATGGTTCAACGGCTCTTAAAGGTTTATTTGTTAATTCTATTCATTTAAAAAACATCATTCATTCCTTCTATTTTATAATTCCAAGTAAGTTCTGTTTGCGGGGTTGGTTTGAGGTCAAAGCGCGTAAAATTTGCATCACGTTCTAACCCGACTATATGTGTCGTAAATAGATTATTTTTAGCAATAATTAATTCTACCTCGTTAGCAGTAGGTTCACCCATCTCATTCATGGTTAATCCGTAATATTCAGCGCGATATATAAAGAAAACCTTGTCTGCAAACTCTTCAATCGCACCGCTTTCACGTAAATCAGAAAGTATTGGTCGCTTATCCCCTCCTCTTGTTTCTACAGATCTACTCAATTGACTCGCTAAGAAAATACACACATTCAATTCTTTCGCAATTTCTTTGATACTTCGCATGAAACTTGCAATTTCTTGTTCACGGCTTCTATTTCTTGAATCGCTAAATAATTGAATATAGTCTAGAAAAATAACATCTACCCCCTTTTTATCAACCAATTCTTTGTAGTATTCTTTCAGTTGAAACATCGATTTAATGGAGAAATCCACCAAAAATAATTGCTTCTCTGTAAAAGCGTTTTTAGATTCTTGTATCTTCAAACGCTCCTCTACCTCCAATTTATTTTCTTGAATAGTATTCAATCGAATCCCTGTCTCATTCGCTAGAAAACGATTCGTAACCTCAGAATTTGTTCCGTCCAAAGAATGATATACTACCGTTTGTTTTTTCGCGATTTGATTCGCCCAATGAATTAATAATTGCGTCTTCCCCATGGCTGGTCGACCAGCAACTACAATGACTTCTTTTTTAAAAAAAGGTCCTGTTCTTTCTGTAATAGCATATTCTGAAAAATCGATACGATTTTCATGTATAAATTCAGGTGTACGTTTTGTTTCTTCATTTAGAACACTTTCTAAAATCGAAATTGGTACTGGAAGTTCCGGTAACTCCTTCATGTACTCTAGCTCACGCATTAAAACGTTGATTTTATGATGGGTCGAACTGTTCGTATCCTGAATTAGCGTGATAAGTTTTTCTTGTTGTTCTTTAGTCATGTCCATTCGTATTAGTTACGTGTTTTTCTTTACGTGTATATTTCTTTTTATTGCGATGTACACTCGGTCTCGTCGCTTGCTGTAACTCATGTTGGGTAATTTGAATTGTTTTCATAGTGTGTTATTTTTTATTGTACGATTTCGAAAAAGAAATATAACATGTCTGATTTATTTTTTTTCAAAACTAAGAGCCTACAACGTCAAAAATGTCGCTCTACTCTACATTTTTACTCTGATACTTCTCTATAAAATTGTTTTATCACTATGTTCTCTGAGGACACAATGTTCACAAAGATTTTTTTTCACTGAGATTACCTCTGCGCTAAAAGAAAAAAACTCCGTGAACTTTGTGAAAATCTCCTGATCTTTGTGTTAAATTTTCACCTTTCTACTCCTATTCCGCAGTTTTATTCTGATACTTCTCCATAAATTCAGAAAACACAAAAATGGGATCTTCCCAGGAGTTTTGCATTTTTTGAAACGTCGGCAAAATATGATCTTTGGTAAATATATAATGGATATGAATTCCTTCATAAATCTCATCCGGGAACAAAAGCAAACGACAAATATCCATCTCTAAGAAATACTCAATATACCCTTTTGATGCATTTACAAGTACATTTCCCACTGGAAGCACTGCATTCATGTGTGAAGCTAAAACAAGCATATCATTCGTTTTTTTAGCGTCGATAGTATCAATAATCAGTGCACCAGCAGTTAAAGAACGACCATATAAACTAATACGAAACGTAACAACAGTTGTTTCCTCATTAAAACTCATGCTTAAATAAATCGTTTTCTCCGCATCATTACGAGAATAATTTAGTTGCAATTCATCCAACAAGTGAATTAAATCGTTCCAAACGTATTTTTCTTTTTTGGATAGCTTAGATACGCGTCTAATTTTAGATAAGTATCTTTTAATTTTTAAAAGTTTGTTTTTCATTTATTAAAATAATTTAGATGGGTCTTTTTCGTACATTTTTTCATAGATAAAATCACTTATTTCAGGTCTTGAAATCTGATATTTCTTCAAGAATTTAGCGAACATATCCAAGTCTTTTTCAATATCCGATTGATTCAAATGGGTATTAATATCTTTTTTCAGGCAATAGACTTTGGAGAAAAAAGTTGAATAGAATTTCTTATCTTCATTTACATCATAATTTAATGTTCCGAGAGGTGCCTCCACAATTTTCATGACTTTGTCCGTGTCAAATTCTGTTTCTAATACCGACATTTTACGATTCCCAAACTGTATTGTAGTTTTTTCCAAAAAGAAATTTAAGTCGGTATAAACAGGATCCGTATTATTTTCTATCGCTTCAAAGAAATCCATAAAATACATTTCAAACATACCTATACCTTCGTTTTCAATGCGACAGTAGGTTTCCATACCACTCAAACAAATGGTCAAACGCCCTGGTTCAATTAAAAAGACAGCCTGTACATAGACATTGTATTTTCGTGTCTTAATCATGGTCCTAAGTTGTTTCAATGCTTGTTGGAGGTCTTTCTTGCAAAGTTTAAAAAGTATCATATGATTTAATAATATTAAGATTATCTGTATTAAAAACAGAATAAAGATACATTTTAAATGGATTTATTTATTATCAAATATTGTGCCGTTAGGGATCTAATTTTAAAAATTCATGATATTTTAATTAAATTTATATCAATTATCACTAGTGTCCGATAAAACTTTTTAAAAGCGGGATTTCCTTGATGGATTTCCCGCTTTAGTGTAATTTGGTTTTCCCGAACTAAATTACATGAATAAAAATAGCTACTTTTTTGGACAATCCGTTTTCGGACAGCTGATTTCTTTA
>CANFRV010000016.1 GCA_947449575.1 Flavobacteriales bacterium
AATGTTAATTAATAGCCATTCATTTAAAATGCCTCCAGCTTTAGCTGGAGGTAATAAAAAAATCAAATGAATCGGCTTTAGCCAAAATAATAGTTACTATCATTTTATTTTAAGAATAGCATTCTCTAGCTTTAAATCAGTATTTATAGGTTTTGGCTAAAGCCGATTTGGATAGGAATATTATATTTGAATGGGCTGAAGCCACATTCCAATTCAATCCTCACAATGTTTAGTAATAGTATAATTAGGAGTCAAATAAATCTTGATAATTATGAAATAAAATTAGTTAAAAGATAATTGGAATAAAATGGAAATGATACAATAAAAAAACACACAGAATTACTTTTTTATCCATATAGGATTTCAATAGTAATTTAATACCAGCACCTCAAAATAATTTTAACCCAAAAACCCTTTTTTTAATCTTTCTTTATTCCTTAACTTTACAAATCAATCAGTATTATAATGAAAAATATTCTCTACGTATTATTTATTCTTTTCACAACTTTCTCGCGGGCACAACTCTATGAAGGTCCAGAAAAACTGAAGGTACATCATGCTGTAGGGATTTCAAAAGCGGCATCCTGCACTCCACCGACTACTACGACCTACTTAGAAATGAACAATGTAAGGGCAATGGTTCATACCGCTGGAAATTTATGGCAAGTACCTAATCAAAATTATTCTCAATATGAAATCCCGAAAAATTCTGGGATTATGGCCTTATTTACAGCCGCTCTATGGTTAGGTGGAACGGATATTAATGGGCAATTAAAATTAGCTGCCTTAAGATACAGAGAAGGTCAAGATTATTGGACAGGGCCATTGACAAATATTACCGCTACAACCAATTACGAGAATTGCGCAAAATATGATAAACATTTTATCACAACACACGAATCAATCGCTGAATTTAATGCTTGGTATGAGGCCGGAATTGCAGATCAATTGAACGGAACCTCCACGCAAAATGAATCTTTTCCAGGTTATGTTATTCCTGATATTGTTAAAAATTGGCCTGCTCACGGCGATGTTTCTATTGGGCAGGACTTCTATTTGGCGCCTTTTTTTGATAGAAATATCGATGGAATTTATAAATATGAAGACGGTGATTATCCTTGGTATGATCTCAGTAAAACAAAAGAATGTAAAACAGACCGCAGAGTTTCCCTTTATGGCGATTTAAACTACTGGTGGATCATGAATGACAAAGGCAATATTCATACGGAAACAACCGGAGAACCGATTGGTATGGAAATTAGAGCTCAAGCCTTTTCCTTTTCATCCAATGATGAAATTAATAACATGACGTTTTATAATTACGAGCTAATTAATAGAGGCACGCAAACATTATATAATACCTATTTTGGTTTCTTTACCGATGGAGCGCTAGGCAATCCCAAAGATGATTATGTGGGGTGCGATGTAAATCGAGGACTTGGGTATTATTACAATGGAACGAATTTTGACTCAGATGTCAGCGGTTATAAAGGATATGGAAATAGTCCTCCGGCTGTAGGCGTTGATTTTTTTGAAGGACCTTTTCAAGATGATGATGGAATAGATAATGCCTTTGGAATTGGCCCCAATGAGGCGCTCAATGGAATAGGATATGGAGATGGAATCGTTGATAATGAGCGATTTGGAATGAGACGTTTTCTCTATTACAGTAATACCACATTAGGAGCAAATCCCAATCAAACTGACCCTATTAAAGCTACAGACTACTACAACTATCTGCAAGGGAAATGGAAAGATGGCACTTCCTTTTATTATGGGGGAAATGGTTACATTTCAGATCCTGCTGCCAATACATTGATGCCGTGTGATTTTATGTTTCCTGGAGATACAGATCCCTTAGGTTGGGGAACTAATGGTGAACCACAACTTCCATGGACAGAACAAAGTGCTGGAAATCTTCCAAATGACAAACGCTTTGTAGAATCTGCAGGACCTTTCATTTTGAAACCTGGATCCGTTAATAATATTACGGTTGGAGTTTGTTGGGCAAGAAGTAATGAAATCGATCCTTTTGCTTCTGTTGTTGTTTTGCAGCGAGCAGATGACAAAGCCCAAGCCCTATTTGAAAATTGTTTTAGAATTTTAGAAGGTCCGCATGCTCCAGAATTAAAAATTCAAGAATTAAATAACGAACTCATTTTAATGATTTCAAATCCTATTAATTCGAATAATTACGGTGAACACTACGAAGAAATTGACCCCTTAATTGTTGCACCTGATAGCAGCGCTGATAAAAAATATAAATTTCAAGGATATCAAATCTATCAATTAATTAACAATAATACCGCTATATCTGATCTTGGAAATCCTGAAAAAGCTAGATTAGTAGGGCAATGCGATTTGAAAGATAATTTTAGCAGAATCATAAATTTTGAATTTGATGAAGACCTACAATCCTCTGTTGCAGTAGAAAAAGTAAATGGTGAAAACAAAGGTATTCGGCATACATTTCAAGTAAAAAATGATCAATTTGCATTAGGTGATAAACGCTTGGTGAATTTTAAAAAATATTATTATTTAGCTGTTTCCTACGCTACTAATAATTATAAAACATACATTCCAACGGATCCATTAGCTTTAGACGGTCAAAAGAAAATATTTTTATTGAGTCGAAAAGCAGCAGTTGGTTCCGTTGTTACGATGGAAGCAATTCCGCATAATCCAATGCCAGAAGCAGACGGCACAAACCAATTAGCAAGCTATGGATCAACGCCAAAAATTACGCGCCTAGATGGCTATGGAAATGGTGGCAATGCATTAGAATTAACAGATGAATCTGAAAATTATATTGTGCAAAATGGTTTTATGAATACTCCAACGTACGATTATGGATCTGGACCTATCCATATAAAAGTAGTGGACCCACTTAATATTGCGAATGGATATTTTGAATGTTTATTTGATAACGGAGGATACGATAGTAACGGTACAAATGGAGCAGATTCAGCGGTATGGACAATTAATCGATATGAATTTCAAAATGGTCCACTCCTCGAATCTAAAACTGGCCAAGTTGCTATTTCGCAAGATAATGAACAAATTATTCCACAATGGGGAGTTTCAGTTCAAATTAATCAAGTAAAATACACAAATGGAAGCGCAAACGAATTTACAGAACCAATTAGTTCATCCATTGAATTTGCAGATTCCTCCAAAAAATGGTTGTCAGGAATAATAGATAATGA
Organism: Flavobacteriales bacterium; assembly: GCA_947449575.1. Lineage (GTDB taxonomy): Bacteria > Bacteroidota > Bacteroidia > Flavobacteriales_D > Crocinitomicaceae > CAIUKX01. Next base: position 3,207 of record CANFRV010000016.1, read on the forward strand.
TGGCTTTGACCCTCAAAACTGGATACGTTCAGGCACCGCTGATGATACATCTACCATTGGATTCTCACCTACTTTTATTGCTCCTGGGTGCTACAGAGACGAAATAGGCGTAGATTCTGAAAAACAATACTCTAAGTTACTTGGAGGAACAATTGCACCACATCGACTTGTAGGATATCAATGTGATTATCAACCTTTAGCATATTACGGATTACCTTTTGGGTCAGTGCCGGCTCAAAGCAAGACCTATGCTAAAATTAGTTACTCTCCAAGTATCAATATCATACTCACTTCCGATCAATCGAAATGGACGAGATGTCCCGTTTTTGAATTGGGTCGCGACTTTAATTTAAATTATGGTGGTGCTAAACCAGGAGGTTTAAGAAAAAGTCCTAGCGTTGGTAAAGATTTTCAGACAGATGGAAGTACAACCACTGGAATGAGTTGGTTTCCTGGCTATGCAATTGATTTAGAATCTGGCGCGCGACTATATATGGCATTTGGGGAGAATTCCTTTCTAGTAAATGATGGTGGCGCAAATATGAAATGGGATCCCTCCTCTCGTTTAATAGATGATATGGGAAATCCAATTTTAGGTGGTTTACAGCCAATTTATGTATACAGTTACAAACAAGCAGAGATCAATGGTAATAGCAATGCGTATGATTTTCCAGCATATAATCCAACAAATAATGAGGTGTATAATTTAATGCAATTAGTGGAAAGTGGAGATAATGCTGCCAAACGACATTTATATGGAAGTATGACTTGGATTGCCAATCCCATAGGCGTGCCTTTTCAATCGTATTTAGCATGTGATGTTAAAATTAAAATACGTGTTAACAAGGAGTACAAAAACTTTTCGGCAACCAACCTAAACAATGGAAAACCAATTTACTCTTGGAATATGGATTCCTTTTCAACCGAAAAAGGCAGTACTTCACAATTGATTGAAGCATTAAAACTAATCAATATCGTTCCTAATCCATATTATGCTTATTCTGAATACGAAAGAAATAGATTAGATACGCGTGTGAAAATAACAAATTTACCAGAAAAATGTACGGTTACGATCTATACAGTCAATGGGAAATTGGTGCGCACGTATAAAAAAGATAGTCCAGAAACCTATGTAGACTGGGATTTAAATAATCACAAAGCGATACCAGTGGCGGGCGGAGTGTATTTAATCCACATTGAAGTGCCAGGAATTGGAGAAAGAGTTTTAAAGTTTTTTGGAGGAATGAGACAGGTAGATTTACAAAATCTGTAGGGGTTTTATCAATGATAGCTTATTGATCAACAATGAAAAATTTCAATAATCTTTCTATTTTAATTTTCCTTGTAAAACGGTTTTGATATCTTTCATAAATTCTGAAGCATAAACAAAATTATTAATTGCAGGATTATCGGTTGTTATTATGGCATTTCGATCGCCACTCCAACAATTTCTGCCTTGATGAATAAAAATAATATTATCCCCAATTTCTATCACAGAATTCATGTCGTGAGTTATTACAACTGTTGTAATACCATACTCATAGGTAATTTCACGAATTAAGTTATCAATAACGATAGATGTTTTTGGATCAAGGCCTGAGTTAGGCTCATCACAAAAAAGGTATTTTGGTTTCATTGAAATAGCGCGAGCAATTGCAATTCTTTTCTGCATCCCACCGCTACATTCTGCGGGTAAAAGTTTATTTTTTCCTGATAAATTTACACGATCCAAACAAAAATCAGCTCTTTCTTGCATCTCTTTTTTAGACATATTTGTGAGCATGGAAAGAGGAAACATAATATTTTGTTCAACGGTCATCGAATCAAACAGCGCTGATCCTTGAAATAACATACCAATTTCCTTTCGAATATCTCTTCTAGCATTTCCTTCCAATTCAGAGAAATTTCTTCCATCATACAAAACACTACCCTCATCGACTTCATGCAAACCAACAATACATTTTGCTAATACAGATTTTCCTTGACCAGATTGTCCAATTATCATATTGACTTTACCTGTTTCAAACTTAGCTGAGATATTATCTAAAACCAGAGTCCCATTAAATGATTTATTAATATTTACTACTTCTATCATTACAAAAGAATCATTTGGGTAAGGAAGAAATTACAAATAAGAATTACAACACTGCTTATAACCACAGCTTGTGTTGAAGAACGTCCAACATCAAGCGCTCCGCCTTTTGTATAATAACCATAAAAAGAAGAAATAGTAACAATTACAAAAGCAAATACAACTGATTTAACCAACGCATAAAGAATATCACTATCTTGATAAAATGAGCGAAGTCCAAAAATATATGTGTCTGTGTTAGATAATCCTGAAGAAACCAAGGCTAACCAACCTCCTACAAGACTTAGACCAATTGAAAAAACTAGTATTAGTGGAAAAAATAACACTGCTGCAACGATCTTCGGTAAAACCAGATAGGTTAAAGAATTAATTCCCATCGTTTCAAGCGCATCTATTTGCTCAGTGACACGCATTGTGCCAATTTCAGAAGCAATATTTGAACCAATTTTTCCTGCTAAAATGAGTGATAAAATTGTTGGAGAAAATTCTAAAATTGTACTCGACCTTGTGATATACCCAATTGTATATGCTGGCAAAATAGGTGAAGTCATATTAGCAGCAGTTTGAAGAGCGATAACTCCTCCCATAAAAACAGAAATAAGCACCACAATAGGCAAAGACTTTACTCCTATTAGTTCGATTTCATTCATCAATCTGTATCGAAAAATACGCATCTTTTCTGGACGCGAAAAAATGATGCGCAACATCATAAAATACTTTCCTATGTTTATTATTACCTGCATAATGGCGACTAAGATACTAGTAATTTCATTTAAAACGATTCAAAAATAAATTCTTTGTAAATAATTATGACTAATTTCATGTAAATTTGATCTGTGAAAAATCCCATTTTAAGAAAAAAATCGACCGTGATGGAAGGCTTTAAGAAATTTCTTCCTGCCGGATTTGAAGAAATTGTAGTTGATCTTTTTTTAGCATCTCCTGTTCGTTTTAAGATTGTTCCTCCCCGCAAAACAAAGTTGGGAGATTTTAGCATTGGTCATGGAATGGAAAAACCTCAAATCACAATTAATGGAGATTTAAACCCCTACTCTTTCTTAATAACGACATTGCATGAATTTGCCCATCTTCATACGTATCAGCAATATGGTAACCGCGTAAATCCGCACGGTGAAGAATGGAAAGCAAACTTTAGAAAACTATTAATTCCAATCATTGACTCTAGAAAATTACCAAAAGACATTGAAATTTCACTGGTAAATTCATTGGTAAATATGAAGGCTTCATCTTGTACAGATATTAAATTATCAAGAGTTCTTAAAAATTATGATGCGCGCAAAGAAGGATTTGAAATCTTAGAACAACTACCAAAAAATACTATCTTTGTTTTAAATGGAAGACAATTCATAAAAGGAAATCTTCGGAGAAAAAAATTTTTATGCGAAGAAACCATCAGTAAAAGAATGTTTTTGATAAATTCATTAGCTGAAGTTCAACCATTGTAATGTAAAAACTATAAAAATGGAAAACAATTATTGTATCATAATGGCTGGAGGAATTGGGAGCCGATTTTGGCCAATGTCCACACCTCAAAGTCCAAAACAATTTTTAGATGTTTTAGGAATAGGGAAATCATTGCTTCAAATGACTTATGAACGTATGTTGCATATTGCTCCAAAAGAAAATATTTACATCTTAACCAATGAATCATACTCTCAGCTTGTACAAGAACAGTTACCAGAGATTACGATTAATCAAATACTTACTGAGCCAATTCGAAAAAACACAGCTCCTTGTATTGCCTATGCTTCTGCAAAAATATTTTCCATCAATCCTTCTGCTACATTGATTGTTGCCCCATCTGATCACCTTATTTTGAAGGAAGATAACTTTGTTCAAACGGTCAATATTGCTATAGAAAGTGCGAACAAAGATGAAAAACTTTTAACAATAGGTATAAAACCAACTCGGCCAGATACAGGTTATGGCTATATTGAGTTTTCTGAAGAGCGCGAAATTTTTCCAGGTCAAGTAATCGCCGTAAAACATTTTAGAGAAAAACCGAGTAAAGAAATGGCTGAAATTTTCCTGAAAAGTGGAAATTACTATTGGAATTCAGGGATTTTCATCTGGCGGGCAAAAACTATTTTAAATGCTTTGAAAAAATTTAAACCTGAATTATTTCAATTATTTGCAGGAGATTTAAGTTTTTATAATACCTCATCTGAACAAACAAAAATTAATAAATGCTTTCAAAAATGTGAAGATATTTCTATCGACTTTGCAATCATGGAAAGTGCCAAAAACACAGAAGTTGTTTTAGCAAATTTTGACTGGTCTGATCTAGGAACTTGGGGTAGTCTTCATTCGCATCTGGAAAAAGACTACAATGGAAATGCAGTCATTGGTGACAATGTATACGTGACTAATTCTACAAATTGTACGGTAAATCTTCCACATAATAAATTGGCGATGATTGACGGATTGGATAATTTTATTGTGGTCGAATCTGACAACATGTTGATGATTCTAAATAAAAATGACGAACAAAATTTAAAAAAATACCTAATTCCACTAGAGGAAAAAAGTCCTCAATTTTTTAAAAAGTGATAAAAGAACTATTCTTTATTTTTAACTTCATTAGATCAATATAAAAAGTAAACGAATCCTCTTGATTCATCGGAAACGGCTTGATAAACGAAGAAAATAATGATCGCCACAGAAGTAGCTTGCAATAGCATTGGCATTCTAGTAAAAGTCTTTTCCCACAAATCTTTCACCTTCTTTGGCAACCAATGTACAATAAAACCGAGTACAATAATAATTAATGCTGTTTGAAAGGTCGTAATAACTTTTACAAAAGTGGGCATATTTAATCCAAATTCTGTCCAAACGTGGTTTAAGAAAGTAATTGGCGCTCCATCATCTTGCATAATAAACCAAATTCTAGTGAAGGTGATGAAATTAAATGTCATGAATATTTTCCAAAAATGAGTAAGCCTCCAAGTACTATTTTCATATGGACTAATCTTTTTCCAATGATTGAATAATATCAATGCGATCCCGTTCATAGTTCCCCAAATAACAAAATTTACGCTAGCTCCATGCCATAATCCACCAATAACCATCGTTATTAATAAATTCAAATCCCTGTGAACATATTTTTTGAAACTTGGAACAAATATTATAATTAATAAAAAAGTGGCCGTAATTCCAACATAGATAAAAACTAATTCATACCATTGGGTTATAAACAAAAGAAAAATAATTATTAAAAACGTACTAATGTAAGTTCCCCAGCCACCTGACTTATTTCCGCCTAGCGGAATATACAAGTAATTTCTCAACCATGCTCCTAAAGACCGATGCCATCTTCTCCAAAAATCCGCTACATTGATCGCTTTATAAGGAGAGTCAAAATTTTGAAATAATTTATATCCCATCAAACGTGATACTCCCGTAGCAATATCCGTATAGCCTGAAAAATCACCATAAATCTGTAACGAATACGCCCACATGGCAATAATTCCAACAAATCCAGGATATGCCTCTGGAGCATCTACTACTTTGTCGACAAAATGGGTCGCAATATAATCAGCTAAGACCAATTTTTTTATTAGTCCTTTGACAATTTGGATAATAGCCCAGCTAAAATCAGTTTTATTCAATGAATAAGGTTCATTAATTTGCGGGATAAAATCTTTTGCCCTAGCAATCGGGCCTAGTAGAATATGCGGGAAAAAAGTGATAAAAAACGAATATTCGAAGAAATTTTTTACAGGCTTTATTTCATTTCTATAAATGTCAACAATGTAACTTATACTCTGAAAAGTAAAAAATGAAACACCTGCGGGTACAATAATTTTATCGACTAAAGATCCTGTGCCAGTAAAGCCACTTGTCCATTGGGCAAAGTAATTTAGAGCTTTAAAATCAGTATGAAACATTGCGTTAAATGATTCCGTAAAGAAAAATGCATACTTAAAATAAGCTAGAATAAGCACATTTAAAACAACCGAACAAACTAGTATAAATTTCTTCCCTCGACTGGAACTAGATTTAAAAATCCTATTCGCCATGAAGTAATTGAAAACAATTGAAAAAGAAAGAATTACAACGGAGGCACCTGATGTTTTAAAGTAAAAAAACAATCCTATGGCAGTAAAAAAAATAGTTTTGAGTATCTTTTTTTGATGCGTTAAAGAAAAAATGACCATCACTAATAAAAAGAACAACCAGAAATCCAGTTGAGTAAAGCTTAACCCAAAACCCGCTCCATGATTAAAAGAAAATAATTTTTCCAACATCTTACTTATTTTTTAGTTTCTGATAATCCATTTGCTCCAACCACTTCATAAGTGCATCAAAATACAAATCTCCTTTTAAATGATATCCTTCTGCCGTGAAGTGAACCTTATCGGGTCTCATCAGACCTGCATCTTGCCATATTTTAGAAGAGCCCAATTCTCCCATTAACCCATATAAGTCCCAAACCGGACATTGATATTGAATTGCTAATTCTTTTATAACCTCCCTTTGGCGTTCAATATTTTTATTTAAATGTTTCTTTAAATAATATGAATCATTTGGAACAGTCAATAGAATTGCGCAGTTAGGATTTGCTCGCAAAACAATCTGTATCATTTTATCTAAATTTGCTTTATAAAGTAAGGGGTTAAATTTATCAAAAGGCATATTAGCATCATTTGTACCTACAGAGAAGGCAAAAAAATCCGGCTCTGATTGCCTCAATTGTTCTTCAAAGTTACCACAGTTTAAATAAGAAAATAAAGCTGCGCCATTAACCCCAATTGCGGTGTATGAAATACCAGGATGCTGATTTGTTAGTTGTATCCCCGAAATTTGCACATTGAATGGACTATTTGTTGTTCTGTTGAGAATTAAATCAAAAGAATCAATACAATTAGCGAAAAAAATATCTGTATAGCCAATTTCAGGATTATCTCTTTTATCAACAACACACGTTTGGAGCTCCTTAAAATTAAAATCGTAAGGAAATCTACCTTTGTTATGAAAAATCCTAATTCTTGAAAAGCCAGGCTTAACATCGGTTTTGTCATACCGAAAATGAAGATCAATTACCGAATCATCACAGGAGACAATTGCTCCTAATAATCCATAATTTAGTTCACACACTTCTTTTCCTACACTTCTAAAAGATTTCCAAGAATTAGAAGACGAAAATTCATAATTCCATGGATTATTTGATTTTGCTAAATCAAATGGAAATAAAAAACCTCTTTCACCAGGGATTTCAGACCAATACGTTTGTAACTTCGTTCGAATATCATGCGTGTATATATCCGCTTGTATATGAGACCCTCCTAGATGATAGAAGTTTAATTTTCTATCTTTTTCATGCACCATTTTAAGCATATTTCGATACAAATCATTCCAATTAGGACTGATGGGCGTAAAAAATTCAAAATTATTCTTCTCAAAATGAATAAAAGGATATTTCGTTTTCAAAGAAGTATCAATTGTATAAAAATCGAAATATTGCCCCAATTCAAGCGAATCTTTTTCACGCGTAAATGTCTGCGAATGTGAGGCACTCCCGAGCAGTAAATAAACGCAAAGCAATAAAGAGATCCGTTTCACAGCTATTTTTTTCTATTATTTATCATTTTAACACAAATCATGGAGTTTTCATTTTCCATCTTGCAAACTCCGCCTCAAAGGCATCATAAAACATTTGTGAAGCAATACTAGCTCCCTTATTGTTAAAGTGTATATAATCTTTTCCTGCCAACCCGCTTTCGACCCAAGCTGGCATAGAATTTAGCCCACCCATTGCAGAAAATAAATCCCAATATCCAGCATTTTCTTGCCCTGAACATTTTTTCATTTGAGACACTAAATAAGGTAAAAGATGATAGGATTCATAAATCCCTCCAGCAAATTTGGACATGTCACTAGGACCAATTACTAATATTGCCGTTGTTGGATTTAACCTTTTTAAGACCCGAATTTGAGACTGAAACTGGCTTGCAAATGAACGAACCGCTGCACTATCTTTTAAATAGGGCACAGCATTTCCTCCGAATTGTAAAATGAGCAATTCACTATTTAGATCTGCGTACATTTTACTTAAAACACCTCCATCAATAGAGCCAAAGATAGTGCCACTGCAGCCTCTCATTCCTATATTATCAACTTGAATGCCGTAATCTCCTTCCAAGGAAAAACCGCAAATTGTTGGACTTATCGCACTCGAAAAAACATATTTCAATTTTCCTGCATTGGATGTAAAACTCAACGGCAAAACATGATATTTTCCATCTTTAATTAAATTATCTTCATGAATTAAATTTCCATTTTGATATATTTTTACGCTACATGGCTTCACGCAACTAGAATAGTACATTTTTACATTATTGTACGATCTCGCTCTACTTTGTGCATTTTGTGAAGGTTCTATTTCAATCCACGCTTCTTTTATCGCGTTCGTATTTGCTATTTGCAAACTGTCATAAATTTCTTCAGTAAACCTAGCCGCAGAACACATAGCACCATATCTTTTATTTTGTAATTTTTTTCCACCAAAACAGGTATATCTTACAAAATTATTAGAACAACTTTGCTTAAATGTAAACGTTGAATAGACATTCATCGCAGGAATTAAACCAGGACCATTCCCTCCAAATTGATTTTGAATCCGTTGTCGAATATAGGAAGTCATTCTATCTCCTTCAATTTGTGAATCACCATAATGTAAAATATGAACCTTGGACTTCTCAGAAGAAGCTCTATCTAATTTCGAAAAAAACTGATTCAAACTAGCTCTTGCACCATCATTTAAATATATGTTTGACGTGCTTTCTTGCGATAATTCCCCCCCCTTAGGCGCTCCAAATCCGCCTGAAGAATTATTTACATGTTTTTTAAACTTCGTGTGATCTTGATTATTATTCGCTAAAAAAGATAAATCTCCAGAATCAGAACCATCTAAATTGGTTGTATCAACCATGGCTAATATCTTAGAAATATCTTTTTTTACTTGTTCTCTTGGGTGTAAAAATTCCTCTTTTGTTAAAAAATTAAATTTTTTCCCTCCTACTTGAATACCATTTTTAGGAAAAAAATAAACAACTGGAGCTAACAAAAGCATAACAGTTATGATAAATAATGAAACTTTATATGATTTAATTTCTTCCAATAAATATATTTACTAGACAAATATAATGAACAACAATCCTTGTGAAAAACAACTTCATACTATTTGTCCACATAGCTTCGTGAAAAGAAGAAAAAATCGAGTTGTATTGCCCTGATTTCGACTATTCATTATTACTTTTTTTCTTATTTCGATGATTATTTATTACACTCAATAATGTAATAAATAATCAAAGTCCACAATTCTTTATAATTTAAACTTTTTTAAAAAATCAAAAAAAAAATCATTAACTTCGTTCCTCAGAAACTGAATATTAGACAATGAAACAATATCACGACTTATTAAAACATATTCTAGAAAAAGGGGCTCAGAAAGGAGATAGAACTGGCACTGGTACGCTTTCGGTTTTTGGGTACCAAAGTCGCTATGATTTGTCAGATGGTTTCCCTTGTCTGACTACTAAAAAACTACATTTACGTTCAATAATTGTTGAACTTTTATGGTTCTTAAAAGGGGATACTAATATCAAATATTTAACCGATAACGGAGTTAAAATATGGGATGAATGGGCTGATGAAAATGGAGATCTTGGTCCTGTTTATGGTCATCAATGGAGAAGTTGGCCTGCAAAAGATGGGGGGACAATTGATCAAATTGCAAATGTAGTTCACCAAATCAAAACAAACCCAAATTCTCGACGATTAATGGTTTCTGCATGGAATGTCGCGGATGTCGATAATATGGCTTTACCTCCTTGTCATAGCATGTTTCAATTTTATGTTGCTAATGGAAAACTGAGTTGCCAATTATATCAAAGAAGTGCGGATACTTTTTTAGGTGTACCGTTTAATATTGCTTCCTACGCATTATTAACGATGATGATCGCTCAAGTATGTGGATTAGAAGCTGGTGAATTCATTCACACAATGGGTGATACACATTTATACAATAATCATATTGAACAAACGAACTTATTGTTAACTCGAGATTTTCGCACTTTACCAACTATGAAAATCAATCCAAACGTAAAAGATATTTTTGATTTTACAATTGATGATTTTGAATTAATTAATTATGACCCACACCCGCATATCAAAGCAGCTGTTGCTGTTTAATTTCTTTCTTTTTCTTTCATTATCAGCGTTTTCTCAAACAGATTCTAAACTTTCGTTTCTTTTTGCAGGCGATGTTATGCAACATGGTGGTCAAATAGCTGGAGCGTATAATAAGACCACAAATAGTTACGATTATGACGATGGTTTCAAATTTGTTAAACCATTGATTGAAGAAAAAGATATAGCTATCGCCAACCTAGAAGTAACACATGCAGGAAAACCTTACAAAGGATATCCTCAGTTTTCAGCACCAGACGAATTGTCAAAAGCACTATTGAACGCAGGTTTTGATATACTTTTGACATCAAACAATCATGCTTGTGATGGAGGTGCCGCAGGAGTTGTTCGCACATTAGACATTTTAGATGAAGTTGGGATAAAACATACAGGAACGTTTAGAAATAAAGCAGAAAGAGATGAAAATTATCCACTCATTATCGAAGAAAAGGGGATCAAAGTTGCCTTATTAAACTACACTTTTTCTACAAATGGTATTACAGTTGAAGCTCCTGTGCTAATAAATTACATTGATAGTGTAACCATGAAGCAAGACTTTGCAAAGGCTAAAAAAATGAATGTTGACTACATTATTTGTTCTTTGCATTGGGGTACTGAATATGAATCATTACCAAGTTCCTACCAGTTTTTTTGGGAAAAGTTTTGTTATAAACAAGGGGCGGATATGATCGTGGGCGGCCATCCCCACGTTTTGCAACCTGTTCAGAAAAAAATCGTAAATAAAAAAGAACGATTAACGATATGGTCACTCGGCAATTTTGTTTCTAATCAACGCGATCGATACAAAAATGGAGGATTAATGATCACCGCCAATATTTGCAAAGAAAAAAATAGTCCTGCATTCATTGACAATGTTGAATCATGCTTCACCTACGTTCATATTAAACAGGAAGGAGTTTTAAAACCTTTCTACATTCTTCCTGATTTTAATTACAATGAATATCGATCTGATTTTATAAGCCCGGACGAACTTATTTTAATGAAACAATATTTTGCCGATAGCAGAAAATTATTTAGCGAACATTCAATAGGAGTTAAAGAAAAATTTGTCAATTCCTCTCCAAAAATTGTAGATCTATATAAAGACTATTTACTGGGATATTACACCGTATTAATTGAAAAAAAATCAAATTCAATCCTTCCATCTTACAGTAATAAACTTCATTCTTACCTGCATAAAATAGTTTATCAAGATGGTTCATACGGTTATGTTTCAGGAGTTTTCAGAACGAGTGAAGAGGCAATTGGTAATAAGAATTTCCTATTAGACTGTAAAATAGAAAATAAAATGAAAATTATTTTTGTTGCACCAAAAGAAATAAAAATTATCCAAGAATGAATATAGCAATAATCGTTGCAATGGATGCAAATAGAGGAATTGGAAAAGACAATGGTCTTCTTTGGCATTTACCAGCTGACATGAAATTTTTCAAAGAAAGTACTCTCGACAATATTGTTGTAATGGGGCGGAAAAATTTCGAGTCAATTCCTGAAAAATACCGTCCTTTATCGAAACGTGAAAATGTAATATTGACAAGGAATAAAAATTATAAGGCAGAAGGGTGTCTCGTATTTAATTCCATAAAAGACCTTCTCAAGCATTATGAAAATGAAGAAGATCGCACCATGTTTATTATTGGTGGAGGGGAAATATACAAGCAATTTTTAGATAAAGAATTAGTGGATGAAATGTATATTACAAAGGTAAATAAGGTGTATACTGCTGACACTTTTTTCTCCGAAATAAATTTAAGGGACTGGAGAAGATCTAAAATAAAAACCTACCCCGAAGACGCGCTGCATGAAGCTAACTTTGATATATGGAAGTACGAGTTTTTGTCTGAACAAGATAAATGAACACCAATAAAGTTTTAAAGTGGCACACTAATACGAAAAGTTGTTCCACCTTCAATCTGAGATTCTAAGACAAATACTTTTCCTTTGTGGTAGTCGTTCACAATACGTTTCACAAGTGTTAATCCTAGGCCCCACCCCCTTTTTTTTGTTGAGAAACCTGGCTCAAAAATTGTTTTTAACTTTTTAGGATGTATTCCCTTGCCATTATCCTTAATATCAATATAAGCCCATTCAGGTGCGCTGTGAATTCTAATTTCTAATTTTCCCTTTCCGCTCATTGCATCAACAGCATTTTTACATATATTCTCAATAACCCACTCCATAAGTGGTCCATTGTGTTTTGTAAAAATCTGCTCACTCGATATTAATTCGATAGAAACTTTCTCTGAAACCCTTGGCCTTAAGTAGGACAAAACATTATTCAAAGTTTGTGTGAGATCTGTATCTTCCAACTTTGGTATTGAACCAATTTTTGAAAAACGATCCGTTACTTTATCTAAACGAACCACATCTTTCATCATTTCGTCAGTAATCAATGGGTCTACATTCTGAGCCTCTAATAATTGAATCCATGCCATTAATGAAGACAGAGGAGTTCCTAATTGGTGGGCTGTTTCTTTAGCCATTCCTGCCCACACCTGATTTTGCTCAGCTTTCCTGAAAGTGCTAAAAATAATATATCCGATGAGTACAAATAATCCTATTATTGCGAATTGAATATAAGGAAAATACATCAATTGCTTTAATTCAGGACTATTATCATAATACAAAATACTCTTTTCTCCATTTTGAAAATCAATAACTATTGGTAGATTAATCTTCATCAATTCTGCTCTCGTTTTGTCTAGATTTGAGGGATTGACTTTCTCCTTCGAAATATTACTTCCAATAATTTTATTCGACATAGAATCAATTAACAAGACAGGAATAAGGCCTTGATTGTCAATTAATTCTTGATTAAAGGTATTGATTAATGCGTCACGCTCCCTTTCTAATTTGACAATTCCTTTCGAGTCATTATACACATAGGTCATAAACAAATCTGTATAGACTTCAATGGTAAAACCTTGACCCTTCGAATTCCATGCTTTAGCAAGCTTTACCAATGAATCTTCAAAAAGTTTTTTTATTTGTTTTACCTCACCTAAGGGAATCATTTTTCTAAAATAAGACGTGTCAAAATCAATGTTATTGTAGGCTGATACTGTTTGATCCGCATCTAAAACAATAACTGGAATATCTTTATTTTCATTAATAATTTTTAATGGCAAAGTATAATCTGGTATTATTTCTAAAGATGTTTCTTTAGATAATTCCTTGGTAGCATCTAACCAAACTTCCATCTTTTTGCGCTCCAGTTGCCTTAGCTGTGTAAAAGCACCATTTGTCAATTGAACCAATTCGATTTTCTTCTTAATCGCATCTGCCCATTGTTTTGCTCGTTCCCTTTCTCTTTCAGAAACGCCTTTTACAATGGTATTTGAAACAAAAAGAGAAACGCCTACCAATAATAATGCTATTATGAGTAAAGCGATTTTCCACTTTTGTTTGTTTGAATATAAATTCATTTTTTTCTGTTTACGAATGTGTTAAATAACGTAATAAAAAATCGATAATTGCAAAGGAGTGTGATTTTTAAGAATTTTCTATTTATTTTTTATTAACTATTTTTCATGCAATTACTTAGATGATACTTTAAATTCTTGCCTACTTTCGCCTATTTTTTTGAATGTAACCATTTAAAAATAAACAAATTAAATTATTCTTCCGTGTTTTTTAATTTCATTAATAGGGAATAGGCTCCTTTAATAACGATAGGTCGATTTTTCAAATTTTCACTATTGATAATTTCAACGTACCCTTTTTCTTTCCCGCCAGTTTGAACTTCCATCATTTCATAGTTCCCTTTTTTTAATTCTACAAAAACGAATTCAGAATTACCAAAACGCACGACAGCTTCTTCAGGCAGTGTCATCGCTTGCTTATTTTTTAATTCAACTTCTGCATTCATGTACATTCCTGGCACTAAATTTTTGTCGTATTTGATAAAATGACAATGTACCTCCGTACTTTTTTCTTTAGATAGTGAATGACCTATTAGGATAATTTCGCATGGATATTTGATATTTTGTTCATTATTATTAAACGCGATCAATTTTTGACCTATCTGAAGTTTTGCTAAATCCTTTTCATAAACAGTTAAGTTTAAATGAATGTCTGATACATTCACCAATTCAAAAAGCACTTCACTTGGCGTTAAATATTTGCCAATATTTGCATTTACTTTTGCAACATATCCATCGATTGGGGAAGTTATAGAAATGCGTTTTGAGATTTTGGATTCAGTTAAATTGTTTGGGTTTATTCCTATTAATTGTAAATTCTCTTCTAAAGCCCTCACATTTATTCGTGCTGTTTTATAATCTGCCTCCGCTTGATTATATACTTTATCACTGGAAGCTTTACTTGCATTTAACTCTTTCTGCCTATTATATTCTCCTTCAGATATTTTCAATTTAACTTTCATTAATAAATATTCCTGTTGCAGTTGCACATATTGTTGATCTTCCAAACTTGCAATCACTTGTCCCTTTTTCACCACAGAACCTGGTAACAGATCGGTGGACTTTAAATAACCTCCCATTGGAATACTTATCGAAATCAAATTCTGAGGTGGAACATCTATTTTTCCGTTTAAATTTAAAAGAGATGAAATTTCTTTTTCTTCCATTTTATTGGTTGTGATCCCAATGGTTTTCATCTGTGCTGCAGTTAAGGTCACATTCATTGCTTCAACCACCTCCGTTTTTTTACTTTCTACTTTTACTTCTTTTGTTCCGCATCCAATAAATAGTAGGATTAATGGAAAAATGTATATCGTTTTCATAATTTTTAATTTTATATGATTTTTGTAAATAATCTTTGAAAAAGACTCGTTAAAAATCGTTCAACAAATAACTCAGATTAATTGTACTCTCATTTAGTCTAAGGATGGCATCTTGGTAATCACTTTTTATCGCAATACTTTGATTGACCAAAATTGCCCATTCTAAATAGTTAATATCCCCATTTATAAATTGCTTTTGGGCAGTTTCAAAAATGATCAAACCATTCGGAAGTGCTACTTCTTCCAACTCTTTTACAATTTTTTTTTGAACTTCAAACTGTTTAATAACGCTGCTAAGTTGATTAGCCAAACTTAAATTTTCTCGATTAAAATTATTTGAAGCAATATCAGCAGAAATTTTCGCTGCTTTTACAAGTTGTTTTTGCTTCGTAAACAATGGAATACCAATACCAATTTGGCCCGAATTAAATCTTGTTGAATGATCATACATTATATTATTTGACCCGATTCCATACATTGTTCCAGAATTAAGTGAAACTAAAATAGTAGGATTTAACCGAGCTTGCTCTAATTTAATATTTGACAAAGCAATCTGAACATCCGCATACATAACTTGAAGATTTGGGTGATCCTCTGACACGACCTTATCTATTTCACGATTTATTTGCATTTTCGCATCTGATGTTGATGCTAAAAATAACGTTGAACTGTTCAATAAAAACTGAAAACGCAACATTTCAATCTCCAAATCGGTATTCAATTGATTTAATTGATTCAGGATCTGTATTCGTTGATTTTCGATTGTTGTTTTCTCAAGAATATTACTTTCACCAACTTTTATTCGAACATTTGCTTGGGCCAAATACGAGGAATAAATACTATCTATTTCCAATAATAATTGTTTTTTTTCTTCTAGATTAACTAAATTGTAGAAAACTTGAGAAACGTTTTTTTTCAAATTTATTGTTTCCAACGCCACACTCACTTCGCTTTTTTTCCAAACCTCAATTAATACTTTTTTATTATTTTTATATACTGTAGGGAAATCAAGTGATTGACTTACACCTACTTTATTATCGAAATAATAGCTATTCAACCTTCCATAATCTGCAGTAACCATTGTTTGAGGAATAGCAGATGATGTATTTATTAATTGCATCCGATAGGCAGAAATCAATTTTTCATTTTTTAAACCTAAATTATTGGTCACTGCCGTGTCCAAAGCTTCTTTCAAAGTTATAGGGGTTTGGGAAAAGCAAGGTGTAGCAATAAAAAATAGTAACACGGCTATCACAGTCGAATTATCTAGTGAGATTTTCTTCCTAGAACTTTTACTCGTTGCAACATATAAAATCGGAAGAACAAACAACGTTAAAAAAGTAGCTAATAATAAGCCTCCAATCACCACAGAAGCCAAAGGACGTTGAACTTCCGCACCTGCTCCATGGCTCATTGCCATTGGTAAAAAGCCTAAAGATGCAACAAACGCCGTCATTAGTACAGGTCGCATTCGAATTTTTGTTCCCATTAATACAATTCTTTTTAGATCAGTAATTCCTTCTTTTTTCAATTGATTGAATTCGGCAACTAGCACAATTCCATTTAAAACAGCAACACCAAATAAGGCGATGAAACCAACTCCAGCACTTATACTGAAAGGAATGTCTAAAATTGCTAATGCAAAAATACCTCCTATAGCAGATAGTGGAATTGCTGAGAAAATCAGTAACCCTTGCTTAATAGATTTAAATGCAAAATACAATAAGAAGAAAATCAGCAATAAAGCCACAGGAACTGCCACGGATAGACGCGCCTTAGCTTCTTCTAGATTTTTAAAGGAACCACCATAATGCACTGAATAACTAGGTGGAAATACAATTTTATTATCTACTTTCTTCTGCAATTCTTGCATTAAACTTTGAACGTCTCTTCCCCTCGCGTTAAACCCAACAACAATTCTTCGTTTTGCATTTTCGCGTTGAATTTGATTTGGACCGTCAGAAATTGTCACATCCGCTAAATTCATTAATGGTATTTGGCTTCCATCTGGAGTTGGTATTAGTAAATTTTGAACATCTCTTAAATCTTCTCGGTTTGCTTTTTCCATTCGAACCACAAGATCAAATCTTTTTTCTCCTTCATAAACAATCCCTGCTGCTTCACCAGAAAAAGCTGTATTTACCACCTTATTTATTGCATTAATGGATAAACCATATTGAGAAATAATAGATCGTTTATACTCTATTACGATTTGTGGCATTCCGGTCACAGGTTCCACATACAAATCTTCCGCACCATCAATCGTTTGGATTACGTTTCCTAATTTATGCGCATAATATGCTAAAGTATCTAAATTTTCACCAAATATCTTACACACAATATCTTGCCGAGCCCCAGTCATTAACTCATTGAAACGCATTTGAACAGGATATTGAAATCCAAAAGTTACTCCCGGAATAACCTCCAACTCCTTTTTCATCGCTTCAGCCAAATCATTGAAGTTGTTAGCCGAAGTCCATTCCTTTTTATCTTTTAAAATTATCATCAAATCACTTGCCTCCATTGGCATTGGATCTGTTGGTATTTCACCACTTCCTGTTTTAGCGACCACTTTTATCACTTCAGGAAATTTAGTTAATAAGATGTTTTCTGCTTTTAAGCAAGTTTCAAGTGACCCTTCTAAACTTGTCCCTGTTAAGACTCTTGTTTCAACTGCAAAATCTCCTTCTTCCAATGCAGGAATAAACTCACCTCCAAGCCTCGTCATCGTGAAAATAGAGAGCATAAATAAAAATACTACTGAACCAATAATTTTCTTTGGATGCAACAATGCTTTCTCAAGAGTGTATTGATAGAATCGTTCCAATTTTCCCATGATTCGATCCGAAATGGTTGGTTTATGACTTACTTTCTTTGACAATAATAAGGCACTCATCATCGGGATATACGTTAAAGAAAGTATAAAAGCACCAATCAAAGCAAATGCAACGGTTTGTGCCATTGGCTTAAACATTTTTCCTTCGATTCCCTGTAAGGTGAAAATTGGTAAATAAACCACAAGAATTACAATTTGACCAAATACGGCACTATTCATCATTTTTCCGGCAGAATCTTTTACAATTCCATCCATCTGATTTTGATCAAAGCGAGAAACTCCCTTGTATTTCTTACTATGACTAATTTGATGCATCGTTGCTTCCACAATTATGACTGCTCCATCTATGATTAAACCAAAATCCAATGCACCTAAACTCATTAAATTTCCACTTACTCCAAATAAATTCATCATGATGATAGCGAACAACATCGCTAGAGGAATGACACTCGCCACTAATAAACCTGCTCTAAAATTCCCAAGGAAAAGTACTAAAATAAAAATCACAATTAAAGCACCTTCCAATAAGTTAGTTTCCACGGTATGAATCGAATTATTGACCATTTTTGTGCGATCTAAAAACGGTTCGATTTCTACTCCCTCAGGCAATGTCTTTTGAATTTCCTCGATTTTAATTTTTACATCCCGAATAACTTGAGAGCTGTTCCCGCCTTTCACCATCATTACAACAGCACCTGCAACTTCTCCTTTTCCATTATACGTCATCGCTCCATACCGAATAGCATGGCCAATCTCAACACTTGCAACGTCCTTTATAAATAGAGGCGTCCCACTTTCTGTGATTTTAATGGATATATTTTCGATATCTTCTTTACTCCCTATTAATCCTTCTGTTCGAATGAACAAGACACTTGCTTGCTTCTCAATGTAGGCGCCACCTGTATTCTGATTATTCTTCTCAACAGCCGAGAAAACATCGTCAATTGTCAATCCAAAGGAATTTAGTTTGTCGGGGTGAATGGCAATTTCATATTGCTTTAACTTCCCTCCAAAACTGCTCACATCTGCAATTCCTTCTACCCGCAATAACTCTCTTCTGACGGTCCAATCTTGAATTGTTCGTAAATCAGTATCGTTGTATTTATGCTCATAGCCTTTTTTTGCCTTCACAATATATTGATAAATCTCTCCTAAACCCGTTGTAATAGGTCCTAAACTCGGAACCCCAACCCCCTTCGGGATTTGATCTTTGACATTTTGAAGTCGTTCCTGAACTTGTTGTCGAGCCCAATAAACATCTGTTGCATCATTAAAAACCAACGAAACAACGGATAAACCAAACCGTGAAAAACTTCTCAATTCAATTAAACCAGGAATATTGCTATTGGCTTGCTCAACAGGAAAAGTAACCAACCTTTCAATATCAGTAGCGCCCAGTGAAGGTGCTGTGGTTATAATTTGTACTTGATTGTTTGTAATATCAGGGACCGCATCGATGGGTAATCTTGTAACTTCATAACTTCCATAACCCAACAGAAATATGATAAACAACCCAATAATTAGCTTCTGCTTGACAGAAAATTCAATAATTTTAGTTAACATGATAATTTTAGTTAATGAAACAAAAAACGAAATTCATTTTAAAAATGAAAGTGATAAGAATCACTTCGTTTCATTATACTATTTGAGGTGGTTGCCAGATGGTCGATAAAAAAGAGGATGTTATAGTTTTATCAACATCATAGAAATTCACTTTGCTTTCATTTTTTAAGGTATGAATAAATGAAATCGAAAAGGGAACACATGGAAGTGGAACCGAGATGAAAGAATTAAGAGTCTCTGAATCTGAATGAAATGGTAGTTTATCATCCTTATTCCCATCACCATTATCTTTTCCGTGTTTAATGTAATGCATATATAAAAATTGACTAAAAGAAAGATTTTTAGATTCAATTTTATGTTCAGCGAAATGCTCAATAAGCACATTTACCTTCAACAATTCTGATAACTCAGTGGAAGAAAATAAATATATTAAAAGAAAGAAAATTACCGAAATTTTTCTCATTTAGCAAAATTAGAAAACAAATCAAGTATTGTATCTCAAAAAACCAAATTTAACAAAAAAATCACATCTTATTTATCTCAATTAATCAATTTTTTCTGATTTTTTTCTTCTAAAAATCCAAAATATAATGGGGAATACCAGCAATGTAAGTGTTGTTGCAGTTATTAAACCACCAATAATTACAATTGCTAGTGGTTTTTGCGACTCTGACCCAATTCCTGTTGATAATGCTGCTGGTAAAAGACCTATTGATGCCATTAAGGCCGTCATAACCACAGGTCTAGTTCTGACCAGAACTGCATTTTGAATTGCTGTCACCAAAGGCAGTTTCAGTAAAATATTAGCTTTAAATTCAGAAATTAAAATTACACCATTTTGAATGCATATTCCTAGTAAGGCGATAAATCCAACACCTGCAGAGATCCCAAAATTCATTCCGGTCAGATGTAATGCTAATATTCCTCCAATGACTGCGAAAGGTACATTTGCTAGTACTAAAAGTGCATCGGAAATATTTCCGAATAAAATAAAAAGTAAGAAAAAAATACCCAATAGACTAATAGGTATAACTTCTCCTAATCTCGCGGTTGCTCGAACTTGGTTTTCAAATTCACCGGTCCACCCAACTGTATAACCTCTAGGAAGTTTAACATTTTTTATAACTTTAGCTTGTGCTTCCGCAATTGTGCTCCCTAAATCTCTCTCTCTAATTGAAAATTTTACACCAATAAATCGCTTGGTATTATCTCTATAAATAAATGCTGGGCCTGTAATTTGCCTTATTTCAGCGATTTCTTTTAAAGGTATTTTTGCGCCATTTAATGCAGTAACAAATAAATTAGCTATATCTTTTTCATTTTTTCGATATTGTTTTTTAAATCTAATTCTAACATCAAATCTTTTTTCATCTTCATATTTTTGAGTAGCGGTTTTTCCTCCAAAAGCTAATTCTAAAACTGCTTGTGCATCAGAAAGAGTAATTCCATATCCTGCCATTTTTTGACGATCTAAGATAACGCTAATTTCTGGCTGTCCAATATTTCTCAATATACCAACATCCTTAATACCTGGAATATGCTTAATTTGGTCTAACACTTTATTAGCCAATTCATCTAATTTAATCAAATCATCTCCGTAAATTTTTACGGCATTTGATGCATTAATTCCCGCAACCGATTCTGCTACATTATCAATTATTGGTTGAGAATAATTATAGGTAATTCCTTGATATTTCTTCAGCTTTTTGTCCATTTCTTCTACCAATTGATCCATGGTGATTTTACGCTTCCATTCTTCTTTTGGTTTTAGATTTACTTGCATTTGAACATAATAAAATCCACTTGGATCAGTTCCATCGTTACTTCTTCCAACTTGAGAAAGTACTCCATTTACTTCTCCGAAACTGTTTAAGCTTTGTCTTAAAATTGCCGTGGTTTTCACTGTTTCTTTGAGACTTGAACTCATCGGCAATTTTGCTTCCACCCAAAGAGCTCCCTCGTTCAATTGAGGCAAAAATTCAGTTCCAAGAAAAGAGGCTGAAAAAAAAGTGGTAATTACTAAAATAACTGAAAAGATCAACGCTTTCGTTTTATTTCTAAATGTCCACCTAAAAGCTCGTTCAACAATTCTATTCCAAAAATTAACGAATGGATTCACTCTTTCTTTTACATTCTTATTGAGCAGAATATGAGATAATACAGGTACTAATGTTAACGTAAATAATAAAGCGCCAAGTAGCGCAAAACCAAGTGTATAAGCTAAAGGTGAAAACATTTTACCTTCTACTTTTTGAAAAGCAAAAATGGGTAACAATGCTGTAATGATGATTAATTTCGAAAAGAAAATTGCTTTCCCCATCTCTCCTCCAGTTTTTTTAATCAGAGTGCCCTTTGATATTTTATTGAATTTGGTCATTCCAATCGCAATTGCTTTATGATCAAGCATTACGAAAAGACCTTCAACCATTACAACAGCGCCATCTATGATAATCCCGAAATCTACTGCTCCAAGACTAAGTAAATTGGCGCTCATACCCATCAATTTTAAGCATAAAAAGGCAAAAAGTAATGACAATGGAATGATAATAGAAACAATTAAAGTTGTTTTCCAATTGGCCATAAAAAGAAAAACAATAACTGTGACTAAAATTATGCCTTCCAGCAAATTATGCATCACAGTACCTGTGGTATATTTCATCAAATTATCACGATCATAAAATGTTTCCATTTTTACATCTTCTGGTAAAATTTCATTATTTAATTCCTCTATTTTTTCTTTTACACGAGTTAATACCTCGTTAGGATTTTCACCCTTTCTCATGACCACAATTCCTTCAACTACATCATCATTTTTATTTAATCCAACTTGTCCAACCCGAGGAATTGAACTTTCGTATACATCCGCTAAATTTTTTACTAAAATTGGATTTCCATTTGCTTCATCAACAATAATATTTTCAATGTCTTCAATTGATTTTAACAAACCTATTCCTCTAATTACATAGGCTTGCCCATTTTTTTCAATTACATCTCCTCCAACATTTAAATTACTTTTCGTAGTTGCCTCAAATACTTGTAAAGGAGTGATATTGTACCTTGCTAATCTATTTGGATCAATACTTATTTCATAGGTTTTTTCTTGACCACCAAATGCAACTAAATCAGCGACACCAGGCACAGCTCTCAATTGACGATCTATTACCCAGTTTTGAATCGTTAATAATTCGCGGGTATCTCGAGAATCACTTGTCAAAACATACCTAAAAACTTCTCCTGTTGGGCCATAAGGAGGCTGCACATCAGGCTCAACCGCTTCTGGTAAAGTAACAGTTTTTAATAAATTATTAACCTGCTGTCTAGCGAATATATCTTCAACGTTATCTTCAAAAATGATCTTTATTACTGACAATCCAAACATCGTAATACTTCGAACGCTTGTTTTCTTTTGAACAGAATTCATGGCAATTTCGATAGGAGAAGTTACAAATCGTTCGATTTCTTCAGCACTTTTTCCATTCCACTCTGTAACAATAATTATCTGCGTGTTGGTAACATCGGGAAATGCCTCGATCGGCATATTTTTAAATGAAATATATCCTGCAAGAACAATTACTCCAACCCAGAAAAAAGTAAATCCTTTATTTTTTAAAGAAAAAGCAATAATATTATTAATAAATTTATTCATAATAGATTAGTCATTTAATGCATCATAAATCAAAAGTTGATTATGAGTAATCACTCTTTCATTGTTTTTTAAACCATGCTTAATATATGTCACGTCTCCAACTTGACTATACACCTCGACCAGTCTAGTTTGAATGTCATTTTTACTATTAAAAATCATGACAAAATATTTATTCTTATCAAAAATAATTGCCTCAGAAGGAACGCCAATCATCTTATGATCAGCATTATATGTCAATTTTATGGTCGCTAGCATTTCAGGCTTCAGCAGATAACCAGGATTAGAAAGTTTAATTCGAACTTCCATTGCCTTCGTTTCAGGATCAATAATATTAAAAATTTTATCCACTTTACCATAAAAAACTTTTTCCTCAGAACTTAAAGTACTTACTTGTGCATCAACTCCTAATTTTACTAAATTTATGTCATTTTCGTTCACGTTTGCTAAGGCCCAAACATCTTTAATGTCAGCTATATCAAAGATGTTATTAGTATTATCACTTCGCAGAATCATCCCTTCGTTGATGCTTTTTTGAATAATAAAACCATCGATTGGAGCTCTTACTTCGTATAGTGAACCTATTCCGATATTATAGATTTTGTATGTTTCCTGTATACTGTTTAGTTGAGCTTTAGCTTTTTCAACTCTACTTTTCGCCTCCAATACTTCTCTTTCCGAATTTAATTTCCCTTCAAATAATTCTTGTGTTACTTTCAAGTTATTTGTTTCAACAAGTAAATCATTTTTAGCATGAATCAATTGCCGATCAAAATCAGCCACTTCAGTACTACGAATTGAAGCTAATATTTGTCCCTTTTTCACATAATCCCCTAGTTCAATATTGACAGAAATAACATTTCCTCCAACAATTGGATAAATTTCAATCATCTTATTATTATCTGTCGTAATCTTACCATAAAAATTTAATTCCGTTTTTACCGTTTGTAATTTCGCCTTGGAGGTAGTAGTACTGTTCAACATTGTATTACTTAATACAAATGTTTCTTTTGTTTCTTTAATTTCACCATTGTTCTTGCAACCAACAAGTAAAATAATTGCCACAAAATAAATAATCGTTGAAAATTGCTTCATATTTTTAGAAAATTGAACTGTTAATTGTAATGTTTAATTCTTCACCAGAAACGATTAAGTTTTTTTCAAATTCATCAAATTGAATCGACATTTCGTTATAACTTTCCATAAAATCGGTGAATTCTAGAACACTAATATTTCGTTTTTTAAAATTGGTTAGTACACCATTGTATACTATGTCAAAATCTTTAATTTTTGATGTGGGAAAATCTAAATAATTCTTTTTTGCTTCATTCCATTTGTTAACTGCTGCTGAAATTTCTATTTTTAATTTTATTGCTACCACTTCTTGATCTAATTTTGATTGATCTAAAATAGTTTTTGCAAATTTTATATTTCCTTGATTTCTGTTCAATATCGGGATCGGGATTCCAATTGTTAAATTCAACTGATTATTGAAAGCGCCTCCTCTTTGATCATAAGATGCTCCCAAGTTTAAGTTCGGTATTGCCATTGATTGAGCCAACTTTAAATTCCATTCTTTTGCTTCAATATTTTTAATGGCTAATAGAAAATCTGGCCTAGTTTGCATCGATAAACTGTCTAAAACTGTATTCCTAGAAATTTCTTTATTCAAATATTTTTTTACAAGTTTCTCTTCCTCAACAATTGGTATTATCAATTGATTTTCATTGAGCATTAGTTGAAGAATTGCTTGTTCTTCGATGTTATTATTAACAAATTCAATCCTTTCATTTTTGAATTTTAGAAGCAAGGATTCAAGCCGAACCATCTCTTTTAAAGGTAAATTTCCCTTTTGAGTTTGAACTTCATATGCTTTTACTAAGGAATCAATATTAGAGATTTGAATATTTGTTTTTTCAATTTTTTTATTATTGAAATAAACTAAATAAAAACTCTTTCTCAGTTGAAATTTTAAATTTCTGAGTAAATCCTGAAATTCAAGTTCAGCCATTTGTTCATTTGCTTTGTAAAACTGAATTTGATTATTTCTCTTACCTCCTAAGTATATTACTTGTTGGATTTGAAGAGCCTTTTCTCCTTTTGAGCCAACATCAAAAGACTTTCTATTATTAGGATTAAAAGCATTAAAATCTGCATTAAATACAGGGTTTTCCCATAATTTTGCTTGAATTGTCAATGCTCTAGATGCTTCAATATTGAAATTTGAAGCCAATAATAATAAATTTTTTTCCAGGAATTGAGCTTCACATTTTACGATATCATATTTCTCTTGAGAAAAAGAAGAAGTTGAAATAGTAAAAACAATAAAGAATTTAAAGAATTTAAAGAATTTCATTAGTCAATACTTTTTTGCGAAAGTACTACACAACCGATATATTTCAACCTTAAAAATAGCTTAAAAATAGAAAAACTACCTAAAAATAATTGTAAAAACATTCAAATTATCAGAAGGATTTGAATAGATAATTTCTCCATTATGCTGCATTACAATGCGATAAACTATTCTTAGTCCTAAACCTGTTCCATTTATGTTCTTTGTATTTTTACCTCGCATAAAAGGCTGAAAAAGATTTTTTCTTTCATCCTCCAAAATTATTGGTCCGGAATTAATGATTTGCAATTTTAAATTATTTTTTTCTTGTGATATTTTCACAATTGCCTTTTTATCAATAGAATAAATACAAGCGTTTTTTAAGAGATTCTTCACCGCAATTTCAAGCAAGGATCGATTACCTTTTAATTCAATTAAATCAACTATATTTTCAGTAACGTTAATTTCCAACTTTATCTTAAAATCAGGATAAGATACATTTATCTTTTCAATACAATCATAAATGATTTCATCAATCCTATGGAACTGATTTTCGCTCTCATGTTGAATATTTAGTTTTGATAATACTAGCAATGAATTAATCAATTCCGTTAATTGATCAATATCAGAAAGTATTTTATTTAAAAATCTTCTCGATTCATCTGAAATGGTTTGGTCTGAAATCTTATTCTCTATTTGTACTGAAATTCTCGAGAGCGGAGTCCTTAATTCATGCGATACATTGGCTGTAAATTCCTTTTGAAATTTGTAGGATTGATCTATCCTACTTAGCATTAAATTAAATTCATTAGCAATCAAATCAATTTCATTTTCTCCTTTGTTTAAATCAATTCTAGCATCTAAATTATTTTCATTAATTATTTTTATTTTGCTATGAAAATTATTTAAAGGAATAAATAATTTTTTTACCAAAAAGGAGGAAAATATCCAAAAAGTCAAAGTGAAAATTAAATATGTAGATATTAAAATATAAATCAAATACTCCAATTTTCTCTGACCATGGTCATCTTTTGCTGAAATCAGAGAATAATACTCTATCCCTTTATTTACATAATACAACCCATACATTTCATAATTTCCATCACTTCTAAAAAAGGTATTTTGTTTTTTTAACTCTCTAAGATCATCCAATGTCCAAATAACTTTTGCATCATCTATGCTGCTGTAAATTAGTTGAAACTTAGAGTCAAAGATAAGCGTTTTTTCATCTTGCAATTCATGAATAGAATTATGATCAATAGCTTTTAATAAATGAATGTCAATTTCCTTGATATTCGCCAGTAATTTTATTGAAGTGATAGCTCTTTTTTCTAACCTATTTTCAAATTCTTCCTTTCTAAAATTTGAAAATAGGAACAATATAACGACAGATGCTAATCCATATAGAATTGAAAAAAGCAAACTAATCAATAATGATATTTTAGTTTTTAATTTCATTTTCTTTTAAGTAATACCCGTATCCAACTTTTGTATGAATTAATTTTTTTTCAAAATCTTTATCTATTTTTTTTCTTAAAAAATTAACATATACTTCTATTGTGTTTTGGTTTGTTTCGATATGATAATCCCACAATTTACTAGCAATATCATTTTTTGAGACACAATCTCCTTTTTCTTTGGCTAAAATGAAAAGTAATTTAAATTCTTTTGGAGTCAAACTAATTTCTTGACCACCTCTAAGAACCTTTGAATTTTTTGTATAAATTTCTAAATCGGCAATTTTATAAAATTCCTGATCATCCTCATTAACTTCAGTGCTTCGGGTTAGCGAATAAACACGTGCTAATAGTTCTTCAAAATGAAACGGTTTAATTACATAATCATTAGCACCGTTTTCAAATGCTACCAATTTATCTTCTAGCATCCCCATTGCAGTGAGCATAATAATTGGAATTGTTTTATTTTCTGCACGTATTTTTCTACATATTTCTATTCCATTTATACCAGGCACATTAACATCCAAAATTACTAAATCGAATCCTGCTGAATGAAACAAATCCATAAATAATAAACCATCATCAATACAATTGCAAAAGATAGATTTCGAATCAAAAAATTTCTTTATTTCATTCGATAAAGTATAATCATCCTCTAACAATACTATTTTCATTTCTCTGGTTTTATCTCTTGTAAAAGTAACAAAATTAATATCTCATACACACGATTATGAGCGAGAAGAGAAAAACTTTGAGAGAAAATTGTACCTTTGATTCAAGAATCTTTATTAACTCACATTTAATACAACAACAAACACAATGAATACGATTTCAGTTGAAGATTTAAGAACTTTACAAAATAGCGGAGCGGACTATCAATTAATAGATGTGCGTGAATTACACGAATTTGAAAATGCAAATATTCAAGGAATTTTAATTCCACTGGGAGAAATTCCGGCAAGATATGCTGAAATTTCAAAAGACAAAAAAGTAATTATTCACTGCCGATCGGGTGTGAGAAGTGCAAATGCAATTTCATTTCTGGAACAAAATTTTGGGTATACCAATTTATATAATCTGGAAGGTGGAATAATTGCTTGGGCAAATGAAATTGATGATTCGCTAATAATATAGTTAATGCACAAATTCCTTAATACGATATATAAAAAAACGAATATTGTTATTCTGCTAGGAATCATTTCGTTGACTAGCATTTTAATAATTCAAGTTGCTTGGATTAAAAAGTCCATCGCTATCCAGCATACAAATATTGCTATTCACGAAAAGGAAGATTCTTTAAATTTAAAACAATTTTCTGAAAATACACATATTGCATTAAGTAATGTACTTGCTGAGATAACCGAACATAGTCAGCATCCAACGGGAACTTATGGTGCTGTAAAACAAGTTCGTACAAATTATTTTACCGTTGATATCAGCGAAGAATTGAATCCATTCTATTTGGAGACTCTTTTAAAACATTGTTTTTATGAAGAACATGTTTTACAAGATTTTCAATACGGAATTTACGATTGCTTTACCGATTCAATTATTTTTGGAAACTTAATAAAATATACTGCCAAAGATCATTATTATTCTTCCAATGATTCTACTTTCAAAGGTTCTTCTGAACAGATAAAATGGAAAAATGATGGTCATTATTTTACTGTCTTTTTTCCAAACGTGGAAATGAACATAATGGACGTGAATCCCGTGACCTATTCACCTTGGTTCTTTGTGGTAACCATCGTGATTGTAGTAGTCTTTTTCTTTGGATATGCCATTACGATTATAACCAAACAAAAACGTCTATCCGATGTTAAAAATGATTTTATAAATAACATGACGCACGAACTTAAAACTCCTATTTCAACAATAAGTTTATCCAGTGAAATGCTAATGAAATTAGATTTTACAAAAGAACCCGATCGTTTAAAACGATATGCTGGAATTATTTTTAAGGAAAATAAAAGATTGGAAAACCAAGTTGAAAGAGTTTTGAACGTGGCAAAATTAGATAAACAAAAATTATTTCTGCAAAAAACCGAAGTTGACATTCATAAACTAATCATAGAAGCAAAGGAAACATTTGAATTCAATCAGCTGGAACATGATGGGAAAATAACGCTCGAACTGCACGCGACCAATCATGTGATTTTATCAGATCAAGTGCATATTACAAATGTCGTCTATAATTTATTAGATAATGCCATTAAATATTGCGAAAAAACACCCGAAATAATTATTCGAACATCCACAGACAAAAAAGGCCTAAATCTTGAATTTATTGACAATGGAATTGGTATGAATAAGGAGGATTTAAAAATTATTTTTGAAAAATTCTATCGAGTACCGAAAGGAAATCTTCACAATGTAAAAGGCTTCGGACTTGGATTGTTTTATGTGAAGATGATTATTGAGGAACATGGAGGAACAATAAAAGTAAAAAGTGAACCAAATAATGGAACAACTTTTACTATTTGGTTACCTGAAATACAATCTTTTTGACAAATAATCAATCTAAAAAGTGTAGATCATTATTTTTTTACTTCAAAATTTAAATAATTTTGCTCAATCTTGGATCCGGTATATTCTGGAATCCAACCAGACATGTCAATAAAAATTCGAATTGCCTTTACAAAAGGATTGCTTTCTCCTGCATCAAACCAATGTTTTGATCCTGCTGGAACAGAAATTAAATCTCCCTTTTCACACAATAAATTAAAAACAGGATTACCTTCTAAATTGAACCAAAAAATGCCTTTCCCATCCACAAAAAATCGAATTTCATCTTCTGAATGTATATGCTCAGCTAAAAATTTTTCACGAATCGCTTGGTAATTTTCTGTTAAAGAGTTAATTGAAATCACATCAGCTGTTTCATATCCACCTTCTTTCATAAATGGTGTTAAATCTTTTTGAAATGCAGCTAAAATTTCTGCAGAGGTGGCAGAATCTTCAAAAGTCTCATGACATTCCCATTGATCAAAAAAAACATTCCTATCGTTTAAGAATTTTCTAATTTCAACTGGATTGGTAATTGTTGTATTTAATTCTGGAATTGAAAGTATCGCCATCTTGATTTTTTTTCAAAATTAAACAATTATTTTCGTTCTATCTCAGAAAAAATCCAGTCTAATGCCTTATCAGTAGAAGGGAAAATCTTTGTTGGCATGTCCGGCTTATTAAATTTAAGATAAAAATTAGCAATTATTTTTTGAGCAACATTATTAATAACTACTGCATCTAAAAATGTATAATTATTACCAGAAGTTTCTGCTGCCCAAATTCTTATTTCTGGATCCATTTCTGCAAATGACTCAAATTCATATAGATTATAAAATCTACCTGAACCATTTCTATCCAAAAATTCATGGCCCTTGAGAGCGTGTTCCATTGTTATTCTTTGCCCCTTTTTTATAATAGCATGAAAAATTCTATTTTCATATAATCTAAAAAGGACAGGACCAATGTCGAGTTCATCGATAAGAGTAAAATTTAAATACCGTTTTTCTTTAAGCGTTTCCAAAAAAATAGAAATTGTAATTAATTCCTATAAAAGTATGTATTAATTCGATAAATAGCAAATTATACTAGATGAAATTTTTGTAATTTGCTGCTGAGAAATGATGAACAAGTATTATTTTAAATTATTTAATCACATTAAAACGGTCGGACTATTCACAAATTATTATCTTTAAACCTTTCCTAATTAAAAAGAATAAAATAATTATTAAAGTATGCAAAGATATCAAAGCTACGCACTAGGTAAATGGTTTGATGGTGAAGGAGTTGAAACAAATCTATTCAACGCAATAACTGGAGAAAAAATTGGTGAAACATCAAGTGTTGGCCTAGATTATCAGGCAATGTTAGAATACGGCCGCAAAACAGGTGGTTATTCTCTGCGAAAAATGACGTTTCAAGAAAGAGGTAGAATGTTAAAAGCCTTGGCCCTATTCTTAATGGAAAAGAAAAACAGTTATTATGCCGTTAGTTCGTTAACTGGTGCTACAAAGGTGGATTCATGGATTGATATTGAAGGTGGAATTGGTAATCTATTTGCAAATGCCTCATTGCGTAGACAATTTCCTGATCTTCCTTATTATGTGGAAGGTGCGGCTTTACCATTATCAAAAAACGGGACATTTATCGGGCACCACATCTGTGTTCCGAAGGAAGGCGTTGCTGTTCATATAAACGCTTTTAACTTCCCAATTTGGGGAATGTTAGAGAAAATCGCGGTTAATTTAATGGCGGGGGTTCCGGCAATTGTGAAACCATCAGAATATACTTGCTTCTTAACCGAAGTAATGGTGAGAGACATCATCGAATCAAATATACTGCCTGAAGGCGCTCTTCAATTTGTTTGCGGTTTAGGTCGTGGGATTATTGATCATGTTTCCACGCAAGATGTTGTGACTTTTACAGGAAGTGCTTTTACGGGTAAAAAATTAAAAGGTCTTCCAAATATCTTAGCTGAAAGTGTTCCTTTTAATTTGGAAGCGGATTCATTAAATGCAACAATTCTAGGAAAACATGCTGTTCCAGGAACAGAAGAATTTGATTTGTTCATCAAAGAAGTGACGAAAGAAATCACGGTCAAAACAGGTCAAAAATGTACGGCAGTAAGAAGAATTCTTGTTCCTGAAGATCTAATAAATGAAGTTGAAAAGGGAATTGCTTCTCGTTTAGCGTCAATAAAAATTGGGGATCCAAACGTGGAAGGGGTGAGAATGGGTTCATTAGCAACTCAAACGCAAGTACAACGTGTTCGTGAAAATGTAGAAATTTTGTTGAAATCGCAAAAAATCGTTTATGGAAACATGGATGAATTTGAAGTGCATGGAGCGGATAAAAATAAAGGGGCCTTCTTCTCACCAATTCTCTTTAGAAATGATGATCCTTTTCATAAAACGGATGTGCATGAAATTGAAGCGTTTGGACCTGTATCGACCATAATGCCCTATAAAAATTTGGAGGATGCTGTTGAATTAGCGAAGATGGGAAAAGGCTCATTGGTTTGTTCAATTGTGACGCCTAATGATAAAGAAGGGACTGATTTTGTGGTGGGTGCTGCTTGTATGCATGGTCGAATTTTAGTATTAAATAAGGATTGTGCCAAAGAAAGTACGGGACATGGTTCTCCAATGCCAATGTTAACACATGGTGGTCCTGGAAGAGCTGGTGGAGGAGAAGAAATGGGTGGAAAAAGAGGTGTTTTACATTACATGCAACGAACATCTATTCAAGGACATCCAACTACGATTACGAAAATCACTCAACAATTTCAAGTGGGTGCCGAAATGCCAGAAGCAAATCCTCATGTTTTTCGTCAACACTTTGAAGAGTTAGTAATTGGGCAAACGGTATACACACATAAACATACAGTGACAGACGCCGATATTGTAAATTTTGCCAACGTTTCTGGCGATAACTTTTATGCACATATGGATGCTACCTCTTTAGAAGGTACGATATTTGAAAAAAGAGTTGCTCATGGTTATTTCGTATTATCAAAAGCAGCAGGATTATTTGTTGACCCTAAAAAAGGACCTGTCCTTTTAAATTATGGTCTTGAAGAAGCTCGTTTCACAAAACCTGTGTATCCAGGCGCAACAATCGGAGTTCGATTTACAGTGAAGGAAAAAATTGATCAAGAAAAACGTTCTGAAGAGGATATTTCAAAAGGAATCGTTAAATTTCTCGTGGACGTTTTTGATGAAACAGGCGAAACGGTTGCCTTGGCTACAATTCTAACAATGGTCCGAAAACTAGATCAAAATTGATTTTAAGCAAGAACTAAAACGCTAACGAGAAGATGAAGTGTCATTTTATTTTTTTATTAAAACTGATTATAATTGCTGTCGCTCCCATGTGTACAAGTGTGGCGCAAAAACAATCCAAAATTTTGCTAGAACATGGATTTCTTCATGTAGGAAATGGTCAAATACTTGAAAATGCGCTCATTGGAATTCAAAGCGGGAAAATATCATTGGTGAGAAATTCACTTGCTTTTACCTACAATAGAAAGGATTGGGACACCATTATCGACTTGAAAGGTCAACATATTTATCCTGGTTTTGTTGCGCCCAATTCTACCCTTGGTCTCACTGAAATTGATGCAGTGAAAGCTACTCTTGATTTTAATGAAGTTGGTACTTTTAATCCCCATATTAGAGCTCAAATAGCTTTCAATGTTGAATCAAACGTTATTTCGACGGTGCGCACAAATGGTGTATTGATTGCTCAAGCAACTCCCAGAAGTGGAATTATTACCGGTAGTTCTTCAATTATGAAAATGGACGGTTGGAATTGGGAAGACGCAACAATTTTAGCAGATGATGGTATACATCTAGAATGGCCTCAGAGCATACAGAGCAGCGGAAATGAAGGATTGACGAGTAAAAAAAGCGAAAACTACGAAAAAGAGAAAAGAGAAATTAATCAATTTTTTCAATTGGCGAAGGCTTATTCATCAACCAACGATCATTTAAAAAATGACCTTCGTTTAGAAGCCATGAAAGGCTGTTTTACAAAAAGTAAACGGGTGTATTTCCATGCGAATGATA
This sequence comes from Flavobacteriales bacterium, assembly GCA_947449575.1. Classification (GTDB taxonomy): domain Bacteria; phylum Bacteroidota; class Bacteroidia; order Flavobacteriales_D; family Crocinitomicaceae; genus CAIUKX01. The sequence goes on from CANFRV010000016.1 coordinate 36,678, forward strand.
TACAGCAATTACTTGATATTCTAGATTTCGTAAAAATATTTGAAATAAAATTTCCTGTAATTGTTGGAGGATATGATAGTTACCTAATTACACAGCAATTAAAAGATGCTAAAATCCCAGTGATGTTACTGCGATTACATAGTCTTCCAGAAAAAGAAGAAGATCCAATTGACTTACCTTATAAATTACCAGCATTATTACAAACTGGAGGCGTTAAATTTTGTCTCCAAAACGAAGGTGATATGGAAGCTATGAATGCTAGAAACATACCTTTTTTAGCAGGAACAGCAAAGTCATATGGATTAACGGAAGAACAAGCGATTCAATCTGTAACCCTAAGTAGCTGTGAAATTATGGGGATTTCTAAAGAATATGGTAGCATAGAAGAAGGGAAAAACGCAACACTTTTCGTGTCGGTAGGAAGTGCTTTAGAAATGCTTACAAACAAAGTCACATTGGCACTGGTAAATGGGCAATTTATCTCATTAGATAACCATCAGTTAGAACTCTATCGTAAGTATTCTGAAAAATATACTAAGTGAGTTATTAGCTGCTTTTTGAGACTTAATATACCATGATTCTGTCTTAATTTCAAAATATAAAGTTTTATGCTTTTTTGACATTTAAATGACAATAGATAAGCTCAAAAAAAGTATTTTTACAACCTATTCAAATAATTAAAAATTTAATATTAAAAAATATGTCATTCGAATTAAAAAGTTTACCATATGCGTACGACGCATTAGAGCCACATATTGATGCTCGAACTATGGAAATTCACCATTCAAAACATCACCAAGCGTATACAACTAATTTAAATGCAGCAATTGCTGGAACTGATTTAGAAGGTAAGTCTATTGAAGAAATTCTAAAAAATTGTAAAGATAAACCAGCAGTAAGAAATAATGGTGGAGGTTATTGGAATCACGATTTATTTTGGGAAGTAATGTCTCCAAATGGAGGAGGAAAACCAAGTGGAGCATTGGCGGCTGATATCGATGCTACCTTTGGTTCTTTCGAAGCTTTCAAAGATGAATTTTCAAAAGCTGGAGTAACTCGTTTTGGTTCAGGTTGGGCTTGGCTATGTGTAAGTGAAGGGAAATTAACAGTATGCTCGACACCAAATCAAGACAACCCAATAATGGGTGAAGGGTGCAACGGTACTCCAATTTTAGCAATGGATGTTTGGGAGCATGCTTATTATTTACATTATCAAAACAGACGTCCTGATTACATCAACGCATTTTTTAATGTCATTAACTGGGAAGTGGTTGCTAAAAAATATGCAGCGGCTAAATAGTAGCAAAATAGTATATAAAAAAAACTACCTCACACTGGGGTAGTTTTTTTTTGGTCGTTGTAACCAAATTATGTATACGTTATAAGAAAATAATAGTTAGAAAAATTACACCAAAGAAGGTAAATTGATAGCCTCAACTGAAACAATTTCTGGAGCAATTTTCTTTACAGCTTCCTCCACGCCAGATTTTAAGGTCATTAAACTCATTGAACAATCACTGCAAGCTCCCATTAATTTCACCTTTAAAACTCCTGTGTCAGTAATTTCAACGAATTGAATATCACCACCATCTGCTTCAAAAAATGGACGTAATTCTAACAAAACAACATTGACTTTTGCTTCTAATTCGGCTTTATTCAATATCATACTCAATTTATTTATTAGATGTAACTTGTTTTACATTTTTCACTTGCTCCACAAATGTAAGCACTAATTCGTCAAAAGCGATGGATGAAGGCGTATTTTCTTGAAAAACGGCTGGTCTACCTGCATCTCCTGCTTCTCGAACACTTTGAACCAATGGGATATGTCCTAAAAAGGGAACTTGCATCGTTTCTGCTAAATCCTTCGCTCCATCTCGACCGAACAAATAATATTTATTTTCAGGCAACTCAGCTGGAGTAAACCAAGCCATATTTTCAACAATCCCAACAATTGGAACATTGATTGTATCCATTTGGAACATATTTACTCCCCTTCTAGCATCTGCTAAAGCAACTTCCTGCGGTGTACTAACAATTACAACGCCATCAAGAGGAACTAATCCAACTAATGAAAGATGAATATCCCCGGTTCCTGGAGGAAGATCAATTAACAAGTAATCCAATTCACCCCAATGTGCATCAGTAAACATTTGCGACATCGCTTTTGAAGCCATAGGACCTCTCCAGACCACAGCATTATCCTGCTCTGTAAAAAAACCAATAGACAATATCTTAACTCCATAACTTTCGACTGGGTTAATCTTCGAAATTCCTTCGACATCAATCATGGATGGCCTTTCTCTCACCACATCAAACATGGTAGGCATCGAAGGTCCATAAATATCCGCATCAATTACACCAACCGTAAACCCTTGTTTAGCAAGTCCTCCAGCAATATTTGCAGTAATTGTAGATTTACCAACCCCTCCCTTTCCTGAAGCAATTGCAATTATATTTTTTACGTCAGGAAGAATTTTACGATGTGTCTTTTTTGCGTCCTCAGGTAATCCCTTTATGGTCGATATCACTTCGATGTCTTTCCCAAAAACTCTTTTTAGATTAAAGTCGATTGCCTCTTGCATTCTCTTTTTTGCATGTAAGGCAGTATTATAAATACTTACGGTCACTTCAATACGGTCGCCCTCAATCCCTAAATGTTCTACCAAATTCAGTGATAAAATGTCTTTTTTTAAGTCTGGTTCGATGATCGTTCCTAGCACTTCTAATATATTTCCGCGATTTATTTCCATAATCTATATCTCTAAAGTACAAAGGTACCTAGAATGATTCTAAATTAAAAGATAAATAAGAGAAGAAGAAAAACGAATGATAACAAATTTATGATACTACATTACCCTATTCTTTCACTTTTTGACGAATAACTTGCAAAATTTCCATCGTTGAGCTATCGTAAACATAAATCAATAAATGCATGATTTCTGCATTAAATTGTGCGGGTAATTTATAACTATAATTCAAGTAATATTTATCGCCTGCTATTACCGCACCATTTTTGTCGACTTTCATCAATTCAGTTAATTTTCTACCCATTGGCAAACCATCAATGCAACCTCTCATAATATCTCGGTGCACATAATTTAAATCTTCCGCTCCTAAAGGGAATTTTTGCGGGGAAATCAAAGAATCTTCCATCAAATAAACCACTTGAAATAAGTCAGCTGATGGTGTTGATGTGAGATCCACCTCCGTATGTAAAATCATTCCTCTAGTTTCCGGAAAATAATTAGTTTTAGATTGAAGATTGACTTTCAATACATTCGCATTTAATATATTATTACTGTTGGTAGCCCAATCCGTTGAAGGATTAAACATATGTCCAGCAATCGTTTTTCTATTTGTTGTACCGGCAGGATTCGAACTAAAATTAGCATCAATAGCAGCCAAATCAACCGCGATTTGAAGTCCAGTTGGATTTGTGAAATTCTGAGTATATGGCGCAAAATCAAAATCTTGTTGAGTTCCACTCGTTCCCCCTGATGGACTTGCATGTATCCCCGCAATAAAAACTCTACCCGGGTGCAAAGCCTCAAAATCTTCAGCAAGGGTGGTTGCTGCGGGACAATAAATACATCTATGGCCAGTAAAATCCTCAATTAAAACATTTACAAGTGTGTTTGTATTTTCTGAAAATGTGGGCCATTTGGTATTTTTATATTCCACCAAATCCATTCCATACAGCAAAGTCGTATCAATATCGATAAATTGCTTTGGATAAGGATTACTGACTTTATCGCACGATTGAAAGAATAGCGCTGAAATTGCAATTATTCCAAAAAAAATCTTTTTCATACTTCTTATAATTAATATTAGAAACTTTGCGTAAATGACAATGTCAAACCATTCATAGCAGGCACAGCTCTGCAAACACCTCCTACACAGAATAATCCTGCCCTTTGTCTACCAACGGATAAGGTAAATCGAGTAGACTCATGCACATAACCCACAGTACCAATAACATAATGGATTCTTAGTTCGTCAATAGGATTCCCATAATTATATTGATCCATGAAACCAACAAACCAATTAGATTTATAATTGTATTCAAGAACAACAGTAGCCCAATCACCTTTATCTCTTCCTTTTCCCTTGTTAGTAATCAATTCTTGAACTTCCATTCTAAGGGAGTGACTTTTATTGATTTTGTATCCCATTTCTATAACGCCAATATGCGAAGTGATCACTCCAGTTGCGTTTTCCGTAATTGTACTGTAGTCATTATTCATTTTAATATCAAAATAATTTAAAATCATATTAAATGACTTACTGAATTTTTTAGAAATATTAAAATTAATATCCTGCCAAAACAACGTGGAACTCATGTCAAAAGGTGTGCAAGAATACATTATTCCTGTCGAATCAAGTGGATTAAATCCTGTTGTCACTTGCCTTGGTTTGTAAGCAGTAGAAAAATTTCCATTTAAAGTAGTTCCATATTTACCCCCTAATTTCGACCCTTTCTTAATGGTGTAAATAACCTCTGTTTGATACGCAATTTCACCATTCAACTGAGTTGCATAAGGATAAAGAGAAGCGACCAAATTGTAGGTATGTGTTTTATTCATTGAAGGCAGGTAATTAATCAAATCCACCTGCAATTTTTGATCTCTGTTGGAACGATAACTCATATTATCAACCGATTTACCAGAAACAGAAATTCCGAATCCTGTTTTAGAATAACCAATGTTGAATAGAGCCGCATGACCTTTATTAAAAATAAATTTATTATCTAAAGAAGGGTCATTTTCTTTGATTGAATATTCTGCATCAACTACTAATTTGCCATACCTCATTTTCAGACGACCGCCATAGCTGCCCACGTTTTCAGGAAGAATTAAATTATCTTTATCATCTTTTTGATATTTACTAACAAAAGATCCCCCAAAAGTAAGATCAAATTTCTTTTCTTTCATGCATTTGAAAGCTTCATTGAAATGAATTTCTCCATCAATTCCTCTAACAATGCCAGAAGTTACAACCACTTGTCCATTGGTAAAAGCTTCCCGTTGTCGACCATATACCGATTTAATTATCACGCCAGGAACAGGACGTAAAATTAAACGCATTCCATCCATTGCGTTATCATATCCTAAAGCTCTATTTTCATAGGCTCTAAACAAAGATCCTTGACCAAATTGTTCGTAAAAATTTCCAATTGTCACATCTACCAAATTATTTACATACCCAATATATCGCATGCCGATTCCAGTGCCACTAAAAACAGTAGGATAACCATTAATATGCGGAGAATAGGATTCAAATCTACCCCCAGCTTTAAATCCCTTGTTGGTATAAAAAGCATTCATATATGTGTTCATTAATGCTTTTTCTGGAGGTAATTCAGCGCCAATCAATGAATCAGCTCGTAAATATTGGAACGTACTTTCAATATTTCCTGTCAATGAACCTTCATTATTCTGCGAGAAAACAACAAAGGAGATTGAAAAAATACACAATGAAATAATTTTTTTATACATACCTATATTTTAACGTTATTTAATTCGTTTTCTTAGCAACTTTTAGCAACTCTTCATATAATTTATCTTCATCTCCTGGAGCGTAATTATTATGCGAATACACAATAGTTCCATCCGTATCAACTAAAAAAGTATGAGGAACGTTATTTACTCCCATTGCTCTTTTAAAATCTCCATTTGGATCCATTAGCACAAGATATTCCCAGCTTTTTCCATCTACATAAACTGGAACTCCACTCGCTGTTTTCATATCATCAATCGATACAGCAACCAAATTTACTCCTGTTTCTGCCTGCCAATCTATATATAAATCATGAATTGTATTTAATTCTCGTTTACAAGGAGAACACCAAGTCGCCCAAAAACTAAAAATTACAGGACCTTTAAAACCTAATTCTGCCGTATTGACGGATTTCCCATCCATGGTCTTTAATTGAACGGCAGGGATTTTTTTTCCTTCATCCACTTTATGTTCCTCTTGAGAGAAAGAAGAAATGGTAAGCACTAAACTCAAAAATAATACTACTGTTTTTTTCATAATTTCCTATTTTATAAATTGCGATTTTCACTCGTTCAAAATCCTTGCCTGAGTCAAAGATAAAATAAAATTCATTGTTATATCACGTTATAATAGAATATACTATTGTAATCCTAACATGCTTCTTCCTTCGTTTTATTAATATATAATAATGTAAATCAAATATTTAACTAATAAACAAAGCATTTAATTATTGAATTACAGATAATTATACAATCTACTAATCTTTATGAAATTTGTTTTTTTAAACAGAAAATTATACTATATTTGTTTTGCATATTATTATACACATCCATAAATGAAAAAAATATTACTAAATTCAATTGCTATTTTAGGATTTGCTGCCGCTGGTCTTTCGCAGGATAATATCACGATGAAAATTGTTGGCGATGCTGTAGATTATTCTTCTGGGCATTCACCATATATTAGAACTGTTTCAGCTGCTGGTGTAGTTGATTTTGATATTGATGTGGTAAACACGACTGGCGCTGAAAAATCATGGAGATTAACAAGATTAAATGAGGCAAGTGTTCCTTCCGTTTGGTCAACAACTATATGTGCTGGAGTATCTTGTTTTCCTCCATCAGCAGACAATCCATATTGTTCACCCGCTGCCTTATCACAACAATTGGTTGTTGCAAATGGTGATACTGGAATAATTGCTTTTCATTCTACTGTTACGACAGCTGCCACTGGAACATATAGAATTTATGTAGGTGACTGCGCAACGTATGATGATTCTATGGATATTCAAATTGTTAGTTCAGTTGGAATAAAAGAAGTGAAGCAGTACCCAAACTTTTCTATTTTTCCTAACCCCGCAGATGAAGCTGTAAATATTCAATTGAACAACAGTAAAAATGGAACGATAAAAATTATTGATCTTGTTGGAAATATTGTTTATTCAGATGATTTTGGTATGTCCTCTAAAGTAAATGTATCAGAATTTAAAAACGGAATTTACTTTGTAATGATTGAAGCTGAAGGTATTAAGCTTTCTAGCAGGAAATTAGTGGTAAGACATTAACTAATAATAAACTCTAAGAAAGAGGCTGTTCTCGTATGAACAGCCTTTTTTATGCTTCAAAACTCCTTACGATTCGCACGTTTAATTATCTTTGAAAATTCCAAATATAAAATTTGAAGACACTTTCATTTTCATATCAAAAAGCACTAATTGCTTCTATTGAAGCCTCGAAAATTATTATGGGTTTTTATGAAAAGGGATTTACTTCTCACTTTAAAAATGATGGCTCTCCGGTAACCGAGGCAGATTTTGCCTCTTCACAAGTAATTATCGAACACCTTTCTGCAACCAACATTCCTATTTTAGGAGAAGAAAGCGAACATCCTTCCTTTGATATTCGTAAAAATTGGGCTTCTAATTGGTGCATTGATCCGCTTGACGGCACAAAAGAATACATTAAAAGAAATGGTGAATTTGCCGTTAATATTGCATTAATTGAAGAAACCGTTGCTACTTTTGGAGTGATTGCTTGGCCAATTGAAAAAAAAGTGATTTTTGGAGGTTCAAAAATGGGGGTTTTTGTTTCTAATTTTGACACTATTGAAGATTCTGACACCTGGGAAAAATTAAGTATTCAGCAAACAGCAAATTCTCCTCTAGTAATGGCAACATCGCGATCGCCTCACTCCGGAGCTTCGGCGGATTTTATTGAGAGTTTAAAAAAGGAACATTCCGAAATTAATTTTATTAAGAAGGGAAGTGCCTTGAAATTTTTTGATCTAGCCTATGGATTGGCTGATGTATATCCGCGTTTCGCCCCTACAATGGAATGGGACATTGCAGCTGGACAAGCTATTTTAGAAGCTTTAGGGGGAACGGTTTGCTCAGTTGAAACAGGATTGCCTTTGAGTTACAATAAAAAGGATTTATTAAACCCTCATTTTGTAGCTATTACACAATCATTAGTAAAAAGAAAATAAGATGGAAAGAATAAAGACTGTTTTATTTTTATTGTTGTTTTCACCTTTCATTTTGTTTTCACAACAGAATTTATTACCTATAAGTTCCTATTTTAAGGATAAACTATTTTCTCCCTTTAATGCTACTTCTTTTTCCAATGGCTCTTTTTTGCCGGTGTGTGAAAGTGAGATTAATTTAAATGCAAAATTAGCAGATTCATCCAAGCAATATTATTTCTTCTCAACCGCTTTAATTAAAAAACATTTGGTAGAGATAAAAGGACCCGACTACTATCTAACGATTTCTCCAACTCTTGAGATTTCGTATGGTGAAGATAAAGGGGACACCATTCCATCTAGAAAATTTCAAAATACGCGTGGATTTCATATAGAAGGCGATCTTTTTAAAAACTTTTCCTTTTCTACTTCATTTTATGAAAATCAAGCTCGCTATACCAATTATGAAAGAGCCTATTACATCTCACTCGGGGAGTTTTATCCGCAATATCTCGGTTATGCCAGTCAAAACGCTGTAATTCCAGGTGCTGGAAGAACAAAACCTTTCAAAGGGGATGGATTCGATTTTGCGTATGCCATTGGCAATGTTGTTTATTCTCCGAGTAAAAATATTAAAGTGATTACGGGTAATAATTCTCATTTTATAGGTTCTGGATATAGATCATTACTGCTCTCAGATAACAGTGTAAATGCTCCTTATTTTCAAACAAACATAAAGATTTCTCAAAAATGGAGTTTTATTTATATGCGAGAACGTTTAATGAACTTAATGAGAAGACCTTTTACAACTAGTGATGAATCCTACTATGAACCAAAAGCACTTTCTACGAACTACCTTACGTATCAAGCTTCGAAAAAATTAAATATTAGCGTATTTGAAGGAGCAATTTGGAGTAAAGGAGATTCCATTAAATCAACGAAGGTCAATCCTCTTTTTTATAATCCAATTCCGGGTATTTCTGAAATCTTAGTCACCAATAAAAATACTATGAGTTCGCTAATTGGTATTAATTCCGAATATCTTTTTACGTTAAAACATCGTATTTATAGTCAAATTGCCATGAGTAATTTCGACACTAAAAACATTGGATTTCAACTTGGATATAGAGGTTACAATTTTGTAAATCTAAAAAATTTCCTCTTGCAACTCGAATATAATAATGTGCCCTCGCAGTTGTATGCTTCTTCGAATCGGAGATTAAATTACAGTCATTATAATTTACCATTAGCGCATACCAAAGGAAATGGGTTCCAAGAGTTTATTATTAGAAGTAATTATGAATATCAACGATTTTACATTGATGTGAAAATCATTATTTATAAATTAGAAGGTTTTAAAAGTGGATCAATACTCGCTGTAAATAAAAATTCTGCACCACATTCAGGTCAATTGCAACACGAGCAAATTGAAGTTGGATATAGATTTAATCGAAAAATGAATTTAACTCTCTTTGGGTCTTATACCTATAGAAATGACACCTCTAGTTCCTCTTCTATTACTAAATTTTTTAATATAGGTATTCGAACAGTTTTAATTAATCATTATAACGATTTCTGATGAATTGGAAATTACTAATAGCACTTTTTGTAACGCACCTGAGTTTTTCTCAAGTTGAAGTTGGCTTATTGTATGAGGAAATGCCCAATGATTCGATCGAAAAGGCTTCCATCACAAATCATTCCTCCATTAGACCTTTTATTCGCACCACCAATCTTGCTGCAAGTGCCTATTCTTCTTCCGTTCGAGGTTTTAAAGATACATTACCAAAGCTACTAATTACTCCCCTTTTTGATGCAGGAATTAAAATAGATGATGCCCTATCTTCCAGAACAGGATTAGGGGTGTCACTATCTAGTATAAAATATTCAAAATGGTATTATAAAATTTCTGTAATTGAGGGATTTGGGGAAGCAAAAAATGATCGATTTCAGCCGAAATCTTTTATTTTCCAACCCAAAACAGGCGATCAATTTATATATACCGATATTAGAGGAAGAGCATCCTACACTCCTAACAAAGTTTTCAATTTTCAAGCAGGAATTGATCATAATTTTATTGGGGAGGGGAATCGATCATTATTATTGAGCGATTATGGGAAACCATACCCATTTGCTAAAATTAGGGCGGCTTTTTGGAAAGTTGAATATATGATGTTGTATCAATTTTTTCGTGAGGAGACACCGAAGAAAGAATGGAAATCTAAATATGCCGCTACTCATTTAATAAGTTACAATCCAACAAAGTGGTTAAATTTCGGTATTTTTGAATCGGTCGTTTTTGCGCCTAAGGACACGAACCTAAATAGAGGTTTTGATGCAGAATATTTAAATCCAATCGTTTTTTTCAGACCTCAGGAATATTCTTTGGGTTCTTCAGATAACGTATTACTAGGAGTGCTTACTTCTATTAAAATCAAACAACATACTATTTATAGTCAAGTAATTATCGATGATTTTGACCTTTATCAAATTAAAAACAGAACGCAGTGGTGGGCGAATAAATACGGGGCTCAATTGGGCGTAAAAGGGCGATTTAAGTATACTAATAAGAACTTTTTCTACCGGTGTGAATTTAATTTTACTCGACCGTATACATACTCGCACAAGACTTCAAGTCAAAACTATGCCAACGAAGGATATTCTCTTGCGCATCCCTATGGTAGTAATTTTTATGAAATTTTAGGAGAGCTGAAATGGCAAAATAAAAAGTGGACTCTAAAAGTTTTTGCCAATTACTTTATGCATGGTGCTGATAAAAAAGATGGTTTAAGTTACGGAGGTGATATCTATGCTTCATACGATACACGTCCGCATGAATTTGGAAATACGATTGGACAAGGAATCAAAAATAATGGCGTAAGATTGATGTTTACCACTTCATATTTACTTGACAAAGGCTCTAATTTGCAAGTATTCATGGAGCATCAACTGCGGGGAAATACAGCCTATTCTCAGCCAGTGTATCAAATTGTTGTTGGGTTGAGGAGTTGTTTATGGAATGATTATAGAAATTACTAAAATCAAGTTAACGCAAGTTATTAATCTTTTTTTCTTGGATTCGGTTTGAATTTTCTTTTCTTCTTAAAACTGGATGAAGAATTTGTTTTCCAAAGCGGTCCTGCCCCAAGTTCTTCCGGTAATACTTGTCTCGGAACTTCAGCCTCAATTAATTTTTCAATTCGTTGCATCTTTGGCATATCCTTTTCATTCACCAAAGTATACGCTTCTCCTTTTGTATTTGCTCTAGCCGTTCTACCAATTCGATGCACATAATCTTCAGCATCATGCGGGGCGTCGTAATTGATGACCATGTTGATTTCTTTGATATCAATTCCTCTGCTCATCACATCGGTTGCAACTAAAATTCGAATACGTTTTGATCTAAATCCTCTCAACACATCTTCGCGCTCCGCTTGCGTCAAATTGGAAGATATTCCTTGAGATTTAAATCCGTTTTTACGCAATCCTTGAACAATCTCAGATACTTTTGCTTTAGAAGAAGTAAAAATAATAATACTTGTATACTCGGGTTTTTGCTCTAAAATATGCTTAATGACAGGTATTTTTTGATTGTCAAAAGTGAGATACAAATTTTGAGAAACACCAGGAGCAGGTTTCGAAATCGACAAAGTTATTTCTTCAGGATTCTTTAAAATTTTCTCCGCCAACGTTCTAATTTTAGGTGCCATAGTAGCACTAAATAGTAGCGTTTGGTGTTCTTTAGGTAAATACGAAATTATTTTTTCCAGATCATCTAAAAAGCCCATATCCAACATTTTATCCGCTTCATCCAGAATCAAATGTTTTACATGATTAAAATTAACATACCCCATCGATAAGTGAGAAATTAATTTACCTGGAGTTGCGACGATAATATCTGTCCCCTCTTTTAATGCCTCTTTTTGGATATCCCAATCTTTCCCGTCACCGCCGCCATAAATTGCTTGCGAACCGACTGAAACAAAATAAGACAATCCTTGAATTTCTTGTTCAATTTGAACCGCTAATTCGCGCGTAGGAACAATAATTAATGTGTCAATTGTTGTATCTTCTTTCCCTACTAATTTATTTAAAATAGGAAGAATAAAAGCAGCTGTTTTTCCTGTTCCTGTTTGAGCGCATGCAATAATGTCCTTGTTGTCAAGAATTTTTGGAATAGCAAATTCTTGAATAGGAGTAGCATCTACAAATCCCATGTGTGAAATCGCTTCCAACAAAGATTCATTAAGATTTAATTCTGTAAATTTCATATTAGTTGTAAAGTTAGTCATAAATAAGATCATTTGAAGATTTTGTGAAATTTCAGAGATTATTTGGGTTAACTTCAAAAATTCGGGGTAATAAATATCTCTTTTACATCTAAGATTCTCATCTAGCCTTAAAATCTGCTTCAGATACTATGTTTCTTTAAGAAAAATTATTAGCTCGCATTATCAAACAATTTTCCCGGTTAATAAATAAATTCAACCGTTTATAAAAAAAACGTTATTATTCCACAACCAATTTGTATTTTGTACCGTTATTTTATAAAATTGCTATAAACTTCTAATTTCTATGAAAAAAATCTATTTTTTAGTGTGCTCCACTTTGTTATACTCTACTTTCTTTTTTGGACAACAAATTTCGACGAGAGTTATTGACCCAACAAATTGCCGAGCAGGCGAATCTGTTGAATACTGCACGACTCATAAAAAAATGCAAGAGCTTCTAAAAGACCCTGTTGAAAGACAAAAATTTGAAGAATATAAAGCTTTGCAGAAACAAGTAGTACAAAAAGTGAAAAATTCTGCCGTTGAAAAAGGAGTAATTTACAAAATTCCTGTTGTGTTTCACGTTCTACATAATAACGGCGCTGAGAATATTTCAAGAGAACAGATTCTCGACGGTCTAGCTATTTTAAATCGTGATTATAAACGATTAAATGCAGATGCAAATACGGTAGCTACTCCTTTTTCGGGTCTTCCTGTGAACATTGAAGTTGAATTTGTTTTGGCTACAAAAGCACCGAATGGAGCATGCTTCAGTGGTATTACTCGTACAGTAAATGTTCTAACTTACGATGGTACAGATGGAGGGGCACAAGTGGATGCGATTGTTGCTGGTAACGATGTGTATCAAGGTCAATGGTCTGGTAGTAAATATATGAATGTATTTATTTGTAAAGATATTGGAGGGGCAGCTGGTTACACTACCAATCCTTGGTCAACAAATATGCAAAATGGAATTTGGGTTTTACATAACTATGTTGGATCAATAGGAACTTCAAGTGTGAATACGAGTAGAACATTGACGCACGAATCTGGTCATTGGCTTAACTTAGATCATACGTGGGGACCAAATAATAGTCCTGGAGATCCGACAAGCTGCAATATTGATGATAACGTAGATGACACGCCCCTTTGTATTGGTGTTTCTGCCTGTTTTTTAACCACTAACACATGTGATGATACAAATCCAGCATCTGGTACTTCTAGCTCCTGGGCGTTTGATGTTGTAGATAATGTAGAAAATTATATGGATTATTCCTACTGTTCTAAAATGTTTACACAAGGACAAAAAGACAGGATGAGAACTGCCTTGGGTTCTAACACGGGTGGAAGGAACAATCTCTATACAACCTCTAATTTGAATGCAACTGGTGCGAATGGAGTATTGACACTTTGCAAAGCAGATTTCTTCACAGACAAAACGGTTATTTGTGCTGGCGATTCTATCTCCTTTACGGATGATTCTTACAATGCTCCAACCGGATGGACATGGACCACAACTGGAGGATTACCAGCGACATCAAGTGTCCAAAATCCAGTAATCATCTATAATACTCCCGGTTTTTATACTGTGACACTGACAGCAACAGACGGTACAACGAGTGATAGCGAGACAAAAACAGCCGTTATTCAAGTGCTTCCGGCCGCAACTTCTTTCCCCTTTTATGAAGGTTTTGAGAGTTACACCACTTTAACAGGGGTAAATTTATGGTCTGTCTATGATCAAAATCCAACCCGCGCTTTTTCTTTGTTCACAGGAGCAGGTTCTTCGGGCTCAAAATGTGCGAAATTGACTAATTTTAGTGAAACTTCAACGACCTCTGATGAGCTGATATCTTCGAAAATTGATCTTTCATCCTTGACATCTTCGGACATAGTTACACTAAGTTTCCGTTATGCGTATAAAAAGAAAGTTTCAACCAATTCTGAATCTTTAAAAGTATTAACAAGTGGTGATTGTGGTAACAATTGGTTTGTGCGTAAAACCATTTCTGGATCAAGTTTAAGCTCTCTTACATCTACCTCCGCTTGGACTCCTGCATCCGTTTCTGATTGGACAACGGTTCATGTAACAACGATTACCCCAAGCTATTTTACTAGTGACTTTCGATTCAAATTTAAATTTGATGCTAGTGGGGGAAATAATCTTTACATCGATGACATTAATTTATATTCTGGAGCTCCTTCTGATGCTATTGTATATGCTGGAATAACTGAAAATAATTCGACCATAGTAGAAATAGAAGTGTACCCGAATCCATCTGATGGAGAAGTAAATGTTCATTTTACTACGCCAGTAGATGAAAATGTAACGATTCAAATTCAAGATGTAACAGGTAAAATTGCTCAAAACAACCTGATAAAAGCGAAAACAGGATCTAATTTAGTATTGCTAGATACTTCGAAATTATCTTCAGGAGTGTATTTCATACATATGCAATTCGCAAATACACAAAAAACAATTCAATTTGTTGTAAAATAAATATTTTTTTAAATTTTATAGAAGGGGGTGTCTCACAAGGACATCCTCTTTTTTTTGAACCATATAAGGGATTATAAGGACGTATAAGTTATTTGATTAATTAAAGTAACAAACTTACATTGTAAATTTTAAATAAATTACAACTTTTTAGACAGTCTCTTTTTTTGAACCATAAGAGAAAGTGATAACTTTCGAAGACCAAAGGGAAGGATTATAAGGACAACCTCTTTTTTTTGAACCATATAAGAGATTATAAGGACGTATAAGTTATTTGATTAATTAAAGTAACAATTGTAAATCAAAAACAAACATAATTTGTTTACTTTTTCATATATAAACTTACATTGTTAAATTTTAAATAAATTACAGCTTTTGAGACAGCCTCTTTTTGATTTTTACAATTGGATACCAATAACTAATACGTCATCTGTCTGTTCTTCGAATTTTTTCCATTCGTTAAATGTTTTTTCGAGCACAACCTGTTGCTCTTGCATAGATAATGCAGAGTTATCTAGTAGCAACGATTTAAAGTTTTTTCGTAAAAATTTCTTGTTTTTTAAACCGCCAAATTGATCTGCGAAACCATCACTGAAAAGATAAATCTGATCCCCTTTTTCGAACTTTTCAGTATACTTTTCATACGTTCGTTCGGTTTCCATTTTTGTTCCACAGATGGAATTGCGAGAACCCGGAATGACAAATAAAATGTTATTTGAGACAAAAAATAAGGGAGACATCGCACCTGCAAATGTCAGCGTAAATTCTTTATAATCTATACAGCAAATAGCAATATCGTAACCGTCTTGCACACGTTTATCTTCTTCGACATTTTCTTCTACAAAATGATTTGAATAATCGAATAATTTTTTTAATTTATGATTTAGCCGTTTCAGAATAAATGATACATCTGTATTCTTTTCTTCGATGACGATTTGGTTTAACAAATTTATACCCAGCACGGACATAAAAGCGCCCGGAACTCCATGACCCGTGGAATCTGCAGCCACAATTATTATTTTATGCTCGATTTTTGTGAACCAATAAAAATCTCCACTAACAATATCTTTTGGTTTATATAAAATGAAAGAATTAGGAAATAATCGATGAAGATGTTTTTCCTTCAACATCATTGCCTCTTGAATACGCCTAGCATAAATGATACTATCATTTACCTCTTTGTTTTTTCTTTCATAGGAATAGTCAATTGAAATAGTCATATTTTTTAATAGTCCCCATTTTTTTTACACGGGTAAAATCCATTATTTTTAGTATCGTATAAATTTAGATTGTTGTGATTGGCTTGATTATTTTTAAAAAAATTAATCCAATACATTTCAAACTTTTGAGATGTTTTTCTACACATGCAAGATAAAAATTCCAACAAACTTTTTTCTAGCTTGTTGGAATTATAAAATGAGCGACTTACTGTACCTTTTTTATGGAAGTACCGTCTTCAAAAAGAACAATGACAATTCCTTTGTAATTTTCATCTATTTCTTGACCTAGAATGTTCATTGTTTTCACAACCACTATACCAGTATTTTCTCTATTATCAATTGATACTATGTCGGAGATTTTTTCTGCTCCGTCGGTATCTGTTTGTTTCAAACGATAATAATTAAGGGTTTTTCTAACATCATAATCAACTAATGAATATTCCAAAAGGGAGGAAGAATTACCTCCACCATTCATTTTCCCTACTATTTCATAGCTAGTGCCATCCAACGTTTTTTCAAGGGTATAGTAATCACAATTCTCTTCTGTTATTGTGCTCCAGAACACGACATTATTTTGACCTTGTTTTTTTGCATCAAAACTGACAATACCTATTGGAAGATTAACAAATTCATCACCAGCGGCACTAAATAAACTGAAAGTAGTTAAACCAGACCATGTTAAGGTATTAGAAGCTAAATCTACTGTTCCTGCACCTTGCGCTGTTGCAATCGAAAAATGAGCTCCTTCTGGTTTATACCATGTGTAAGAACTTAGTCCTGTTAAACTTCTTTTCACTGGGAAAAAATTGGTTTCAACTCCATTTATATCAGCAGTTGCATATGTGTAACTAACCGAATAGGTTGGTGATGCTATTCCAGATGGTGTTAAATCCCAATATCTATCTAGGTACGATACTAAGCTGCTATTGATAGAAGGTATACTTGCTGGGTTAGTGTAAATAGTAATAAAGGCATTTGACAAAGTTGCACTTGCAAGTGTAAAGGTCATCGGTGTATAGGCATCAAGATCCCCGATTGGTAAAGTATAAATCGTTGATGCGGCTGTATTCACAAATCGTTTTAAAGTCCCTGTTGATGAGCCACTTCTATAAGCAACAATATACGAAGAGCTACTTCCTCCTACAATTTCCCCATTGAAAGAATTATTTCCGATTGAAAGTGTTTTTGTACTACTAACAATGAGTTTACCATCAGATAGTGTCAAGGTTCCTATGACAGTTGCATCGCTATTAATTGTAACATTCTTTGTGTTATTTATGGTTACATTTCCAAACGAAGTAGTCGCTGTTCCTCCAATCGTTTGATTTGCTACTCCCACAAAATTAAAAGTTGAAGTAGCAGCTGCACCTAGTGTTCCATTATTGGTAAAATTGTCTGCTAGATTCACTGTCGCTCCAGCGTCTACTGTTAAGGTAGCACCATTTAAGATCGTTAAGGAATCGATTGACACTGTTCCGGAAGAAACAGTTGGTTGGTTGAACACACATGAACCTATTTGAGATATTACAACACTTGAAACACTTGTTGGAGCCACGTTAGCAACTGAGTAACCACTGGCATTATATTTATACCAGTTACTCACATTCGTGAATTCACTATTCACAATCCCATTCCAAATATAATCTCCCACATAACTAGTCATACTTCCTAGAGATGGAGTCGAAACTGTAACTGCTGTTGATCCAGAGGTTGCGATGCATCCATTCGCATCGGTTACCACTACACTATAATTTCCAACTGTATTTATAGAAATACTTGCAGTAGTTGCACCTGTATTCCAAAGATAAGAGCTTCCTGCTGAAGATGTTAATATAACGCTTCCTCCTAAACAATAGGTTGCTGAAGGTCCATTTGTTATGGATGCTGTTGGTAAGGAATTATTGGTAAGAACTACTGTAGAAGCAGATGCTGTGCATGTTCCATTACTAATCGTCCATGTTAACGTTGCACTTGTTCCTGCAGTGATACCAGTTACTCCTGAATTGTATGCTGTTGGTGTTGTGATCGTTGCTGTTCCTGATGTAACCGTCCATAAACCAGTTCCTATACTTGGATTATTTCCTGCTAAAGTAAATGAGGAGGTATTACATTGGGTGATTGCTGAACCTGCAACTGATGTTGTTGGCATGGCTGCAATTGTTACAGAAGCTGGATTACTAGTTGCATTTCCACAACCACTTCCAGAAGCCGATACAACGCAATAGTAGTATATTGTTCCAGCACTTGTACTTGGAGGTGTATAAGATGTGCTTGTAGCACCTAAAATTGAAGTTCCTGATGTATTATTATTTAAGACAGTACTCCACCATTGATATGTCAAAGATGGCGTTCCATTAATTGCTGTTACGGATAATGCTGCATTCCCATTTATGCATTCCGTAATAGGGGAAGGATGAACCGTGATGGCAGGATCAGCCACAACAGTGTTCGCTTTAGGACTTGAAGTCACTGAAGTACCACATGCATCAGTTGTGACACATGTATAAGAATAGGTGCCAGCAGAACCAAATGCAGTGCCATTGTAGGTCAATGCGGTTTCTCCTACAATACTGCTTCCATTCAATTTCCATTGATAAGTGTATGGAGACAAACCAGTTACTGGTGCAGCAATTGTGAGCGAGGCAGGATTATACCCAACACAAACTGATAATGCAGTGGTGTTATGTGTTCCTGAAATTAATGTAGAGGGCATACTCACCACCCAACTTCCTGTTGATTGAGTAAAGGTTGAACTGCATGTCACATCTTTTGCCCAACGAGTATAAGTTGTTGCAACAGTCAAACCTGAAGCTGGATCGTATGTGGCGCTGTTTGAAGAAGGGATGTCTACGCCATTGGCTTGCCATTTATACGTAAAACTTGCATCTCCACCATTGGCTGCAATTGAACTACCGATAACTCCAGGATTCCCTCCTGAACAAATCGTTTCACCAGTTGTGAGTATCGCTCCAGAAGTAAATTGCGAAAGAACTGTGACACTAAACGTTTGAACAGCACTGCTTGCGCATGAATTAGCATTATTTACAGTAATTGTTCCTGTGTATGTTCCCGGCGCAGTACCCGCAGGAACAGAAATAGTGATCGAACCTCCACTTGATGTACCTGCAAATGTAGCATTAGTAACCGCTGTAAAACTATTCGATGGGGAAGCATTCCAACTTATACTATATTTTGTTGGTGAGTTGCTAGTTGCACTGTAAGAAAGAGATGTTGTTTGAATACTTGCACTGTAGCAAACATTAGTTGCAGTACTTGCCCATGTTGCTGTTGGTAATGGATTGACAGCAACTACCGTGCTTGCCGAAGCAGAGCAACCACCTGTATTCGTAGCTGTTAATGTATATGTACCCGCCATTGCTGTTGTAGCATTAAGTATACTTGGATTTTGCTCTAAACATACTGCAGTGATTGTAACATTATCTATACTTCTTTCATGAGCCCCACTTGCTCTGGTATCAATAAATTTTATATAACGCGCACCTGAATAACTACTTAAATCTATTTGTGCAATTGAGCTACATGTTTGCGCAACAGTTGAGCCTCTTGTTGCGACCGTAGTCCAAGGTCCAGATGTTTGACTGCTAGGAGATGCAGCACTGATTTGTACATCAAAAGCCCAAGATGTTGCATCATTACTTCTTTCAATACTGCAATTTAAAACTCCAGGATTAGTTATTAAAGGTGTAATTGCAAATTGATTAGCAGCATTAAATAGCACTCCTGAGCCCGAGCATGCCTGCGCAGTGCTAATTGTTGCACTTGAAAGTGACCAACCTGTTAGTGTTCCATCAAAATTTTCAGAAATAGACGCCCCAACAGTACCTGATAGAGAGTAACTATTCGGTCCACTCCATGCATAGGTGCTTATTACAGAAGATGGACCACCTGTTAATTGTATTGTTCCTCCTACACAATATGGCCCTCCGTTGCTAGCTGTTGTGAGCGGAAGTGCGATGAACGTCTTTGCACCGCTTGCAGCTGCCGAACCAGCGGTCGTTGCTGTGGTAGTAATATCAGTAGATGAAGAAGCACTAACTTGAATGGTATTTGCATCTACTGCACCTGAAGCAATATCAGTAGTGATCCAAAAATAACCTGTGGCATTTCCAATTGCTTGAGAAAATGCTGCAAATGAATGTGATCCACTGCCTAAACTTGTGGTTATGTCCGTTCCGACTTGAATTGCTGATGAAAAAACATTGGTTGCACAGTTCCATAATTGATACTTGGTAACATCTGTAGCAGTATTGGTTGTTGTAAAATTAAAGTTAGTGAGTGTTCCTCCGCCATTTGAACCTGTTATATTAAAGGCATGAATAGGAACTTTCAGTGAAGAACCACATACACTTGTTGCCGTGACGGCTGTGGTTGCGTTTGCTACAGTAAGAGTTGGCGAAGAAGAAATAATAACCGCAGATACATAGCCCATAACGCTAAAATCTGCTGCAGTAGAAGCAGTACCATCATAAAATGCGAAAGTTCCGGAGGTTGCACTGCTTGCGCCATAACCTACAAGTCTAAAAGTAACCGTTGTTGTTGAAGGTACATTCTGAAGCCCTGTTATAGAACTTAAATCTATACTAGCTAATGAATTTACGCCAGTCGAAGGAAAAGTAACATCTGCAAAACTGGTAAATAAACTACCATTTAAACTATATTGCCATTGTCCATCAGTCGGTCCAGTGCCATTTGAATAAAATTGATATGCAGGTATATTATTAAAAGAGACTTCATAATTTAATTTTGGAGCTATAGTAAAAGATAGATAAGAATTTGCGGTTACCGCAGCTGCAACAGTTGTTGAAGCCCAATTATACCCCCCCCATTCTTTACTATAAGTGGCACCCGTAGTAGAAACACCGCTGCCTCTCGTAAGAGCACCTACCGTAACATTAGCGTTAGCTACAGCTGCTGGCGCAGCTCCAGTCATGGTAGAAGTTGAAAAATTCCAAGTTGCCAATCCTATTGGAACCAAAGAAATAACAGTATTTGAACTTGCAGTAGCACCTGTTAAAGCTCCCGAGGAAGCAGTAATCGTATAGGTTCCAGCACCATCAAATTGCGCTGCAGCAAAAATTGCCACACCAGCAGTAGCAGCAAAAGTAGTTCCTGTTAATGCACCTGAACCACTAACAATCGTGCTTCCTAAAGTAATACTTGCAACATATTCAGCATCTACAGAATTATCTGCTCTTTGAGCCTGAACTGTAAAAGAAGCAAGATCAGTCGAAACAGTCCCAGAAGTTGGCGGCGCAACACTAAATACTAATTTAGAAGCCACAGCTAAGGTAGTAAAATCCGTAGCAGTACCATACGTATAGGTGGTACCATTATACACATACGCTTTATAAGTATAAGTAGTAGCAGGTGTTAAACCAGTTAAAGCTTTTAAATAAGTTCCTGTAGAACCTAAAGTTACTGTGCTTTGTGTTACACCAGTTCCCGAAACTAAAGGATTAGCGTTAGTGCTCTTTATAGCATAAACAAATCCTTTCTCACTAGTAGCCGGACATACACCTGCAGAACTATAGTTACCGTTAAGAGTAGCAGTTGTATTTACAACCAGCGTAGCGGCAGATGTTGTTACCGCCTGAGTAACAGGTGTAGTTCCTACACCCGTTGGTGTATTTGCTACTGAGGTAACTGAAGTTCCCGAAACTGTTACTGTTGATGATTTTGGACCAGAGCTTGAAGGAGTAAAAGTAACAGTATAAGTAGCAGTAGCTGCGGCTGCTATTGTTGAAGATGACATACTACTTACCACAAACTGTGCATCGCTTGATGCTACTGAAACACCTGAAACAGATGTTGCTCCATTATTAGTTACAGTATAAGTTACAGCGCTAGCAGGCACATTTGGACATACTGTTCCATTATCAAGCGTACCACTTATTGAAAGTGCATCTAAAGTTGTAAAAGTGATTATTGGAGTACTATACGTATACGTTGTTCCATCATAAACATAAGCTTTATAACTATAACCTGACGAGGAAGCCAAACCAGTTAAAGCATACGTATAAGCTCCTGTAGAACCTAATGTTACAGTAGATTTTGTTACTCCTGTTCCTCCAACTAAAGGGTTATTGTTTGTACTTGTTAATGAATATACAAACCCCTTCTCTATTGTGGCAGGGCAAACCCCTAACGTTGTATAATTACCATTCAGTGTTGCAGATTTAGCCGTTATAGAAGTAGCACTAGATGAAGTTACTGCTTGGGTTACAGATGCTGTGCCGGTGCCGGTTAAAGAGCTGGTTGTGGCAGATGAACTTGTATTATAATAAACGGTGATGGTTGCACTTTTTGCTCCTGAACTTGTTGGAGTAAAAGTAACATCATAGGTGGCAGTTCCACTTGTAGCGGCAATGTTAGTTGAAGACAAATTACTTACTACAAATTGCGCATCACTTGAACTAACCACAACACTAGATGCTGCTGCACCCGTATTGGTAATAGTATATGTTTGTTTTGTAGCTGCGGTATTAATACAAGAACTACCGTGTGCAAGGGTACCTGTAACTGCTAGTGAAGGAGTGCTTCCAGCTGAAGTAATTTGATTATTAGGATTATTTGTTCCTGTAGAGGTAAAATAATTAATTGAAGCAGAAGTAGGAGTTGTGTTATTATCACTATTATATTCAAATATTTGAAAATAATAAGTGGTACTTGCTAACAAATTTGTTAAAGAAACAGAATTTCCTGTTCCATTATAAATGCAATAATATCCTGATGTTCCAAGTTGACTTCCTTTAGAACTCCAATCTGAGCTAGCGGTATATGCAGTTCCATCGCTTGGATTTGTTATTGCACCAGAACCTGCCTTCATAAAAACAGCTCTTCTTCCAGCATTTCCATTTGTCCAACTAGCAGTCATTGATGTAGTTGAAACTGGTGAAAAAGAAATAGAAGTAGCTTGAGTTGTTGGCTCTGCAGTAGTTACTGAAAAATTATCAACATAAATTACGGAGGCTGTTCGATATATCTGAACTTTAGTAATCGTTACATCATTAACTGTAATAGTTCTTAGTTGAAAAGTATTTGTAGATGAAAATGTAGCAGTAAAAGGCGAGCCTGTTGCTGCTGACCAACTAGTACCATTCCATAGATTAACTTGGTATGCTCCACCAGTACTGCTTGAAGCAACATAAAAAGATATAGTACCTACCCCTCCTACAAGTGTTGGGGTAGTTATTTGTGACCCTGTTGATGACCCTAGTTGAGCAGAATTAGTTCCAGCGTACTTTGTAGTACCTGCTAATACAGATGTTAAACTCCAAGTACCGGAAGTCAGAAGATAATTACCGGTTCCATAACCTGAAGGCATCCCAGTACCACCAGTTGTTGATGAAGTGGTAGTCCCTTCAAAGGTTTCTGATAACTGCACCTGACCCCACCCCACATTCCCCGAAAGCAAAGCAAAAACCACCGCCACTGCAGCACTAGCTTTCTTAAATTTAATACATGTACTTTGAGAAAAGAGAGCTGTTTTTATTGAAAAACGTAGCCGAATAAAAAACTTTTGTAATCCTGTTTTCATAATGATATAAATAATTTTAACACTATAAAAGCGGTTTCAATGATGAAATTATTCACCCTTCAAGGTTGCTCACTTAACGACGCAAAGTTAGTGCAAAAGGGCACCTCTATTGTGAACTGTATATTATCTTTGTATTAAACATCAGCAAGAAAATTGTTATAAAAACGAACGAATTAGTTTGCTAAAAGGCGAAAATAGGTATTTTTTTACAACATAAATAGATTACGACCATCTAGTTATACCTTTACATGTCAATAAATAGATGAAGGAAGTAAGCGCATACTCATAAATTGAAATTATCTTTATAGCATAATAGTGTAAAATATGGCAAAGGTTAAATCGGCATTTTTCTGTCAAAATTGTGGACATGAAGCGCCAAAATGGTTGGGTAAATGTCCATCTTGTAGCGAATGGAATACATTTGTGGAAGAAGTTGTAGAAAAAAATACTTCTGACGTAGTCGCTTTTTCCACTTCGCGAAGAAATTCAAAACCACAAGCCTTGCAAGCAATCGAGAATCAAGAACATGCGCGCATTATTTTGAAAGATGAAGAAATGAACCGCGTTTTAGGGGGTGGTGTTGTGCCCGGATCCTTGATTTTGTTTGGTGGAGAACCCGGAATAGGAAAATCAACCCTGATTCTTCAATTGGCGGTGATGGAAAAAGAAATGCGCGTTTTATATGTTTCTGGAGAAGAAAGCGAACAACAAATAAAAATGAGAGCGGAAAGAATTGGACTAGCCAATCAAGAATGCTTTATTCTGACAGAAACAAATCTCCAAAATATTTTAGCACAAGCAGAAGAAATACAACCAAAATTATTGGTGATTGACTCCATTCAAACCGTTTATAATTCCAATATTGAAAGTTCGCCGGGCAGTATTTCCCAAGTAAGAGAATGCACCGCGCAATTATTACGCTATGCCAAACAAACGGGTGTTCCGGTATTTTTAATTGGACATATTACCAAAGAAGGTTCATTAGCAGGTCCAAAAGTGTTAGAACACATGGTGGATACCGTGATGCAATTTGAGGGCGATCGCAATCATGTGTATCGTTTATTGAGAACCATCAAAAATCGTTTTGGAAGCACGAACGAACTAGGAATTTATGAAATGCTCGGAAACGGACTTCGGCAGGTTTCAAATCCATCTGAAATTTTAATTACCAATACCGATTCAACGTTGAGTGGAATTGCCATCGCTGCCACGCTAGAAGGGAATCGACCTATTTTAGTGGAAGTTCAAGCGTTAGTTAGTACAGCTGCGTATGGCACTCCACAAAGATCTTCAACAGGTTTTGATAGCCGACGATTAAACATGCTTTTAGCCGTTATGGAAAAACGATGTGGCTTTAAATTAGGAGCAAAAGACGTTTTCCTAAACATTGCAGGAGGAATAAAAGTGGATGATCCAGCGATTGACTTAGCAGTTGTGGCGGCAGTGCTGTCGTCTAATACGGATATTCCCATCAATGGTCTAACCTGTCTTTCTGCAGAAGTGGGCTTGTCCGGAGAAATAAGACCTGTAAATAGAATTGATCAAAGAATTCATGAGGCAGAGAAATTAGGTTTTGAACGAATTATTATCTCAAAACATTCGAAAGGAATCGATCAAAAAAATTATAAAATTCAATTAGTGAAATGCGGTAAAATGGATGAAGTAGTGAAAGCCTTGTTTGCATAGTTCATCAATAATTACTCAAAAAAAATAACTATATTTGATAAATGTGTAGTTATGGAGCAGCAAGAGAAGAAAGTCATTAAAAAAAATTCATTCAAATTTTCACGATTTTGGAAAAAGTTAGGACCTGGACTTGTAACAGGAGCTAGCGATGATGATCCTTCCGGAATTGCGACGTATTCACAAGCAGGCGCAGCATATGGTCTAGCGACATTGTGGACATCCATCCTTGCTTTCCCTTTAATGGCTGCTATACAACAAATGTGTGCTCGCATAGGATTGGTCACTACTCAAGGGTTAACAGGGACAATCAAGAAAAGTTATCCGAAACCTGTTTTATATGTAATGCTTCTCTTTAGTTTTCCTGCCATCATAATGAATATTGGCGCTGACATTGCAGGAATGGGAGCGGTTGGAAACTTGTTATTCCCAGCTATTCACCCTTCCGTTTTCAGTATCTTTTTCACGGTTTTGTTGCTTGCCCTCATTATTTATTTACCCTATCAAAAAATCGCTTCTATTTTAAAATACTTATGCATCGTGATGATTGTTTATTTCGTTGTTCCATTTCTCTATAAACAAAATTTTGCGGAAATCCTGAAAGCGACATTTATTCCAACGCTCAAATTTGATAAGGAATTTATTGCTATTCTGGTAGGTATTTTAGGTACCACCATTTCACCCTACTTGTTTTTCTGGCAAGCATCTGTGGAAGTTGAAGAAATGAAAAACAAGAAAAAGCAACTGATTGTCAATAAAAAAATAATAAACGAAATAAACAAAGATGTTGATTTGGGAATGATCTTTTCTGGATTAGTCATGTTTTTTATTATCCTCACCACCGGAACCGTTTTATTTCAAGGAGGAATTCATAAAATCGACACCGTAGAGCAAGCTGCCATGGCCTTAAAACCACTCGCAGGAAATTTAGCCTATCTTCTTTTTGCGGTTGGAGTAATTGGAACCGGCTTAATTGCAATACCCGTCTTATGTGGCTCACTTTCCTATATTTTTGCAGAAACTTTTGGATGGGAACAAGGTTTAGATAAAAAGTTCCACGAAGCAAAAGCATTTTATGTCATCATTGGAATTTCTTTACTTTTAGGTCTGTGCCTGAACTACGTTGGAATTTCTCCTATTGATGCGCTAATATACACAGCCATTTTATACGGATTAACAGCACCGGTTTTAATTGCGATTATCCTACACATCTCCAATAATAAAAAAATAATGGGAAAACATGTGAATGGAAGATGGTCAAATATTCTAGGGTTTACGGCTTTACTAATTATGACTCTCTCGGCGGGGACTTTGATTTATTTACAATTTAATTAAGAACGATATTTTAGAATTATCTTCCTCGAAAAATCAGTTAAAATCATAATAAAATCCTTATTTTTGAAAATTGTAAAAAATAAAAAGATTCGACATGTATTTAAAAAAAATAAAAAAATTAGCAGCCAATCAAAATTTGGTGATCGTTGGTGATAAAAAAACAAAATTAGCCAAAACTATTTCTGATCAAGTAGCTTCTTTTTTCAAAGATTTTGTGAAAGGAGAAAAAGATTCAGATTTTCTTAAAACACCTGAATGCTATTACTTCTTTGTAAAATCGGCAGACAACAATGAAAAAATGAGGGTTGCAGGTGCCACAATTCGCAAACAATTACCCAAAGAAGTAGAAGAAATATCCATTTTAGGAGATACTGAAAAACTAATTTTCGTTGCAGAAGGTATCGCATTAGCGAATTATCAATTTCTTCGATATTTCAATGATGCGGATAAAAAAGCAAATAAATTACATACTATTTTCTTGCAAGAAGATGTAGATTCTGATCATATCGAATCCATGAACAATACCATTAAGGCAGTTTTATGGGCAAGAGATATGGTCAACGAACCAGTATCCTATTTGACAGCTGCGAAATTATCAGATGAAATTGAATTACTTTCAAAAGAAGCTCCTATTTCGGTGGAAATTTTCCATAAAGCGAAGATAGAAGCACTAAAAATGGGCGGATTATTGGCTGTCAATAAAGGTTCTATTGATCCACCCACATTTACCGTTGTTGAATATAAACCAAAAAAGGCAATCAATAAAAAACCAATTGTTTTGGTTGGAAAAGGAGTAGTATATGACACTGGAGGACTGAGTTTAAAACCTACAAAAGGATCCATGGACGCTATGAAATGTGATATGGGTGGAGCAGCATGCGTGACAGGAGCAATTTACGCAGCAGCATTAAATAAGTTAAATGTGTATGTAATCGCTTTAATTCCAGCAACAGATAATCGTCCTGGAGGAAATGCGTATACACCTGGCGACGTGATTACGATGTATGACGGAACAACCGTTGAAGTTTTAAACACAGATGCCGAAGGACGAATGATTTTAGCGGATGCATTGGCGTATTCGAAAAAATATGATCCAGAATTAGTCATTGATGCAGCTACATTAACAGGAGCGGCAGTTGCGGCAATTGGAACAAAAGCATCTTGCATCATGGGAAATGCCTCTGAAAAAGTATTTTCTCAATTAGATAAAGCAGGGAATGAAGAACATGAAAGAGTAGTTAGACTTCCATTTTGGGATGAATATTACGAAGATGTTAAATCAAAAATTGCTGATTTAAAAAATATTGGAGGACCCTACGCAGGAATGATTACCGCAGGGAAATTCTTAGAACATTTTGTGAAATCACCTTATGTGCATATCGATATTGCTGGTCCAGCATGGTTGGATTCCGAAGAAAATTACAAAGGAGTTGGTGGCACAGGCGTTGGAGTTCGATTGTTATTTAACTTTCTAAAAAACTATAAATAAGAATGGAAAAAAGCATACATGTTGATAAAGAAGTTGGCAGTTTACATCCTATTCGAGTTGGCATTTCAATTGGAGATATAAATGGAATTGGGCCAGAAGTAATTATTAAAGCCTTAATTGATAATCGAATTTTATTGGATTGTACGCCCATTATTTACGGTTCAACAAAAACCCTTTCGTACCATAAAAAATCGATTGGCGAACATGATTTTATGTATACTACCTGTAAATCAGCGGATGAAGCTTTAAACAGGAAAGTGAATGTAATCAATGTTTGGAATGAGGAAATTAATTTTGACTTAGGAAAAGCAACGGAAATAGGCGGTAAATTCGCTTTTTTATCCTTAGAAGCAGCGACACAGGACTTAGCATCTGGAAAAATTGACGTATTGGTGACAGCGCCTATCTCGAAAGAAGCAATGGCAAAGTCAGGATTTAAATTTCCTGGACATACCGAATATTTAGCGGATAAAGCAGGCATGGACGAAGCTTTGATGATGATGGTTGCGCCAACGATGAGAGTGGCATTAGTGAGCACACATATCCCCTTAAAAGACGTTAGCGCATCTTTAACCCAAGAAGCGATTTTTCAAAAAATTAAAACGTTTGAAAAAAGTTTGAAGGCTGATTTTGGAATAATTCGACCGAAAATTGCGGTTTTTGGTGTAAATCCACATGCAGGAGAAAATGGGAAAATGGGAACAGAAGAAACAGAAATAATAATACCTGCCATTAATCAAGCAAAAACAGAAAACATATTGGCTTTTGGTCCATTTCCAGCAGATGGTTTTTTCGGGTCTTCCGCCATGTCGCACTATGATGGAATTTTAGCAATGTACCATGACCAAGGATTAACAGCTTTTAAAGCCCTAGCTTTTGATGATGGTGTAAACTTTACTGCAGGTTTACCGGTTGTGAGAACATCGCCTGACCATGGAACAGCTTTTGATATTGTAGGACAAAATAAAGCATCTGCACAATCGATGAGAAGCGCTATATACTTAGCAATGGATATTTATAGAAATCAAAAAGACAGAAAAGAGATGATGGCTAATCCGCTAAAAATTAAACCAGCTGATAAGAAAAAATTATCCTCTTTTGAATAAAATAAAAGCCTGGATGGAAAAAAAGTAAAGGATATTAACAATTTTAAGTTTAAATCATTATCTTTGCCATCCGAAATTAGTTTAATTAGTTATGTCGAAAAGGGAGTTTATCATACCGTTTGTAGGTTTAAAGACTGGTAATCACTTGTTTGAATACGATATAACGGATTCGTTTTTTGAAGGAATTGAAAACTCAATAATACATCGTGGAAACGTCCACGTTCGTTTAGAGCTTGAAAAAAAGGAAAGAATGCTCGTTGGTATTTTCGCTGTTGAAGGACAGGTAACAACAAACTGTGATAGATGTACAGACCCTATCGATGTGGATGTTGAAGGAGAATACCAAATCGTTTATAAATTTGGAGGAGATCCATCTGAAAACGAAGGGCTAATCGTTCTGGAGGAGCAAGCGTTTGAACTAGATGTAGAAATGAATATTTATGAATTGATAGCGGTTTCATTGCCTCTAAGAACGATTCATGAGAAAGAAGATTGTAATCCAGAAATGATTGCATTACTCGATCAATATCTAATCAACTCGATGGATGATGATGACGATGATGACTTCGATGATGATGATGATTTTGGTGACGATGACTTCGACGATGATGATGATGATGATGACTCGGACGATGATGAATCGGATGATAATGATATAAAAGACAATGGTGAAATTGATCCAAGATGGTCGATTTTGAAAAATTTGAATTAAAGATTTTAAATAAAGTAAAATGGCACATCCAAAGAGAAGAATCTCGACAACGAGAAGAGACAAAAGAAGAACGCATTTTAAAGCGGTAGCTGATAATATCGCGACTTGCCCAACAACAGGACAACCTCATTTATTTCACCATGCTCACTGGCATGAAGGGAAACTTTACTATAAAGGTAAAGTAGTAGCGGAAAAAGAAGTTGCGATTTAATTGTTGCTTAAATATCCTTCTTGATGAAGATTGGAATTGATATTTTTGGCGGTGATTTTGCTCCAAATGCTAATGTAGCAGGAGCAATACTTGCACGGAAGGAACTTCCACAAGATGCTACAATAGTTCTGTTAGGCGACCAAGATCAAATCTTGACTTGCCTTTCTGAGCATGGAGCAAATCCGGACGATTTTGAAATCGTGCATGCACCAGATGAAATCACGATGCATGATCATCCTACAAGAGCAATACCTCAAAAACCAAATAGTAGTATATCTGTAGGGTTTGATTTATTGGCAAATGGTGCAATTCAAGCATTTGCTAGTACAGGGAATACTGGTGCTATGTTGGTGGGATCTATCTATAAGATACATACAATTCCGGGAATTATTCGCCCATGTATTACTTCCACTTTACCTTGTATTGATGGAACTAATTCTATTTTGTTAGATGTTGGTTCGAATGCAGATTGTAAACCTGACGTATTATATCAGTTCGCATTATTAGGAAGTCTATATGCGAAAAATGTATACGGAGTGGAAAATCCGCGTATTGCACTTTTAAGTATTGGCGAAGAAGAATCAAAAGGAAATCTTTTGACGATTGCCACCTACAAATTATTGCAAGAATCTGACGAAGTAAATTTTGTTGGTAACGTAGAAGGTAGAGATTTATTCTTAGCGAAAGCAGACGTAATTGTGTGTGATGGGTATACTGGAAATATCGTACTAAAAGAAGCTGAAGGGATTTACAATTTAATTAAAAGAAGAGGAATTAAAGACGAATATTTTGATCGTTTCAACTACGAAAATTATGGCGGAACTGCCATTTTAGGAGTAAAAGGAAACGTAATAATTGGTCATGGTATCTCAAATGAAGTTGCTGTTAAAAACATGATTAAACATGCATATGACGTAGCTAAATCGGGTTTATCGACAAAAATTAACGAGGCATTTAATTAATTATGGGTAAAATAACAGCAGCAATAACAGGTGTTCAAGGATATGTTCCTGACTATGTCCTAGACAATGAAAAATTGGCTAAAATCGTTGATACCAACGACGAGTGGATTATGTCTAGAACTGGAATCAAAGAAAGAAGAATCCTGAAAGAAGGAGCTTCTTCTGATATGGCTGCTGAAGCGGTAAGAGGACTTTTAGCGAAAACTGGAACAAATCCAGATGACGTAGATTTAGTGATTCTTGCAACTGTAACTCCTGACTACGTTTTCCCGTGTACATCAAATGTACTTTGTGACAAGGTAGGAATTAAAAATGCTTGGGGTTTCGATTTAATGGCTGCTTGTTCAGGTTTTATCTATGCTCTTTCAACCGGTTCTCAATTTATTGAAACTGGTAAATATAAAAAAGTAATTGTAGTTGGTGTGGATAAAATGTCCTCAATTATTGATTATGAAGATAGAACAACCTGCATCATCTTTGGTGATGGCTGTGGAGCGGTTTTATTAGAACCAAATACAGAAGGAAATGGAATTCTTGATTTTATCCTAAGAGCGGATGGATCAGGACGTGATTTTTTAATTCAACCCGCTGGAGGCAGTGCTTGCCCTCCTTCAATTGAAACAGTTGAAAATAGAATGCATTTTGTAAAGCAAGAAGGAAAAGCAGTTTTCAAATTTGCAGTTACGAATATGGCTGAAGTTTCAGCTGAAATAATGGAAAAAAATAACCTTACTAGTGATGATGTTGATTGGTTAGTACCTCATCAAGCAAACTTGCGAATTATTGATGCAACTGCCAATCGCATGGGATTATCTAGAGAAAAAGTAATGATAAACATCGAAAAATACGGAAATACAACAGCCGGAACTTTGCCGTTATGTTTGTGGGATTATGAAAAACAATTAAAGAAAGGGGACACATTAATTCTTTCTGCCTTTGGTGGTGGTTTTACATGGGGTGCCGTTTATTTAAAATGGGCGTATGATTCTAATTAATTTAAATTATTAATTTCTAAAAAATCAAAAAAATGAATATTACAGAAATTCAAGACTTAATAAAATTTGTTGCAAAATCAGGTGTTACAGAAGTTGAAATTGAAAAAAAAGATTTTAAAATTGTCATAAAATCTGAAAAAGCTGGGAAAATTGAACAACAATATATAGTGCAACAAAGCATGCCTGCAGCAGCGCCTCAAGCATTACCTGCAGCAGCTCCAGTTGCAGCATCTATACCTGCAACACCAATTGCTGATGAAAATGATGATTCAAAATATGTGGTTGTAAAATCACCAATGATTGGTACTTTCTATCGTTCAGCTGGACCAGACAAAGAATCTTTTGTTTCAGTTGGACAATCAATTGCAAAAGGAGATACCGTTTGTATTATTGAAGCGATGAAATTATTCAATGAAATTGAAGCAGAAATTTCAGGTAAAATCGTGAAAGTTTTGGTGGATGATGCTTCACCTGTTGAATATGATCAACCGCTATTTTTGGTAGATCCTGCATAAAGAAAATTGATTAAGGATTGAAATTCAATCCTTTTTTATTTTACCTTAAAATCTTCAAATATGTTTAAAAAAATATTAATTGCCAATAGGGGTGAAATTGCATTGCGTATTATTCGTACGTGTAAAGAAATGGGAATTAAAACGGTTGCTGTATATTCTACTGCTGATAAAGATAGTTTACCTGTCAGATTTGCTGATGAAGCAGTATGTATTGGCCCGCCAGAAAGTTCAAAATCATACCTGTCTATTTCAAATATTTTAGCTGCGGCTGAAATCACAAATGCAGATGCTATACATCCTGGATATGGATTTCTTTCAGAAAATGAAAAATTCTCACGAGTTTGTCAAGAACATAATATTAAATTTATTGGTGCTTTACCTGAGCAAATAGCAGGCATGGGAGATAAAGCAAGCGCAAAAGCGACAATGATTGCAGCTGGCGTTCCTTGTGTACCTGGTTCAGCTGGTTTGTTGAAAGATGTTGCGGATGCAAAAGCACAGGCTAAAAAAATTGTGTATCCTATTATCATGAAAGCAACTGCTGGCGGTGGTGGTAAAGGTATGCGAATTGTTTGGAAAGAAGAAGATATTGAGGCAGCTTGGGATTCTGCTCGAAAAGAATCTGCTGCAGCTTTTGGAAATGATGGTCTGTATATGGAAAAATACATTGAAGAACCGCGTCATATTGAAATTCAAATTGCAGGGGATGTATTTGGCAATGCGTGTCATCTTTCTGAAAGAGATTGTTCAATTCAACGTCGTCACCAAAAATTAGTGGAAGAAACACCTTCTCCCTTTATGACGGATGAACTTCGTGAAAAAATGGGAGAAGCAGCCATTAAAGCTGCAAAATCTGTGAAATATGAAGGGGTTGGAACGGTTGAATTTTTAGTAGATAAAAATCGTGACTTCTACTTCATGGAAATGAACACTCGAATTCAAGTAGAACATACTATCACAGAAGAAGTTATTGATTTCGATTTAATAAAAGAACAAATCAAATTAGCATTTGGTATTCCTCTTTCTGGGTTAAATTATTACCCAAAAATGCACTCTATTCAATGTAGAATAAATGCAGAAGATCCTGATTATGATTTCAGACCTTCACCAGGAAAAATAACAGCATACCATTCCCCTGGAGGTCATGGGGTTCGAGTTGATTCTCATGCTCATGCTGGTTACAGTATTCCTCCATATTACGACTCAATGATAGGAAAACTTATTACAGTTGCTCAAACAAGAGAAGAAGCGATTTTAAAAATGAAAAGAGCACTAGGTGAATATATCATTGAAGGCGTGAAAACAACAATACCTTTTCATTTAAAATTAATGGATGACGAAAAATTCAAAAGTGGTAATTTTACAACCGCTTTTATGGATACGTACGAATATTAAGATATTCCATACTTAATTACTAAGTGGTTATTCTCTGTGAATAACCACTTTTTTGTTTAATAAATAGTAGTAATTACAGCTAAGAAACTATAAAATGACTTTATTGTAATCTATTAACCTGAGTTCGACTGATATTTTGCAATCAGATTTTAAATCGAATTACATGATAATTACACCTCTTACTCCTAACAAGGGAATCATTTTAATGTTACCATCATGTATACTTTCCGCCGGAAAAATAAATTTCTTGTCGTACATTATTTCATTCACCCAAAAACTAATCCAATATTCATTTGCAATTCCAAAAACTTCTTCAACAATAGGTTCAATTTTAGCCGCTTCATTAGGTAAAAGAATTTCTAGACTTCGACGCAAGGTGGCAGTTTTTACCTTTTCGCCAGTGATAGCGTTCTCTCCATACCCCTTACTGGTAATAATTATCCCTTCCATAATATCATCCCGAAGATTTAAAAGATACACATTGAAACATTTTTCATTATTTTCTCCAACTTCTTGAACAACAGCAACAGCTACATTTTCTACTTTTGGGCCTAGTAATTCTTCTCGCATATTTTAGTTTTGTATATCCTTTGCTAATTTTTGACCTAAGGATATTATTTCGAATAAATCAGACGGATGCCCAATTTTACTTTCATGGTTTTTAATGTATTTTGCATCGGATCTATATTTTTCAGGAATAATGTAATCCTTTCCTCTCTTAGAACCTAACCGAATAATGACAAGGTTTTCGTTAGGAATTGAGATAATATATTGACCTAATATTCCACGGCAATAGTAAACAGGGTTTTTATTTCCTAAATAAGTCCAAATATGTAACCCGTAGCGTAAATTCGGAATATTTTCCTTAGTGGTCAATTTTGGATTTATCAGCATTTCATTCATGTAACTGCTTGAAATTATTTGTTTCCCATTCCAATTACCTTTTTGTAAAATTAGTTTCCCTAATCGGCCAAAATCGCGAGCTGTCGCATACATACAACAAAAAGCTTTTTCATCTCCTCCCTCTTTGTCTAAACTCCAAAAAGCATTATGCTCCGCCCCTATTTTTTCCCAAATCTTTTTTTGAGCGTACAGTGATAAATCCATTTGTGTGGCTTTTTCCAAAACATAGCCTAATAATTGTGAATTCCCACTTTGGTACTCAAAGCGAATCCCAGGTCTTTCTAAAACATGTTGCCTTGTTACTAGACCATATAAATCAGTTCCGTAATATGATTCCGCATTTTCAGACAGTGGATTTTTTGCACTTTCTTGCCAATCTAAACCAGACGACATCATTAATAAGTGGCGAATAGTTATATTTTTCTTTTGTCCAGTATTAAATTCTGGAATATATTTCCCTACCCTTTCGTCTAAACTTTTAATTTTCCCCTCATCCAAAGCGGCTCCAATTAATAGTGCAACAACTGTTTTTGCCGCAGAAAAAGAATTTGAAACCGTTTCTTTTTTGTGATCACCCCAATATTTTTCAAATAGAATTTCATCTCCTTTAAAGACCAAAAAAGCTTTTGTGTCTAGCTTTGAAAGGAGATCGTTGTATTTTTTTGGAATAGATTGTGAATTGAATTTAGAATTTATTTCCCACTGGTAACAGCTTGTTGATTTTTGAATTTTAGAAGATGGAAAAACATTTAAATCATAAATTGTGGGACCGGTTTTCCCTGATAAATAGGTGTATGCAATTCCTTTATATAAATAGAATCGTCCTGATAATAGTATGAAGAGATTAATTGAAATAAAAAAAACAATAAAAACAAGCCCTAAAAACCGGAGGAGCTTTTTACTAAATTTTAATATTTTATTTCCTTTAGACATACCTATAATCAAATTGAAGAGCTAATTTTTCTTTTAGTACTTGACTAACTTCTTCAAAATCTAATTGCTTTCCAAGTTCTTGTTGCATGGAAGTTACTGCTTTCCCTTCAATTCCGCAAGGAATAATATGTGCAAAATAAGAAAGATCAGAATTAATATTAAATCCTATACCGTGCATAGTGACCCAGCGAGAACTTTTAACTCCTAATGCGCAAATTTTTCTTGCTCTCGGAGTTTCTCCTTCAATCCAAACGCCTGTCAATCCTTCTACTCTTGCACCAATAATATTATATTCAAGTAAGGTATCAATAACAGCTTGTTCTAAAAAACGTAAATATTTATGTATATCTGAGAAAAAGTGATCTAAATCTAAAATCGGATATGCGACCAATTGTCCTGGACCATGATAGGTGATATCCCCTCCTCGATTTATCTTATAAAAATTCGCGTTGTTATCAGATAATTCTTTATCATTTAAAAGTAAATTATCCATACTCCCACTTTTTCCTAATGTATAAACGTGAGGGTGTTGGCAAAAAAGTAAATAATTTTTTGTAATTATTGCTTCATCGCCATTACGAATTCGAATCTTTTCATCTATGGTATTCTGAAAAATTTTCTCCTGAAAATCCCAAGCTTCTTTGTAATCAATCAGTCCAAGCTGTTTAAAAATCACTTCGGGCATAAAGAAAATTATGAATTATAATGAAAATTAGTGATTTTCTACTTTTGCTAATTCCGTTTTTAAAAAATCAATGCACTTAATTTCCATCGGATCAACTGGTTTTAGGTTGGCAAGATATAGGGAAGCCCAGTCCACAAGATGTATTAAGTAGAATGTCTTCTCAACCTTATTTACACCAACAGCATCAATAATTAAAAGGTTAGACGTGTATTTTTTTACTTCATTAATGGTCAGGGAAAATCTGGTTTTATTTTGAATATTCATGTCCTTTGTATCGAAAAAAACGGTCGCAAATCCATCATTTCCTCCACCCCAGCCTACTAATTCATTGTGGTTCATTTCTGGAATAACATGATGCCAACACAAAAGCTTGGAATTTTCATTAAATTGCTGCCGAGCGCGAATTAAAAAGGGTTCATATTCTGTAGTTGAATAAAAAATACCTACTTTATCTTTCAAGAACAGAGCCAATTTTTCAGCATCCTCTTTTATTTTGCTTATATTATCAAGAATTAGAGATTTCGAGTTTTTTAATTGTTCTACTATTTTTGAATCAATTAATCCATTATTTTCTAGAATGTAAGCGATATATATGATCGAATAAGCAATGGCAGTTCTCGGAGGATTTCCGCCTGGAATAATAAGACAATAATAATTATTATTCGTACAAAAATCTTTTAGTTTTCCTCCGGAAGAAATTCCAATAATATTTGCTCCCGCATCTTTTGCTAGTGACACGCTGATTAATGTTTCTTCTGTGTTTCCTGAATAAGAGCAAGCTATTACTAAAGTATGCTCATCAACATATTTTGGAATTGTATAATCTTGTAATATCTGAATTGGAATACTAATTTCATTTTGAATCCACTCAGAAATAATTTTTGCCCCAATTCCTGAACCACCCATTCCAATAAAAACAAGTTTATTGATTTCTTTCGCGTTTTTTTTTAGTGCTAATTTCGAAACGTATTCTATAGCACTTGTAATATTATTAGGAAAGGCTGTAATTAAATTTTCCATAATTGGTAGAAATTCAAAAAATTAATATTGGTTCATTATTCAATAAAAAGAACAAATATAAAATTTACTTCACAAAAAGAAGTGTTAAATCAGTCAAAAAAAATTAATTTGTTCATTTACTTTCACTTTTAAAGCGCTCTTAAAAAAATATAACCTTCATTATTTGTAATTTGGCAGGAATCTTTTTCATATTTAGTCATTATCTTTTCTGTTTACTTACCTTTGTACTTTGTATTGAATATCATCGGTAATAAATAATAAAGTATGAAAGCTCGCTTTGCATCTGAAACATTGTCTGTGTCAACAAAGGTAGTATTACCTCATGATACAAACACCTTAGGTAATTTATTTGGCGGTCAATTATTGGCATGGATGGATGTAATAGCAAGCGTTTCGTCTCATAGACACTGCAGAAGAGTTGTTGTTACTGCTTCCGTCAATAATGTTTCCTTTAGAGAACCTATCGTTCATTCTTCCATTGTCACGCTCGAAGCAAAAGTTTCTAGAGCGTTTAACTCATCGATGGAAGTATTTGTGGATGTATTTGTAGAAGATCCGGTTTCTGGTAAAAAACGTAAATCAAATGAGGCCATCTATACATTTGTGGCCGTTGATCAAAATGGAGGACCAATTCAAGTACCCGACTTAATCCCTGAATCAGAGGAAGAAAAAGAGAGATATGAAAGTGCTTTGAGAAGAAAACAATTAAGTTTAATATTAGCAGGAAAAATGAATCCACATGATGCTACGGAATTGAAGGCATTGTTTCTCTAAAGTAATGTATCACGTTTAATAATATATGTATCACTTAAATACAGGTAATTAATTTTTAAAAAAAGTAAATAGGTAGCCATCTCAAACAATAAATCAAAATAATATGCAAGTTTATAGACAAGTATATTTTCTCATTTTGTGTTAGGTAACCTTTCTAGTTTTTTTTCGTTAAATACTTAAAAACGAAATATATGAAAGTACTCATTAGTATTGTATTAATCTTTTTTTCATTTACAGTTTCTTCACAAAGTGTTAATTATTTTACTAAATATAGAGCAATTGCGGATGAAATGGAGGCTACGTATGACATTCCAGCTTGCGTTATTTTAGCGATTGGATATATTGAATCAGGAGGAGGAACAAGTAAAGTGGGCAGATTACTTAATAATCATTTTGGAATTGTTGGATCAAGCAAACCGGAAATTTCTGGTTATAAAAGTAAATACAAATATTATCCGACTGTAAAAGACTCATTTATTGGACTCTGTAAATTAATTGCCTCTAAAAAATACTATGCCGGACTTAAAGGAACAAAAGACATTAAAAAATGGCTAAAGGCAATAGCAGCAGGTGGCTATGCCGCGGACGCAGAACATTGGAGTAAAACCATAGCCGCAATTGCTCAAAAGCATTGTAAGAATTGATAACCACAGATAAATTATTAGTTAACTACCATATCACCTAATAACAGTTAACAGCCTAATTAATAAGTTTATCACCAAAGATTTTCAGATTTTTAATTTAGCGGTATAATAAGTTTTTGTCCAGGGCTAATAACCGAATTTTCCCGCAATTTATTAGCAGTTAGTATTTTTTTTGCTGTAGTTTTATATTTTTTCGCAATGGCGTAGACTGTATCACCTGATTTTATGGTATAGTAAACGGTAGATTTTGAAACCCTATTTTTTTTGGGAGGCGCTTCTTTCTGTATAGATTTTTCAGGTGTAATTTTAATAGAATCATCTATTGAAGTAGTTTTTGTATCAAATAAAATTTTACTTAATCCATTTTTTAAATCATTTTTCAAAGCCAATAGTGGAAGGCTATCACTTGAAAATTCCTGATTATAAGACTTTAAAAAAGAATATGTTAACAGTTTTCCTTGCAATGCATAACCTGCTGAATTAAAATGTAATTTATCGCTCAAGGTTAAGTTTTGTTTGTGCCACTGATAAAGTGATCCCCAGCCTCCCATAGCCTTATTTAAATCAAATAATGAAATCTTTGAATCTGCAGCTAACTTGATCAGTTGATTGTTGGTTGTGATTTGACTAGGAGGCGTTTTTCCTTGGCTTCTTGTATCTGGAGCGGTTGTAATAAGAATCGCTGTGTTTGGAAGTGTTTGTTGAATGCCAGAAATAAATTTTGAAATAGAGCGATAATAATAAGAAGTGTCTACTTTTTGGTTATATGCTTCATTCGTTCCAAAAGAGAAAATTATCAAATCTGGCTTTAAATATTTTATTTGACTTTGCACTAATTCGGCATTGTAAATTAAATGAGTAAATTGAGCTCCCACTATCCCACAATGATGATAATTTATTCCAGATGCATTCTCTTGAAGATACTCAAAACCTAAAAGATTAAATTGATTATTCAGATCATTCGTCTTTTCTACAGAAAGTTTGAAATTATTAATTAAGGAATCAGAACTGTAATTTCGCACCATCCATTTAGAATCAACTATTTTTTCATCTTGCATTTTTAACTGGCTATTCATGCTATAATCGTATGATTTTGGGCCAGCACTTGTCCAAATAGAAATTTTGTTTGATAAATTACCGTTAAATTTTCCTGTTAAATTGAAACTCAATGAAGCATTTTCATTGATAGTCGAAACAAGATAACCACTAATTCCAAGTTCTCCTTTTTTTGAGTTTTTCAAAATATTAGTACTTGTCCATGTTCCGCTTGAAGTAGCTTGCACTCCTTTTGGACCATAACTCTTACAGAGAGAATAGGGGAATATTAAACCCTGACCTGCCGTCCCAAAGTAACCTTGCAGAGAACGCCTAATTTCACCGGAAAAATAATCCCCTTGTATATGGCTATCTCCTATGTGTAGGATTGTGAACACAGAATCTTCTTTTGAATTACTTTGATTTTGTTTAATTCGGTGAAGTTTTTTCAAAGCGATTGTTAAATTATCCGAAGTAGTAATTTCAACGAAATACTTGTCAGCACTTAAAGTGTCAACCTTTTGCCCAAAGATGAAACATGAGCATGCAACAAATACTACATTGAGAATTAATTTCATCGAAATCAGAATTGAAAATAAATAAAAGGCTGTACCAAATCGTTCCTAAATTGAGTAATTAATTGCAAAGAAAATGCCAGTATAATTATCCAAGCAATGGCGGGTAAGTTTGTGATTTTTTGAAAGAATTGGTTTTTTAATTTTCCTGGAATAAAAACTATTACCGATGCAATAATGAGTAAATAAATTATTTCAGGACGAGAAATCCAAAATCCTTGAAGATCAATCCAAGAAGTTTTTGTGAAAATCTCATGAATACTATAAAATGCATTATGAAAAGAAGTTGACCTAAAAAAGATCCAACAAATCCCAACAAAATGAAAAGTAAGTATTATTCCTAAAAGTTGAGTTATCCAATTATCTTTTATTTTAATATATTTTGTAAAGAGCTTGTGAAAAACTAGAGCAAGACCATGCGCCATTCCCCAAAATACAAAGCGCCAATCTGATCCATGCCAAAAGCCTCCAATTAGCATTGTTATCATTAAAAATAAATATAGGTTAAACACTCCTTTGCGATTTCCTCCTAAAGGAATATAAATATAATCACGTAACCATAAGCTCAAAGAAATGTGCCATTTTCTCCAGAATTCAGTAATATTTCGAGATCCATATGGATTATCAAAGTTTTCTTTCAGCTTATATCCAAGTAATAATGCTATCCCAATAGCTATGTCTGAATAACCTGAAAAGTCAAAATAAATTTGGAATGTATAGGCATACATTGATAATAGATGTTCCGCTCCAGAAAATCCCTCAGGTGTCTGATGCAGCAAGTCCACATATTTAGCTAAGTAATCAGCAATAAAAAGCTTTTTTACTAATCCAACTGTAATACGCATGATACTTTCTTTGTAAACAGTCGCATTTATTATGAGTGGATTTTTAATTTGTGGAAGGAAATCCTTTGCTCTGACAATTGGGCCTGCCACCAAATGAGGAAAAAAGGTCATGTAAAAAGTATAGTCTGAAAAGTTCTCTGCAGGTGGTATTTCTTTTCGATAAACATCCAATAAATAACTTATGGATTGAAAAGTATAAAATGATATCCCAATTGGTAAAAACAAATTTCCTGTTGTAAAATCTGTCCCAAATAATTCATTACAATTGGCGATAAAGAAATTTGAATATTTGAAATAAAGTAAAAAAGACGAACTATAAAGTACAGATAATAGCAACAGTAGTTTCTTCTTTTTTCCTATAGATTTGTGAATCTGAATGGCAAAAAAGTAATCACTAAGAATCATTAATGCAAAAAGTCCAATGAAAGGCCCGCTTGATTTATAATAAAAGAATAAACTGAATCCAATAATATATAATTTTCTCCAAAGGTTTTGATGTATGAGTAAAGCATAAACAAGAAGAAAAACCCCAAAAACAAGTAAAAAACTATATTCAGTAAAAAACCACGGTTTTTCTGTGGAATACGTTAAAGCTTCCAAAATCTTATTCCAAATCACAGTAGAAAAATAATTAGTATCCACGATATCTTGCAGCATTTAAGTTAATTAGCTTTGTTTTATAAGGCCGATTTCTTTTTACGGGAGCGGATAGCTTTATTTTGTATTTTGCTTCATTTTCTACCCATAACGCAAGTGAGTCCATCCAAACGCGATATCCAGTAGCATTGGGATGCCTTTTGTCTCTACCTTTGGGGATTTCCAGACTTTTTGATAGAAAGAAACTACCTTTTTGTGAAGCTTCTAAGAAAATTTTATTTATTCCATAATCTTCCGTGAAGTTAGCCGGACCAACCCAAGTATAAGGGATCCCTTCTAGTTTTTTTGCGAAAATTTGAGCTGCTTGCTTTCTTTTTGTCAAATCACGTGCATATAATTCATTTAAACCTAAAACAATAAATATGTACGTTGGTTTATATTTGGCAATAAGGTCTGTAATTGTATCGGCGAAAGCAAAATTAAATATGGTGGCAGAATTCCATACGAATGAAGCAACTAACTTATGCCCATTTGCTATACAATAGTCATTCAGCTGATAACATAAACCTCCACATTCAGAATCACCCATCAATAATATTCTCTGATTTGTAGTATCCATAACAGAAGAAAAATCAGTTACATCTAATCCGATTATTTGAGATGCATCAAATTTGGTATTCGTTCCTTGGCTATTCCCGTTGTTATTTTTACCCGAACTTTTATTCGTGTCTGCTACTAAGAGTCCTAATTGCTGGGACTTATTATTTATTTTCGAGTCAGTCGGAGCTGAATGTAATAAGATTTGTAGGTCTTCTGCTGAAACCTGTCCTTCTTGAGATATTTTTTTTAATTCTATTCCTGCTATGGATAAAGGTTTCATCGCAGAATTATAGTAGTAAAAGAAAGCTAATGGAACAATAAAAGTTAAACCCGCCAAAAAAATATAAAATTTCGAATTTTTCTCATTATTACTATCTTTCAACATACTTTACTTGGTTATATGACAAGCTACAAATATAGATAATTAATTCCACAGGTCTTAGTAGATCAATAAAATAATAAAGTGGAAAGAATATAACCAAGGATATTTTATCCCTTTCCGTTTTTTAAAGGTAAAATACAGATAAGAGTTGAATATTTTTGCTCCTCTCTCTTAAAAATCCGTACCTTTGTAGTCCAAAATTGAAATCAAATGTCCCATAAAGCAGGGTTCGTAAACATTGTCGGTAGTCCAAACGTTGGTAAATCAACGCTAATGAACCGTCTTATGGGCCAAAAATTATCAATAGTAACGCCAAAAGCTCAAACAACAAGACATAGAATCTTGGGAATTGTGAATGAAGACGATTATCAAATAGTGTTTTCTGACACCCCAGGAGTAGTAAATGCTGCCTATAAAATGCACGATGCAATGATGGGTTATGTAAATTCAGCTATACAAGATGCCGATATTCTCATTTTTATTACTGATATTTTTGAAGATGAAATGAATCATTTAGAAACGTTGGAGAGAATTCAAAAATTAGAGATTCCTGTTATTACGTTGATAAATAAAATTGATTTAGGAACGCAAGAAAAAATCATGGAGCGGATTACCTATTGGCAGGAACGTTTGCCAAAATCATATGTTTATTTGATGTCTGCTCTGCATGGATTCAATATTGATCTTTTGTGGGAAAGGATATTAAAAATGACACCTGAAAGTCCAGCTTATTATGATAAAGAAGATATTTCTGATCGTCCAATGCGTTTCTTTGTGTCAGAAATAATTAGAGAAAAGATATTTATACACTGCCAAAAAGAAATTCCTTACTCTTGTCATATTGAAATTGAAGAATATATTGAAGAAGCTGGATTAACTCGAATTCGTGCATTAATTATTGTGGAACGTGACTCTCAAAAAGGAATTGTTATCGGAAAAGGGGGTGAAATGTTAAAACGAATTGGGAGGGAAGCTCGCCAAGAGATTGAACCATTCGTAGGTCAAAAAGTATTCCTTGAAACATTTGTGAAGGTGGATAAAGACTGGAGAGGAACAGACAGTAAATTGAAAAAATACGGATATTAACAATGAATTGCAGATTGAGAAATTATAAATTGCAGATTGAAAAATTAAACGTTAATTCATTAAGAATTACAAAAAATTCAAAGTTGCTAATCTGTAATTTGCTAATCTGTAATCTGTAATTTAGAAGAATGAGTAACATTATAGCAATAGTAGGTCGTCCAAACGTAGGTAAATCTACTTTATTTAACCGTTTAACAGAATCGTCTAATGCGATTGTGAAAGAAGTAAGTGGTGTTACTAGAGATCGTTTGTATGGACGCGGTGAATGGAATGGTTTTCAATTCTCTGTCATCGACACGGGTGGTTATGTGCAAGGTTCAGAAGATATTTTTGAGGAAGAAATACGTAAGCAAGTTATTATTGCAATAGAAGAGGCAAATGTCATTCTTTTTATGGTCGATGTTACGACAGGGATTGTGGATTTAGATGAATCAGTTGCTAAATTGTTGAGAAAATCTAAGAAAAAAGTTTTCGTCATTGCCAATAAAGTGGATAATACAGGAAGAATTGGATTGTCCTCTGAATTTTATCAATTTGGATTAGGGGATGTCTACGATCTTTCTGCAACAAATGGTTCTGGGACTGGTGAAATTTTGGATGATGTTGTAA
The DNA here is from genome assembly GCA_947449575.1 of Flavobacteriales bacterium. Taxonomy (GTDB): domain Bacteria; phylum Bacteroidota; class Bacteroidia; order Flavobacteriales_D; family Crocinitomicaceae; genus CAIUKX01. Next base: position 81,274 of record CANFRV010000016.1, read on the forward strand.
AATGTTTTGACATAGAAGATGCTTCTGTTCGTGAGACTGATGAGTTACCTCGAATAGCAATTGTCGGAAAACCTAATGTTGGGAAATCTTCTTTAGTGAATGCTTTAACAGGTGAAGTGAGAAATATTGTTACTGATATTTCTGGTACAACCCGAGATTCAATTAATACACGTTACAAAGCATTTGGTTTTGATTTTATGATGGTTGATACAGCCGGAATTCGTAAAAAAGCCAAAGTGACAGAAGATTTAGAATACTACTCTGTTTTACGTTCCGTAAGAACCATTGAAAGTGCAGATGTGTGTATTTTCATGATTGATGCTACTGAAGGTATTCAAAAGCAAGATTTACACATTTATTATGTCATTGAGAAAAACTCAAAAGGAGTTGTGGTGGTAGTAAATAAATGGGATTTAGTTGAAAAAGAAACGAATACCATGATGGAATACGAGGAAAAAATTCGTGCTCAACTAGCTCCTTTTAATGATGTGCCAATAATTTTTACTTCAACGATTACCAAACAACGTTTGCACAAAGCGGTTGAAGCAGCGATGACAGTATATGAAAATAGAACTAAAAAAATTGCTACTTCTGTCATCAATGATGTGATGTTGGAAGTAATTGCTGCAACTCCGCCTCCATCTATCAAGGGAAAATATATTCGGATTAAATATGTGCAGCAATTGCCAACGTACGGTCCATCATTTGCTTTTTTCTGTAACTTACCACAATATATACCAGACAGTTATAAGCGGTTCTTAGAAAATAGACTGAGAGAGAAATTTGATTTTTGTGGTGTACCTGTGAGAATATACTTTAGAAAAAAATAACTAGTAAGACAGTAAGAATTGAAATACGGCGCAATCGATATTGGAACAAATGCAGCACGTTTGCTGGTTGGTGAAGTAACCACCGAAAATGGGCATTCTTTCGTGAAAAAGATTTCCTATACTCGCATTCCATTGAGATTAGGAGAAGAAGTATTTGAAGACGGAAAGATATCAAAGAAAAAAGCATCCGATTTTGTTAAATCGATCAAGGCTTTCCGACTAATTTCCGAAATTTTCGAGGTAAAAGAACTACGAGCGTGCGCTACTTCTGCCATGAGAGAAGCTTCTAATGGCCTTAAAATTCAAGAATTAATAAAAGAAGAAACTGGAGTTGACATTGAAATCATCAGTGGAAATGAAGAAGCCGATTTAATCTTTGGTACATTTTTCTTACTCGATTTCGATAAGAATATTTCTTTCATAGTAATTGATGTAGGAGGAGGAAGCACGGAAATAAGTGTTTTTGAGAAAGGCGAAAGAGTTGCCTCTAAATCGTTTGAAATTGGTACCATTCGATTATTAAAAGAAAAAGTAGACGAAGGAATTTGGAAAGACATTCATAGTTGGATTGAAATTCATGTAGATTTAAAAACGGACCACCAGATTTTTGCAACCGGAGGAAATATTAATAAAGTCCACAAAATGCTCGGTGCTCAGCATATGGAGTCTATTTCGGTTCAAAAAATAAAAAAATTGCGCGATGAAATTAATGAATTAAATATTGATCAACGCGTAGAAAAATTTCAACTAAAACCAGATCGTGCCGATGTCATTGTGCCTGCGATGGATATTTATATGTATATCATGCAGGAATTGAAATGCAAAAACATCATCGTACCAAAAATTGGGTTATCAGACGGGATGATTTATGATATGCATTTGAGACGAATGTGAAATATCTTAATTACTTTTAGAGGCTGTTTCATCATTGAGACAGCCTTTTTTAATGCAATTTAAATTTAAACGGTAACATATATTCAACGATTACTTTTTTGCCTCCATTTTCACCAGGAATCCACTTAGGCATTAACTGAATTACTCGGATAGCCTCCTTTTCAAAATTTAGATGACCATTTATTCCTCTTACAACCATTGGATTTGAAATCGAACCATCTTCACCAACTATAATTTTTAAATATACAGTTCCTTCAACCCCTTCTTCTTTTTCAAGAGCAGGATACAGAATATTTTTTTTAATAAAATCAAACATTGCATCAATGCCTCCTGCATATTCGGGCATTTTTTCTGCAAATTTTAAAGGTTGATTACTAGCATTTTCTTTCTGAATTTCTTCCATTGAAATACCACCTGCGACTTGAGTTGGTTCAATAACCATCATGCCTTCTATTGCGGGTTCTCCTAACAATAATTCCCCTTTTTTAACTTCTTGTATTGCACAATTGGTTTTTTTAGAAACTTTTTTCTCCACTTTTACGGGTACGGATACTTCCTCTATTACATTCTTGTCTGTAAAACCTTTTATGATTCGACTTTCTTTTGGCGGATCAATTTTCGATTTCTTTCCTGAATTATCAGAGGAACAAGAGGCTAAACTCAAACAAACCAAGGTCAAAATTAGAAAAGAAGCATTGACGCTTGTTTTGCTCGTTCTAAACGCTTCAATTAGTATAGGAATATCATCGTGGTGAAAATCGAATTGAGTTGAATTCATTCTGCCACAGACTTCATCGTTGGGATTTGAAAGTAAATAGAGTATTATTTCCGCTCTTGTTTTTTGAGTGAAATCCATTACGTCTTTTTTACATGATTCACAATGACGGGAAACTAAACCAATTTTCATGTTTTCCCAACTTTCATTGCACGGTTCTTTGATTTCTACTTTCATATTTCATCCATTTTTGCCATCTGTACAAAGTTCCCGCATATCCGTTCAAAACATGCTATGAATTTTAAAAAAAAGCTCTTACTTCCATTCCACCAGAGTGAATCATCTTACCATCTTGTGATTTTCTTCCGTTGTACTGAAAAGAAATTTGTAAAGTTTTGGAAAGTGAATGCTGATATCCTAAATTCCATGTAAAATTTAATCCTGGTTTTAATGCTTCCAACATTTCAAAACCCAACGCAGAATTTTGAATACCCGTATACTGAATATGAACAGCTGTAAATGTTCCTTGTAAACTTCCTTTTTCCGCTTTGTTGTATTTAAAAGAAGTCCCTAATTCTCTTACCTTAGCGATATCCCCGCCATATTGCTGAGAATTTTGCTTATGCGAATAACGACCATCTAAAGTGATTCGAAAGGTTGTGGTAGGCTGAATAATTACGCTAGGTTTTACGAAATAATAATTCAATGAATAATTTCTTCCGGCTGTATAATCAGCTTCAGAAATCTTTACTCCTTGTTGACCAGTAGCCTGTATCGTAACTACCTTTTTAATATTCCATCTAAATGCGGCTTCTACATAGGTGTTTTGGCGAGAATCAAAACCATTGGCTAGTAGAACTTTACTTCGTGTATCTTGAAATGTAAATTCACCACCAGCAATGCTAGAGGTACGGTTAAAAAACAAAGAATTCCTTAAATTGCTCGTTGTGGAAAGTAAATTAGTATCTCTGATTGTCGTAGAAAAAGGATTAAAAGCTTCAGTTCCTTTGAATATATTTGTTTTTCTATTGATTCGAATTCTGGTTTGATTAGAGATACGAGATAGAAATTTTTTCACCCCATTTTTATTCGCCCATAATTTTTCCGGTCTCCAAAAAAAACCTTGATTCAATTCATTTGAATACGTTTTTATATAGACATTGCTGGGAGTGAATACCCGAATATAACTTGCCTGATCAACGTACTGTGCAATTTCAAACTCATTCAAATCCTTGACACCATCGCCATTATAATCAATCCAGGTGTAAACTCCTTGTCCATCATTTACTTTAATGTATAAAAATTCTTTTTTTAATTCTAACCCTGAACCGATTTCATAAAAATTATTCCACGTGAAAGCACCATTCAATGCCCTCAATTCATAATCAATCCGCCCAAGAAGCGTGTTTTCAGGAGTTTGATTCAATAGATTTGAGTTGACCACTTTCAACTCTCGGTAACTGGAAACAACATTTAGCGATTGATTTTTTAAACTCAATAATTTCAATTCTCCCCCCGAAGTTCTCGCTCGAGCAACAGGCTGTAAATGGGAGCTGTCTGAACGTTGATCATATCTTTCACGGTAAAAAATAGTGTATTTATTTTTACTAGAATCCGCGTTTGAAATGTAAAATTGATAATCATAGAATTGATAACTAGTTAATTCTAAAGGTGTTTTCGAAGTATAATATAAATTCAATTCATGATCATCTTTAAATCCAATACGGAAATCTTTTATGTTCTTTGACACTTCGATTTTATGTCTTAAAAATTGATTTTTATTTTCAGTCTGACTTGTTAAATAACTAATATTCCAGATAGAAGCGAATCCATTGTTATTCCACTTCCCATTACTTTTAGATCTGAAACCTTGATAATCTGAGCCAATCATAAATTGCTGACCTTCAAAATTTAAGTTTCCTTTATTTTTATGTTTAAAATTTCCGCCAATTGTAGTTGCCAATTGATCTCCTGTAAATCCTTTATTTCTCGTATTCCAATCTCTGTCAAATTCAACTGCTCTGTATTGTTCAATTGGACTAAAATGTCGATCCAATGATTCTACTTCGACTTTTGTTTCTAAATCCCACTTATGGGTAGTTTCCTTACTTAAAGGAATTATACCAATTAACCTGGAATGAATTGCTTTTCCATCATCATCATTCCTATCTTTTAGTGAAAAAGTATTCAAATCATTTTTTGAATACGAAATTTCTGTTTCTATTCTTAATTTTTTTGTGATATTATAATTAATACCAGTGGTATACATTTTCTTTTGACTTGGCGCTACTAGTAGTCGAGAAGGTTCGCAATCGCCCTGTAAAACACCACCAATTGGCGCAATCCACGTGTATACTTTCCCCAATGCATTAAAAGTAATTTGGCGATAATTTCCCTTCCCTTCGCCCACTTTTTCAAAAACGGCTTTGTATACAGCTACATCGGGATTGACGGAGAAAACTAAAACGGAATCATATCCTAAGGTATCCAACATTCGGTAAAGCACTTGATTATCAACATAACCCATTGAATCGATACTTGAACTTCGCGCTAAAGTCAAACTATCTCCAACGTCTGCTAGCAATTGTTTTTGATTACTAGTTAGAGCTTGTTGTAAAGATTGATTCTTAGCATCCTGTTCAGAATAGGTGTTCACCCAAAATTTCATTTTATTACTTGTGTACGTCGTTGAACTTTGCACCAAAGAGCGCGCATAATTTTGAGCAGAATATTGAAATTCAATAACAATTCTAGAATCCTTGGTGATTTGATTTCTGGAAGTAAACGTAACTTCTGATGAATTATAATTAATTACATAATCATATTCTTGACCTCGAGCTAACAATCGACCGTCGATATATACATTCTCTGTACCAGCTAACACGATGATAAATGGCTCGTTTTCATTTCCCACCAAGCGATATGGGCCTTGATTTCCTTCTTTTCCCGGTACTATTTGTCGAGCAAATTTACCTTTAGATAAAGCACCACTGACTTGAGTTTTCCAAACATGAGAAGAATCTTTACCCCATGATTGTTCCATCGTTAATCCTTGCGCTCTTTTTCTGTAGGTCATGAAATAACCCTCCGGTTTTTTTAACCAAAAATCCCCAGCAATTAATTTGAATTTGTCATTGTATATTTGAATAAAAATCTGATCAAATTCTTGCAGTTTATTGGTATTCCCATCTGCTTGAATCGGTAAATTGTTGTCAGAAACAGAGGCGAGTAATTTTAAGTTTGGAGCTAAATCTCCCGATAATTCAAGATTTAAGGATGAATTAACGGCTAAATTTTGATTATTCCCAAAAGCAATCCCACGAGAAATACTTCCTGCTTTTGTTAATCCAGACCCGCCAAAAATATCTGTTTGATTATCAGCATCCGTAATCATAAATTTGTCAATATTTCCTTTTTGCTGATTGTAAATTAAATTGGAGTCCCGATCACCATACACTTTAGTTAATGAAAATGATAGCACCCGATAGGAAATATATAATGAATCGGAGCAAGTTGAAAAAAGGATTAAATTTCCATGCGCATAATCTAACTCATAATCACTGCGAGTTAAGAGATTAGATCCACAAAACACTTTAAAAGAATTCGGATATATAGTTAAACTATCTAATTTGATGGTATCATTTGTTGCAAAAATTGTACGGGCACGAAAACTTGTTTCCTGTGATAGCGCAGCAAATGAACAAAAAAGAAACAATATACTAAGATAGCTCCGCAACAAATTCAACATTTGTACAAATATACAACGTATAAATATAGGAAATAGCTGAAAATATTACACTTTTGCTAGATAAATATTAATCAAATTCAATTTACAAATTCAACGAATTCAAAGACGAATTAGAAATCAAAACCAGCCTAAGGCTTTCAGTAAATCGTTTCCATTGGCATATAACATCAGAGCGATTAAAATAAAGAAACCAACGTATTGTGCATATTCTAATACTTTTTGCGGTGCTTCTTTACCTGTAATTATTTCATATAATAAGAAAACCACATGACCTCCGTCTAGCGCTGGAATAGGTAAAATATTCATAAATGCTAAAGCCATGGAAATAAAAGCAGTGTTTAACCAAAATGTTTGCCAATCCCAAACACTTGGAAACATTTTACCAATAGAAGCAAAACCACCGACAGCGCCAGCACCTTTTTTGGTAAAAACGAACTTAAATTGAGCGATATAATCCGATAACGTATTCTTTCCTTTTACTATACCTTCTGAAATACTTTGTAAAAATGAATAATTGATATGTTTATAATTCTTCTCATCAATCATAATTCCCGGAGAAGCTGAAAATCCAAATTTCCCCTCAAAAGTTCCAGTTTTATTGATAAATATCTTTTTCTCTAATGTGTCTTTTTCTCTTTTAATCTGAAAATTAATGGTCTTTCCTTTAGAAATAAATGCTTCCCTTTGAAATTCATCATAATACGTAATATCTTTTCCATTAATAGAGATTATTTCATCCTTTTTTTTCAATTCTGCTTTAAACGCAGGCGACCCTTTTTCTACTTCTCCAACCGTTACACCTAATATTCTTGGCAAAAAAGGCGCAAATGAACCATTTTTAAATAATTCCATGTCAATATCTGCAGGTAACTGGATTGTTTTCTTAGTACCATCCTGTTTTTGAACGTCAAACTTAACCCCGTTGCGCAACATGATAATTACATTCGCTTCCGCTACGTCTTTCAGTTCTTCATCATTTATTTTCAGAATATTATCCCCTGAAACCATTCCATATTTTTCTAAAGCTGGTGATACAGCTATTCCTGCCTTCAGATCTCTAGGATGTAATTGGTCATCACCATACGTAAAAACAACACATCCATAAATAATAAATGCAGCTAAAACATTGACAGTAACCCCTCCTAACATTATAATTAATCTTTGCCAAGCGGGTTTAGATCTAAATTCCCAAGGTTTAGGAGGAAGGGCCATTTGCTCTTTGTCCATCGACTCATCGATCATTCCGGAAATTTTTACAAAACCTCCTAATGGTAACCATCCAATCCCCCATTCAGTGTCTCCAATTTTCTTTTTGAACAAAGAAAACCATGGATTAAAGAAAAGGTAAAATTTTTCAACCCTTGTTTTAAATAAACGAGCAGGTATGAAATGTCCGAATTCGTGAAGTAAGACTAAAATCGATAATGATAAAAATAATTGTGCAGCTTTGATTAAAAATTCCATGTATATATTTTCTGTATAATTTATTGAATATGTTATTTTTGAATTACATTCTCAACGTAAATTCCTTCCGTTTTGAAGTATTCTAACATTGCCTCTTTTAATAAATATTGTTGTTCTTGATCTGACAAAGGAGGTAATTGTTTCTCTAATTTAAAATGTGGCCAATTTTCATCATCCCTTCCTTCGAAAGAATAGTAACCATAGGGCTCTAAAAGAGTGCAAATAGCTATATGCAATAGATCGACCTTTTCATTTTTACTGAAATTTTTATGGCCAATTCCTAATTTATCGACACCGATTAAAAATAAAATTGCTTGCACATCCATTCCTCCATCAAATTGCTCCTCAAGCTTTGCTTTTAATTTTTGAAATCGTACTTCTATTTCATAGTCCATGACACAAAGTTAACAAAGATGATTGATAGATTAGCATGGTTCAATACATTATCTGATTAAATCTTTTTTTTTAAGTAATATTAACCTGAGTTCGATTATTCAAACTTTGTCAAAACACCTATAAATAGTGAGATACGACATTTTTTAAATCGGAATATCGAGATATTTCGGTGCAAAAAAGGGAAGTAGATTGCTTTTTATTGGTGAACT
>CANFRV010000017.1 GCA_947449575.1 Flavobacteriales bacterium
ACAATAGTTTAACTAAATCTATATAGGAATTTTGCAATTTTTAATTGTTTTTTTGATTTGCAAAAATCGGAATTTTTATATTTCCCCACAAGTTTTAGACTTGATCCGAGAAAATGTAATTTTCGAAGAAGAACAAATACTATTTGTGAAGACCGAACGTTAGTGAAAGGAACGGTAGTGCAGGAGGTAAGCAAAAATCAAGGACATTTTAAGGAAGTTTTCACTCTTTCGAAAGTTGTACTTTCTCTCTCTACGTAAAACCGCACGTAAATACTCTTCTTCATTGCTTGCACTATCGTTTAGTCTTCAAAAGCGATGCTTTTCTTTTTCGCTGAAAAAGCGAAAAGCTATTACGAAGAAATTTACAGCTACTTCTTTAAAATATCCAAACTTTAAAGCTTCACAACTATTCATTATTCATTCAAAAAATCAATATACTAGAATTTCTCCACAATTTTTAGGTTTGATCCGTTAGCTTAAAGATCAAATAATAACCGCTTCCTTTTTTAAATCACCTGTGCAAATGTAAATTGTAAAAAAAACAAATATAACTTGGATTTATCGAAAATAAAATATAAGTTTGAAACCTATAAAAAAAGAAATTTTTTACCTAACCAATAGTTGCGAATTGATGAATAGAAACAATCGTAAATAAATTTGTTAATTATTAATAAAAAAGTGTTCTTTACTAATAAATAGAAGTGTATACAAACTAAAAAAATAAAAAATAAAATGGGGATAATTGACAAAAATGAAGTAAAGGAAAAAGCGGTAAATTTTGCAAAAGACACTGTAAAAGATGAAATCCAAGGAGCTATAGAAGACAAGGTCACAGAAGTTGTTCTTGATAAATCATTGGATTATGCTATGGAAAATGCAGGTGCTCAATTTTTACCTTGGTGGGCGATGTTCTTGTGGTGGCCGATAAAAAAAATCGCCCTTTTAATATCATGGCCTATTAGAATTTTATTTAAAAAGAAAAAATAAACCGAAAAAATCACCTGGGCTTGTCGGGAAAATCAGACCTTTTATTGCTTAATTCTACCTTTGAAGATGAGAAACATTCGTTTTTGGTCTTAATTAAGTTTTGAATTTAATAATTGTCTACCTATTTTGTACCCACTTCCTATGCGTGACAGCTTAAATTAAAAATATGAAAAAGCATTCTTTATCAAAAAAAATACGTTATAAATTTGACGAGTTAATGAGTAAAGGACCAATAGCAATGATTGGTTTACTAGCAATTCTATCTTCCTTAGTTATTGTCATTGCAGGTACTATTATCATGCTATTTAATATTTATCCAGCGGGAGAAACTTCGATGGGATTTATAGAAGGGGTTTGGCAAAGTTTAATGCGAACACTTGATTCAGGGACAATGGGAGGTGACCAAGGTTGGGGATTTAGGATTGTTGCTTTTTTTGTTACAGTCGGTGGTATTTTTATAATATCAACATTAATTGGGGTGCTGAGCAGTGGTATTGAAGGAACATTAGAAGAGCTTCGTAAAGGAAAAAGTTTGGTTATAGAAAATGACTTCACTTTGATTTTAGGATGGTCTTCAAAAATATTTACCATTATTTCAGAGTTAGTAATTGCCAATGAAAATCAAAAAAATCCATGTATTGTTATTCTAGCTGACATGGATAAAGTGGAAATGGAGGATGAGCTGCGTAACAAGATTATGAGCACCAAAAACACTAAAATCATTTGTAGAAATGGTAATCCGAATAATTTGGACGATTTAGCAATTGCAAATCCGAACGAATCAAAATCCATTATAATACTATCCTCAGAAGAAAACAGCACTGATTCACTAACCATAAAAACAATCTTAGCAATTACAAATAATCCAAACAGAAGAGAGGAACCGTATCATATTATTGCAGAAATAAAAATTGAAAAAAACATAGAAGTAGCTAAAATGATTGGTAAAGATGAAGTTGAATTAATCTTAACTGATGATATAATTGGCAAAATTATGGTTCAAACCTCTAGACAAAGTGGTTTAAGTGTTGTTTACACTGAGTTAATGGATTTTGATGGTGCAGAAATTTATTTTAGTGATGAAAAATCCTTAATTGGAAAAACATATGCAGAATCAATTTTCTCTTACAGTAATTCAGCAGTGATAGGATTACAGTATGCGGATGGAACGGTAAAAGTAAACCCACCAATGGACTATAAATTAAAAGCGGGTGATCAGATAATTGCTATTACAGAGGACGATGACACGTTAATAATTTCGAAAGAAAAACCAACTTTAACGAATGAAAATGTAATCGTAAATATTGACTCTAGCAAAGTTGAACCAGAGAGAGTACTAATATTAGGTTGGAACAAACGAGCAATGGTTATTATTAGTGAATTGGATAACTACGTAGGTCCAAATTCATATATGAAAATAGTTTCTTCTTTTGATAACAATAGTGAAGACTTAATTTCAATTAAAAAATCTTTAAAAAACATTGACTTAGAATTTCAACATGGAGATACAAGTGCAAGAGAAATAATTGATAGTTTAGATATTACCTCTTACGACAGCATACAGATTTTATGCTACAAAGAAAAAATGGAAATACAGGAGTCAGATGCTCAAACGTTGATTACTTTATTACATATTCGCAGAATAATTGAGGAAACTGGTCATGACATTAAAGTTATAAGTGAAATGTTAGATATTAAAAATAGAGATCTAGCAGAGGTTACAAAAGCTGATGACTTCATTGTAAGTGATAAATTAATTAGTTTACTGATGTCTCAAATATCAGAAAATAAAAACTTGATGCGCGTCTTTGAGGATTTGTTTAATGCTGAGGGAAGCGAGATTTATCTGAAACCAATCAGTGATTATATTAAAATTGGAGAAAAAATAAATTTTTACACAATTTTAGAAAGCGCCAAAAGAAAAGGTCAGACAGCAATTGGATACAGAATTTCATCATTATCTCACAATAGTAGTGAGGCATACGGAGTCGTAATAAATCCTACTAAATCTGATGAAATAACATTTTCAGAATCTGACAAACTAATAGTGCTAGCCGAAGATTGATCAAGAAAAACTTAAGAAGATTAAGTAAAAAAATCAGATTGGAAACGAGAAGGTTGAAGAAATTGAAATAAAGAACGTTTAATTTGGAAATATAAAATAAAAAAAGTAGGTTTACCTTTAGTACAATTCTATTAGAATTAATAAATCTAAAACATACTGAGCTAAAACCTACAAAAACAAAATATCATATTCTAAAAGTCCACGTGATTCCTAAAACAATAAATACTTAATAGAATGTATAACGAAAAAATTGAAAACTTAATCAACTTCGCCCTGGAAGAACGTGAATTAACCGAAAAAGAAAAACAAATTTTGTTTAAAAAAGCACAAGAGGAAGGTGTTGATCTTGATGCTGTTCGCTGAGGAACTAGAGATTAAATAATTAATTAAAATAATTTAAATAAAAATATATGGGATTCTTTGGAAAAAAAACAGAAGGTGGATTAATGGACGTAATTCGCTGCGATGAACAAGAATATCTTGTTTGGAAATGGCGTCCTGCAGGAGAAGCTAATTCAACAAAGAAAGAAAATGCTATTCGTTACGGGAGTAGTTTACGAGTAAAGGATGGTGAGTTAGCTGTTTTCGTATACCAACAAAAAGATGGGTCGCTTCAAGATTTTATTACTGGACCTTACGATCAAACAATCAAAACGGCAAACTTTCCAGTTTTATCAAGTATTGTAGGGTTGGCTTTTGGGGGTGCTTCACCCTTTCAAGCAGAAATCTATTTTATAAATCTTTCAGGAAACATACAAGTAAAATTTGGTATTCCTTATTTTGATGTATTCGACCCAAGATTTTTAGACTTTGCTGTACCAATGGCAGCTAGGGGTACAATTACTTTTAATGTGACCGATTATAAAGGTTTTATTAAATTAAATCGCTTGATCAATTTTGAGTTGGAAGATTTCAACAAACAAATTAAGGATGCAGTTACTAAATATGTAAAAGCTGTCATTACAAATATGCCCACAGATAATGGTATGCCGGTTTTACAAATGGAACGTAAATTACTTGACATAAATGACTTAATTGCAGCAAAACTTTCAGAAAGACTAGAAACGGATTTTGGTGTAAATATGAAAGGTTTTGATTTAGCGTCAATTGATGTTGATAAGGAAAGTGAAGGATATGCTGAATTAAGAAAGGTTACAGCCGAACAAACAACTATAACAATTGCTGCTCAAACTGATATTGGTATTAAAAACATGGAGGACATGCAAAGTATCAATGCAGGGAACATGGAAGAAACATTGAGAATTCAGAGAGAAGAAGCACAAAGAGCTCAAAAACTTCAAACCGAAACTAATTTTATGGGAGCACATGCTCTTAACCAACAAACAGATGTCTTAAAAACAGGTGCAGAAAGCTTAGGACAAATGGGGAATGTTGGCGGTGGAGGTGGCGGAGGTATGAACCCCGCTGGTATGATGACTGGAATGATGATGGGCGGTGCTATGGGCAATCAAATGGCTGGGATGATGAATAATATGGGGCAAAATATGAACCAACAACAAAATACACCTCCACCTCCTCCGACAATTGCATATAGTGTATCTGTTAATGGTCAAACAACTGGACCTTTCAACATGCAACAATTACAGCAAATGGTTCAAAATGGTCAGCTACAACAAAATACACATGTTTGGAAACAAGGAATGGCAGGATGGGAAGTTGCTGGTAATGTACAGGACCTTACTGCACTATTTGGAGCAATGCCTCCTCCCCCGCCACCTCCAGTACAATAAAAAATTACTAAAAAAAAGAGGAGTTTAGAAACCTCTATAAAAAACGAGGCGTATCCTGAAAAGCCAAATGAGTAGGGTAAAGTAAAATAAATAAAATTATTATGGAAAATGAAGCAAAAAGTGGTTTGAAACCTTGGATGGCAAACTTAATTGTATTTGGATTAGAATTAATTGAAATTTTCATTTATTTCGCAATTGCAGGAAAAGCAATAGGAAAAATGTTAAAAGGTGATATTGGTGGCGCTTTTGATAATATTATCGGTGCTATTTGGTTTGTAAATATCAGTGCTTTGGCTATCTCATTTCTTATTTTGTTTGTAAAACCTTTAAGAACACGTATGAACAAAGGAATTGCTTATTGGAACTTTATTTGGGTTGCAATGAACATTTATTCTATTTACGGCTAAACATCTACAAAAATGAATGATGATAGCTTTTTTTCAACAAACAGATTAATAGAATTTGGAATGAGTATGGCGGTGGCACAGCAAATGGTTCAAACCATGAACAGTGCTATTACTAATATGCAAATTCCGGGTTCTATGAATGCTATGCATCCAGCTCCAGCTCCCTTTTATTATGCTATGATAGAAGGGAGTCAAGCAGGTCCTTTTTCAGAACAGGAGTTATCTCGTTTAATTGCCGAGAAAAAAATTGTGAAGGAAACGTACATTTGGAAACCCGGTTTACCAAATTGGGAAATAGCTGAGAAACTGCCTGAAATATTAAAACTAGTGGCATTAGCTCCACCACCATTTCAACAAAATCAATAAGATTATGAAAATAAATTTTGTACAGACTTTTATAGCTATAGCAGTGAGTTTACTAATCTCATACGGGTTGTATTCATTTCATATAGGAACAAATAAGATGCTTTTTAGTGCTGGTAGTTTCGTATTTCTGGCAATAACTCTAATTGTAACCATTGGAGTTAGTTTTGAGTTGCCAAGAACTTCCATGAACATTAAAATGGTGGCAAGTATTTTCTTTGTAATAGCATTGATCAGCAATCTAGTATTTACATTCAGTGCATTTGCTGTGCCAAGTTATATTATAACAAATGGAATTTTATTACTGTTTTTTATTTTAATTGCATACTCAATCAATAACGCAAAACAATAACCAAAATAGTATTAACAACAAGAAAAATAAGTCATTATAAATGGACCCCTTTTCTGACTTGTTATTTAATACTAAAAATACGTTGGTAAATTATGAGTAGTATTGAATGTAAAAAGTGACAATTCACTTTCACGGGATAATTCTCTAATTTTAAAATAGTGTATGTTTAGAAAGGATTTTCATTTTTTTTATGGAAATCCTTTCTAATTTTACAGACAGTCCAAGCAATCAGCGTTCTTGAAAGTAACTTATCGTTAAAAATATAGTATGAAGAAAATTAAAATTATTATTGTTTTCATTTTACTCATAATTACTTACCACAGTCTAAAACTTCCTGATTCCAAGAGTTTAACATTGCATATAAATGATAAATTGGGGCATTTTTTAGCATATGCATCTTTAGCAACTCATGTTCTATTTCTATGTAATTTACGAAAAGAAAAACTCATTGGAATTATACTGATGATCAGCTATGGATTTCTTATGGAATTATTGCAAGGATTTGTTCCAGGAAGAGATCCTTCTGGTTTAGACATGATTGCCAACTCTAGCGGAATCCTTGTTGGTTTGGTGATTTTTTTAATGTTCAAAAAACAAATAATTGCTCTTTATAAGAAAATACATGTTTTGTAAATTGAAAACTCTGGAATCACGATATCAATCGCCAATTTCTTCTTCTAAAGTGATCTCTTTTTATTTTCACTTGTTGAATATTACTACTTTCGTCAAATGACATTATTTTTATAATCTCCCTTATGATAGATTTATCGTACGCTGATAAGCAAATTCAAGGTGTTACTAATTTTAAAGACCTTGTTTCGACAACTTTTCAAGGGCAACTTAATGCGCTTTATTGGCCTCGTGAATTGACAGGTGATTTTTCTGAAATTGTTAAAAAGATAGAGCTAAATGATACAATTATTGAACTGGAAGAAGAAGAACTTCGTGAACTACAGTTGAGTGAAATGGGACAAATGGCTCGTGAAATTCTTATAAATGATTTGAAGTTATTGACAGCACATGGAGCATCTCCCAGTCTAAACGTGATTAAGTCCTATGAACGAGATGATGCCTACCCATTTTTCCCCACTGATGTTTATTCTTTTCATGTAGATCGTTCACCGATACCTGTCGATACATTTTTATGCACGTACTATGGAGAGTCGAGTGAAATATTAGCCAATTCTCAAGCCAAGCAAAAAATACTTATTCCCGAAATCCGTGACGAACTTAAAAAAATATATGGTGGAAGAGATGAAGGTTTTGAATCATTTTTAATTGAACATTTCTTTGATTTACATTATGAAGTTAATCCTAAGGCCTGCCCTACTAAATTAGGTCTTGGTCACATATGGAGATTAGCGATTGACCACCCTAAAAGTCAAGTTCCTCCTTGTATTCACCGCGCACCTGTTGAAAAAATTGGTCAGAACCGCCTGTTGTTAATCTGTTAAAAACCACTTTTAAAAACAACGTATTGTTCTTTAGAAGAAATTAAATGTGCTGTAATCAATATATTTCATCTTTCACTTCTCTCCTATTCTTGCATCGTATTTTACAAAAATATTGATCCACATTGCGCGTCCTAATCGTATGATGTAGGGTTGGATAATAAGCATCACCGATGACAAAATCAACATGAAATAAGTTAAAGAATAATTCAAATACAAGTAAAAAATCGAAGTTATAGCGATTACTATCAAAACGACAACTGGATAACTCATCCAAAGAGCACCATAATAAAATCCAGGCTCTACAACAAAATCCTGACCACAGATGGTACAATTATCGTCCATCATTAAACAGCGTTTCAGATGATATGGGTTTTTATGAATAAACAAGTTTCCTTCATGACATTTTGGACATTTCAATTTCAAAATACTGTATGTCTTCGTTCCCTTCTTTAAAAGTTTTAGCTGCATTTTCTTTTGAAATTTATTCGATAGCCCGAAGTTAGGTATAATAATTCTTTTTTATGAAATGACAATTATTCAGTCCTGTTATATTTTCAAATGAAAAGATAGAAAGTAGTAAAAATATTAATCAATCCAGTTTTTGATTCTTGTCATAATTTAAATAAAACTCTACTTCTATTTTTGTCTTCAAGAAAAAACAATACGTAAAAACAATAATTAAATACACGAACGCATGAACACAAAAACAGAGGAATTAAACAAAAAAATTGCGCGTCAATCCATTGATGCTATTACAAAAGGTGATTACGATTTATTAGAGCAAATAAGTGATATTGATACCTACCAACTTCATTATCCGAGTTATTTAAAACCTTTAGATTATGATGAAGCGGAAGAATTAAGTGATAACTTTAATTTAGCATTTCCAGACATGAAAGTTACGATTGAAAACCAAATTGCAGAAGGAGATTATGTAGTAACAAGAATGATTTATCAAGGAACGCATAAAAATGAATACAGAGGAATAGCAGCAACCGGAAAAAAGGTAAAAATTTCTGCGATGACAATTCAATATATCGTAGAGGGAAAAATCACTGAAGAATGGACAGAAATCGATACTCTTGGAATGATGCAGCAAATTGGCGCTCTTCCCTACTTGGATACAATCTTTTCAAAAGAAAAAGCATAAATTAATAAAGCCGATGGATAGATATAATTCATTTATGAACGGATGAAATTATTGAAACTTTTATTATTTTAGAAAAAGATGCATTGATTTGCATCTTTTTTTTGATTAAAAAATTAACCTAAAAAAGGATAGGGAAAATAGAAATACTAGTTCGTACAGCTATTCATTAATGTTCTACCGAACTGTCACTCTCTAGTTTGATTAACATCAGTGCATTCACCCCTCATTGAGTTTACTTTTGCTTTTACACAGTGACACAGCGTATTTTTCATTTTTCAATTGGAAGCTACAAGCAGAAATTCGGAACCAATTAGAGATAAAATTGAAAACAAAGTGTTAGAAATAAAAATTATGCAATGAAAATCAATCAAAATATTTCTTTAAAAAGCACGGTGGTAATTCTTTGCTTTTTGATGGCCCGCTATTCAAATTTTCTTTTCGCTTTAGCTATTGGTGTAAAAAAATGGGAAAGTCTCGACCAAATAATTTCATACAGTCTAATTCTGGCTTTCGGATTACTAATTGGATTGTTTTTGGCGGCTTTCCTCACAGGGAAATTCAGTTATGAACCGTTAGGCTTGAAATTAAATTCAATGTATGAGTTAATCTATGGTTTTTTGTTTACGATTCCTATGCTTTTGGGATTTCTATTTATTTTTAGATGCATTTATATTATCGACTTAAACGCTTATTTCAAATACCTTGTAATAGCCGGTTTTGGTGAAGAATTCCTTTTCAGAGGATTATTATTTGGTTTATTGTTTAAATATTGTAATTGGGGTTTTATTCCTGCTTGTATTGTCAGCGGCTTATTTTTTGGTGCAGGTCATTTATACCAAGCAAGTGACATTTATACTGGACTAAATGTCTTTCTTTTTACATTTTTCGCGAATTTAGCCTTTGCTTTTTTTTACCACGTGTGGGGAAGTTTATGGATGATCATATCTTTGCATGGATTTATAGATTTAATTTGGGCACTTTTCCCCTTAACTTCTAATGATAAAAGCAATACGAATGTAAATTTCTTTTACTTTTCAGCTTTCATATTTGCTTTAATCGTGACGATAGTAAAATTTAACAACCAAGACAAAGGTTTATTTACATCCAAACTTTGGGTTAACCGCGAAATTTCATAGAAATCACACGGTTTTTGATTGTATCTTCAGGTAAAAAAGTTTCATTTATTATCCTATCGACTTTTGGCTCAAAAACACTATCTTTGCGCCCTATTAAAAATTGTCATAGCTGGTATGAAGAACGCTGAAGAGATCGAAAAAAGAAGAACATTTGGAATTATTTCTCACCCCGATGCTGGTAAAACAACATTAACCGAAAAACTATTGCTTTTTGGAGGTGCGATACAATCAGCTGGAGCAGTTAAAAATAATAAAATAAAGAAAACAGCAACTTCAGATTTCATGGAGATTGAAAAGCAAAGAGGAATCTCCGTTGCTACCTCCGTAATGGCTTTCGAATACGCTGGAAAACAAGTAAATATTTTAGATACTCCTGGTCACAAGGATTTTGCTGAAGACACTTTTCGAACGCTAACGGCAGTAGATAGTGTTATTCTAGTGATTGACAGTGCTAGTGGAGTTGAATCACAAACAGAAAAGTTAATGGAAGTGTGCCGAATGAGGAAAACACCCGTTATCATCTTTATCAATAAAATGGATAGAGAAGGTAAATATGTGTTTGACTTATTGGACGAATTGGAATCAACACTTGATATTAAAGTCAGACCGCTTACTTGGCCTATTGGAATGGGGGATCGCTTCAAAGGGGTTTACAATATCTACGATAAAAGTTTGAACTTATTTCAAGCCAACAAAACGAAGATTTCTACTGAAATTGTTGAAATAACAGATCTAAACGATCCACAATTAGATGAAATCGTAGGGGAAGCACCTGCAAATGAGCTACGTGAGGAATTGGAAATCGTTGAAGGTATATACGATGCATTTGATCGAGAAGCATACTTAAAAGGAGATATTGCACCTGTATTTTTTGGTTCAGCCGTGAATAATTTTGGTGTAAAAGAATTATTAGATACTTTCTGCAGAATTTCGCCGTCCCCTCGAGGAAGAGATACAGATCTACGTTTCATTCACCCAGAAGATGAGAAATTTTCAGGATTCGTTTTTAAAATTCATGCGAACTTAGATCCAAAACACAGAGATAGAATCGCATTCCTTCGAATCGTTTCAGGAAAATTTGAACGAAACACATTCTATAATCACGTTCGTTTAGACAAGAAAATGAAATTTCCGAATCCTACTTCATTCATGGCGCAAGATAAAAGTGTTATCGATGAGGCATATCCTGGCGATGTGATTGGATTATATGATACTGGAAGTTTTAAAATTGGTGATACACTAAATGAAGGTGAAAAATTTATGTACAAAGGTATTCCTAGTTTCTCTCCTGAAATCTTCCAAGAACTTGAAAATTTAGATCCATTGAAATCAAAACAATTGGAGAAAGGTATTCGTCAATTAATGGATGAGGGAGTTGCACAATTATTTATTCAACAACCTGGAAATCGGAAAATTGTAGGTACCGTGGGTCAACTGCAATTTGAAGTTATCGCGTATCGTCTTGAACATGAGTATGGCGCTAATTGTCGATTTGTTCCTAAAAATTATTTTAAGGCTTGTTGGTTAACAACTGATAATCAAGAACAAATGACTCAATTTATGCGTGCAAAAGGAAATTATTTAGCAAAAGACAAGGATGATAATTGGGTTTTCTTAGCGGAAACATCTTTCTTATTGTCAATGGCTGAGCAAGATTATCCAGCCATTACATTTCATAAAACATCTGAGTTTAAGTTGGAAGTTTAGGTGTTAGGGATTGGGTGTTAGGTTTTAGGTCTGTTTAGGGTAGACTGGGAATTGGGTTTTAAGAGTTAGGTTTTAGGTCGTATAGGTTAGAGTAATAAAAATTATAAAAATGAATTAAGATAAGGTTATTAAGTTTTTTGTTTTAGGTGCAACATTACACAGCCCAACACCTAAAACCAAACACCCAACACCCATGAATAATAATGTAAAAGTGTTCAGTTTAAAGGAGGTAACCTACCCAGGCCAACACCTAAAACCAAACACCAAACACCCAAAAAAAATGATATCAATTGACGGTTTAGCTGTAGAATTTAGTGGTACAACACTTTTTAGTGATGTTTCTTTCGTTATTAATGAAAATGATAAGATTGCCTTAATGGGTAAAAATGGGGCGGGGAAATCCACCCTTTTGAAGATTTTATCGGGTTTAACTCAGCCTACTCGTGGAAGTGTTTCTGCGCCTAAAGAATATATTATTGCCTATTTGCCTCAGCATTTATTGACGGAAGATGATTGCTCTGTTTTTGATGAAACGTCAAAAGCATTTAAGGCTATTTTCTCCATGAAAGATGAAATCGAAGCTTTAAATCAGGAGTTAACGATTAGAACGGACTACGAATCCGACGAATATATGAAAATCATTGAGCGTGTTTCAGAAGTAAGTGAAGCATTTTATATGATTGAAGAAATAAATTACGAAGCGGAAGTTGAAAAAGTACTTTTTGGACTTGGATTTTTACGTGAAGATTTCACTAGGCCAACCAAAGAATTTAGTGGTGGCTGGAGAATGAGAATTGAATTAGCTAAAATTTTATTGCAAAAACCAGACCTTATCTTATTAGATGAACCTACGAATCACATGGATATTGAATCGATTCAATGGCTCGAAGATTTTTTAATCAATAATGCAAAAGCGGTTGTGGTGATTTCGCACGATAGAACGTTTGTTGACAATATCACAACACGAACGATTGAAGTCACAATGGGAAGAATTTACGACTACAAAGCGAAATATTCTCATTATTTAGAATTAAGAAAAGAACGTAGAGAACAACAGCAAAAACAGTTTGATGAACAGCAAAAATTCATCGCAGAACAGACCGAATTTATTGAACGATTTAAAGGCACATTTTCTAAAACATTGGTCGTTCAATCGCGTGTTAAAATGTTAGAAAAACTAAAAATCGTGGAGGTCGATGAAGTAGATTCCTCTTCACTGCGATTGAAGTTCCCTCCTGCCCCAAGATCAGGAAATTACCCTTTGATTGTTACCGAACTTTCAAAATCATACAATGATCATGTGGTTTTCAAAGATGCTTCATTGACCATTGAACGAGGTCAAAAAGTAGCCTTTGTTGGTAAAAATGGAGAAGGGAAATCAACCATGATTAAAGCGATAATGAAACAACTTGATTTTGAAGGCACATTGGAATTAGGACACAATGTTCAAATTGGTTATTTCGCTCAAAACCAAGCTGCTTTATTAGATGAAAGTTTAACTATTTTTGAAACAATTGATCATATTGCGGTGGGCGATATTCGAACAAAAGTAAAAGATATTCTTGGTGCGTTTATGTTTGGTGGAGAAACGAGCACAAAGAAAGTGAAAGTGCTGTCAGGTGGAGAAAAAACGCGCTTAGCAATGATAAAACTATTGTTAGAACCTGTCAACCTTTTAATTTTAGATGAACCTACCAATCATCTAGATATGAAAACAAAAGATATTATCAAAGATGCATTGGCGGCGTTTGACGGCACATTAATACTGGTTTCGCACGATCGAGATTTCTTGGATGGTTTAGCGACAAAGGTGTTTGAATTTAGAAATAAGCGTGTTGTTGAACATTTTGAAGACATCAAAGGATTCTTAGTGAAAAAGAAAATGGAGAATTTAAAAGAAATAGAACGTAAATAATAAGATTATGAATTTTAAATCAAAACTCGGAATATTAAGAATACTAGCAATACTTGAAGGAATATCATACTTGCTTCTTTTTGCTGTAACAATGCCCTTAAAAAAAATATATGGTATATCTGAACCTAATAAATTTGTAGGATATGCACATGGCTTCTTATTTATTGCATATTGCATCTATGTTATATTAGTCGCTTCAGAAAAAAAATGGTCTGTTAAAACAACTTTATTTGCAGGCTTTGCCTCTTTGGTTCCATTTGGGACTTTTATTGCTGATGCTAAGATATTTAAAAAGAATTAAAAAGAATTAAAAAAATTAACCACAGAGGGCACTGAGTTAAAAAATAGAGTTTCACAGAGTTTTAAAAAAAAGAACACAGTGAAACTCCTAAAAAAAAACTCTGTGAACTCTGTGGATAAAAAAAACACTTTTATTGCTGATGCAAAATATTTAAAAAAAATTAATAAAAATTAACCGCAGAAAACACTGAGTAAAAAAATAGAGTTTCACAGAGTTTTTAAAAAGAACACTGTGAAACTCCTCAAAAAAAAACTCTGTGCACTCTGTGGTTAAAAAAAAAGATTATCTATGAACGAAACAAGAAAACACGTTGAAGTGTGTTCAACACCCGGGGAATACGCTTATTACAAAGGAGAATATGAAATCGTTGTTGTGATTGATGTATTAAGAGCAACGTCCGCTATTTGCGCAGCTTTTCACAATGGAATAAATTCGATAATCCCTGTTCCTACCGTTGAGGAAGCGTGGGAATATAAAAACAAAGGATTTCTTGTAGGTGCGGAAAGAAAAGGACAAATCGTTGAAGGTTTTGATTTTGGAAATTCGCCTTACAGTTACATGAAGGAAGAATTTAGAGGCAAAGATGTGGTTTTATCGACCACCAACGGAACGAAATCAATTGACGTATGTAAAGATGCTGATATTGTGGTGATTGGTTCTTTTTTAAATCTCAATTATCTATGTGAATGGTTGGCTGTTCAAGATAAAAATATTCTTTGTCTCTGTTCAGGATGGCAAGATAAATTTAATTTAGAAGATACAATTTGTGCTGGAGCAATTTCAGATTTCCTAATCAATACGGGTAATTTCACGTCGGATGAAGACTCTTCCATTGCTGCAAAATATTTATATCTTTCTGCAAAGGATAATTATTTCGGTTATTTAAAATCGAGTTCACACCGAAGAAGATTGAAAAATTTAAACTTAAATGAGGATATTAAATACTGTTTAACACCCAATCAAACAGACGTTATTCCGATTTTGAGAGATGGGAAATTGGTGAAATTATAAAAAAATGAAATTACCTACCTATAAAATCATACTTTCAATATTGATTCCTTTTCTCTTTTCATTTGGTTATTATGAAAGCAGAAACGATAAGAAATGGGGCTTTTTTGGACATAAACGTATCAATCGAATTGCGGTTTTTACCTTACCTCCAGAAATGTTTGCTTTTTACAAAGAACACATTGAATTTTTAACCGATCATGCGGTGGATCCTGATAAACGTAGATATGCAATGGATGGTGAAGCTCAATGTCATTATATTGATATTGACCATTATACCTCCGACAGTATTGACCCATTTACTGTCGTTCCAAGGCATTGGAAAGAGGCGGTACTTAAATTTTCAGAAGATACATTGCAAACATATGGTATTGTTCCATGGCACATTCAAACCATGAAATATCGACTACAAAAAGCATTTGAAACCAACAATATTGACCTTATTTTAAAGTATTCAGCCGAAATTGGGCATTATATTGCTGACGCGCATGTTCCTTTGCATACCACTGAAAATTACAACGGCCAGCTGACTGGGCAAAAAGGGATTCATGGTTTGTGGGAAAGTCGCTTAGTAGAATTGAATGCAGAAAAGTATGACTATTTTATTGGAAAATGTCAATATGTTCCAAGTGTTATCGATTTTTCGTGGGAAGCAGTAAAAGCCTCACACATTGCGCTAGATTCCGTTTTTAGGCTTGAAAAAGAAGTAACCGCAGATTTTCCAACCGACAAAAAATACAGTTATGAAACCAGAGGAAACATCACGTCTCAAGTTTATTCGTTTGACTTTAGTCAAGAGTATAACAAGCGCATGAACGGCATGGTGGAGAGAAGATTACGCTATGCCATCATTGCCGTTGGATCTATTTGGTACACCGCTTGGGTGGATGCCGGCCAACCCGATCTCACGAAATTATTAAATAGCAAGCTTTCTTCAGAAATTATGCGGGAAATGGATACCTTAGAAGTGAAATTTAAAAACAAAAAACACCTCGGGCGCGTGTGCGATTAATGCGTTTTCTATTCCTCACACTTTCATCATTCACTGATTTTCGGGATTCAAAATAAAAATATTTTCAAAGTGTTTCGTTGACGCAAATGAAACTATAAATAACTACCTTTGCACAACTGCGCACGTGGTGAAACGGTAGACATGCCAGCTTGAGGGGCTGGTGCCTTCAGTGGTGTGCTGGTTCGAGTCCAGTCGTGCGCACTTTTACGAGAGCTATTCAGTTAATTTTTAATTGAGTAGCTTTTTTTGTTTACCGTATTTTTTCCGATAAAAATTAAAAAGCATAAAAAAACGCCCAACTATTAATTGGACGTTTATTATATTTAATTAGTAATCAGATACACTTACTTAATTCTAAAATCTTTTCAGCTCTCTTCAATTCAATTTTTTTATCAATGAAGGAATCAATCAAATATAATCTAATATCAGTAATATTCATAGTTTTAATAATTTGAAGTTGCTCTTGAGTAATAAAGTATTTGATATAAGTAAATCCCGATACTACCTTAGATTCTGATGAAGTCAAAGTTATAATAGAATCGGAACACATAATCATTAATTTATCCCCTTTGTAAATAGAATAGACTTGTCCTGTTAAATTAACACCAACCTTAATAAATGCGCTACTATCAGATTTACAAAAATTAAAAGAAATTGCTGAATTGAAATCTTTATGTAAAACCTCCATTTTAGTAACAACATTTGTAGTTTTAGTAAATTTATCGAATTCATTTATTTCAAACTTACATTGTCCAAATGATAAAAAACTAATTAATTGAATAGTGAAAATTATTTTTATTTTATTCTTAACTTCCTTTGACATAAATTTATATTTTTAACAAATATAAGCATTTCAATCATTTAAAGGTTTCATTATTTTAATAATAAACTATTCTTTCGTCTTTGTGATAGTTATAATCTTTGAAAAATCAAAGTGCCGACAATTGGTGGAGGTTTTGATGAGTTGGGGTAAAATGTCTGAACTGTGATTTTATATGATTTTATTGATTTGTTTGATTTTGATGAGTTGGGGTTTAAAAATCATATTTCATCATTTTAATCAAAAAAATCAAAGTACTGACAATGGGTGTGGGTTTTCAAAATCATATTTCATCACTCTAATCAAAAAAATCAAAGTGCTGACAATGGGTGTGGGTTTTGATGAGTTGGGGTAAAATGTCTGAACTGTGATTTTGTATGATTTTATTGATTTGATTGATTTTGATGAGTTGGGGTTTAAAAATCATATTTCATCACTCTAATCAAAAAAATCAACGTGCTGACAATGGGTGTGGGTTTTGATGAGTTGGGGTAAAATGTCTGAACTGTGATTTTGTATGATTTTATTGATTTGTTTGATTTTGATGAGTTGGGGTTTAAAAATCATATTTCATCATTTTAATCAAAAAAATCAAAGTACTGACAATGGGTGTGGGTTTTCAAATCATATTTCATCACTCTAATCAAAAAAATCAAAGTGCTAACAATGGGTGTGGGTTTTCAAATCATATTTCATCACTCTAATCAAAAAAATCAAAGTACAAACAATGGGTGTGGGTTTTCAAATCATATTCCATCATTTTAATCACTCTAATCAAAAAAAATCAAAGGTAATAAGCTGATTATACTAGTTTTTCTGACTTTTTATTTCTAACTTTAGAAACACTAATCACTAAATCCATGATCAACACAAATTACAAACATTCAGAATTGACATCAAAAGTCATCGGTTGCGCGATGCGCGTAAATTCAGCCTTAGGAAATGGCTTTCAAGAAGTGATTTATCAACGCGCTTTACAGATTGAAATGTCACTTGCTGATATTCCTTTTTCACGTGAATTTGAAATGCCGATTTATTATAGAAATAATCATATTGGAACAAGAAGAGTGGATTTTTTAGTTGATGGTATATTATCTGTCGAACTTAAAGCGACAACGAAAGTGGAAGATGTTCATTTTGCTCAAGCCATTAATTATTTAGAAGCATACAATTTAGAAACAGGACTATTAATTAATTTTGGAGAAAGAAGTCTGAATTTTAAACGGTTGAAGAATAATAAGTTTGTTGAAGTGGAAAATGTCTGAATTGATCGCAACTGCAGTTTCAACGAAAGTCAAAATCCCGAATTATTCTCTACCTGCAAATTACTATTTCTAACTCTTCATACCATTTTATTGAAGAATGCCATTCACTTTTCTCGTTTTCACGTAATGAACTTTTCTCTCTCTTAAATAGCTCAGAATAAATTCGAAGCATTCATCATTTTTCCCAATAAGTTCAGGTGGAAAAACTCCTTTTTCAGTGAAAAAACCTTCTAAAAACATGTTTACAACCGCTGTAGCAGAATAACCTGTCGTTCTAGCCATGGAAGAAGTTTGTGTTTCTGGATCATATTCATCGTGCAAATTGTACACAACTTCCTCCGTTTCGCCTTGCGCATTCTCCCCTTTTACAGTCACACGCATTACGGTCATTTCTTCTTCTGTTTCGCCTAATTTCCATTCATTAAACAGAATTTTACTGGTGAAATCAAGAGGAGAAATTTCTACTCCATTAAAATTTATTGGAGTTGTATTGAAAAATCCGCTTTCTTTCAACACACGAACATATTCAACATGACCAGGATAACGAAGTGTTTTCTCTTTCATGTTTTTGATATGCGGCATCGTAAAAATAATCGATCGCAAACCATCTGAATTAAACGATTCAAGTGTCCCCACTTTATCAAATTCAACAAATTCGCAATCTGTCAAAGGCTCTCGCACAATCATATTTCCATTTTCAACATAACGCGCTGGACGCGTATATTCCTCAATTACATCAATTGGAGAAAAAGGAGCTTTGTAGGAGAATGGCCATTTTTTTACTTTTGGTAAACCTCCCACTAAACATTCAAAATCAGTCAGTTTTAATTTTTCATTGTATTGACCTAGAATTATATTATCCATTCCTGGCGCTACTCCGCAATCAACAATTGCTGTCACACCTTTTTCTTTGGCTAATTTATCAAGTTCAAGCGCATCTTCGGGAAAGAATGAAATATCCACCACATTTTTACCTGCTTGAATAATTTGCTTTAATGTTTCAAAACCTAAAAAGCCAGGCACAGCGCACACAACCATATCAAAATCAACTAATATCGCTTGCAACTTAGTAGTATCAGAAACATCTACTTGCAAAGTACTTAGCGCCTTGCATTTCTCACTCACATGATTCAAACGGGAAATGCTCAAATCGGTTAAAGTAACATGGTGTTTTTTAGATAAATCTATCGCCATTGCACTCCCTACCATTCCTGCTCCTAAAACTATTATTCTGCTCATTTTCGTATTATTAATTTTCCCACTACTAACTTAACTTTCTGTCTTAAATTATAGTCAAAATTAAACACTATTAATCAACTTTTAACTATTATCGTGCGTTTATGATTGATAAATGTGAAAAACGAAGTACTAAAAAATAAATCTTTCAATAAAAAATAATTTTGTTTAACTTAAAAAGTAAAAGATTAAACAAAATGATTTATATTTGAAAGATAATTCTGAAATAAAATAAAAATGAAAACAATTTACGACGAACTTTCTATAAAAATTTCGAAACAAACTACTCAAAAATATAGTACGTCTTTTTCATTAGGAATTAAATTATTAGATTCAGAAATTAGAAATTCTATCTACGGAATATATGGGTTTGTTAGATTGGCTGACGAAATCGTAGATTCATTTCATGGATTTCCTCAAAAGGAAATGTTAGAAAAACTAAAAGTGGATGTCTACCATTCCATTGAAAACAAAATTAGCACCAACCCTATTCTGCATGCTTTTCAACTTGTAGTAAATTCATATAAAATTCCAACAGAATTAATTGAACAATTTCTGATTTCCATGGAAATGGATTTGGATCCGCTAGACTACGACAAAGAAACATACGATCGATATATTTTAGGCAGCGCAGAAGTGGTTGGATTAATGTGTTTAATTGTATTTCTTCAAGGAGATCAAGAAAAATATGCGCAACTAAAACCCTTTGCGATGAAATTAGGAAGCGCTTTTCAGAAAGTAAATTTCCTTAGAGATTTAAAAGATGACTACTCCACATTGGGCAGAACGTATTTTCCTGAAATAGATATCGCTAATTTTAACAATACTGTAAAAAGTGAAATAGAAAAAGACATTGAAATCGATTTTAATCTTGGTTTTGAAGGAATTAAATTACTACCTACTAAAACAAGATTAGGTGTTTACATTGCGTTCATTTTTTACAAAGGTTTATTTAAAA
This sequence comes from Flavobacteriales bacterium, assembly GCA_947449575.1. GTDB lineage: Bacteria > Bacteroidota > Bacteroidia > Flavobacteriales_D > Crocinitomicaceae > CAIUKX01. The sequence goes on from CANFRV010000017.1 coordinate 19,888, forward strand.
AAATAAAGAAATTAGATGCTGAAGATCTCTTACAAGGGAGGGTCAGAATTCCGAATGCAATAAAATTTGGCCTGATTTTTAAAGGATATGTTCAACACTCATTTAACAGGCTTTAAGAAATAAAAAAAATGTATTTAAAAGACGTGAAAAGATTTAAAATAGTAACTTCACAATACGAAATCTTGACAATTACTTTAAATTAAAATATCAAAAATTAAACAGAAAAAAGATGATCTATGTTTTAACACTTTTAGCAACTTTCATAGGTATGGAAGGGGTTTCTTGGCTAACTCACAAATATGTAATGCATGGTTTTGGCTGGTTCTTACACAAAGACCACCATCATCCGCACAACAATACATTTGAAAAAAATGACTTTTTTTTCTTGATTTTCGCAATTCCAAGCTGGCTATGCATTATGCTGGGTTTTATGAATGACAACTTAATATCTGCGTTTATAGGTTTTGGGATTTTAATGTATGGCCTTACCTATGTGGTGGTGCATGAAATTTTAATTCATCAGCGTATTAAACGATTAACGAGAACGAATCATCCTTATTTTAAAGCGATTCGATACGCACACAAAATACATCATAAAAACATACACAAAGAAGATGGTAAATGTTTCGGCATGCTATTCGTACCTATTTACTACTACAAAAAAGCACTGAGCGAAAAACAAAAATGAGTTTATACCTGTATATTAATCTTTTTACGAATGGCACACTGTTTTTTTCTTCGGATCTATTCCAAGGGAAGACACGATTTATAACCTGTTACTTTTACTCTTGATTTGTTTTTTCACAAATCATTTCCATACACTTAAAAAAGCAAGAAAGTGAGAACATATTCAATAAAAGAGTTAGAGAATTTATCAGGAACAAAAGCTCATACGATTCGAATATGGGAACAACGCTATGAATTATTGCATCCATCTAGAACGGAAACCGGTATTCGATTTTACAATGGAGATGATTTAAAAAAGATATTAGCGACTTCAGTACTTCTCAAGCATGGAATGAAAATTTCCAAGATTGCTACCCTAACGGCAACTGAATTAAATACTCAGCTTGAGGAAATTGAGAAAAAAAATGTTCTTTCAGATTCTGCAATTGAATTGGCCATAAATAATCTATTAATGGCCGGGTTAAAATTTGATGAAAACGCATTGAATGCAGAATTTACAAAGTTAGAAAGTGCATTTGATAGGTATCAACTCTTTACACTCATCACGCATCCTTTATTGAATAGACTTGGACTCATGTGGTGCAAAGATGATTTATCTCCCCTTCAGGAACATTTTATTTCAAACATTATTCGACAAAAAATCATTTCATCCATAAATGCATTACCTGAGAATGAAGAAAATTCAAAAGAAATCGTTTTATTTTTGCCTGAACATGAAACACATGAAATTGGACTTCTTCTGGCTAATTACATTTTTAAAAGTTTTCAGATCAAGACAATTTATTTTGGACAGCAAGTTCCAATGAGTAATCTTATAGAATATATCAATGAATTTAAAATTAAACACGCTTTTGGCTTTATTTTCTATTCGTATGGTATAAAAGAACTTACTAACATATTCAAAAATTTAAGTGATAATTGCGGGGAAACATACTTTTACTGGGCGGGTTATTTTCCAGACCAAGAAATATTCGATTCAATTCCTAATCAGTCAATTGTATCATCGATAGATAGTATCAAAGACCTTGTTAATAGTATAAAAAATGACTAAAAAAATAGCAATCATAGGAGGTGGATTTTCAGGACTATCTTCAGCTACTTATCTTGCAAAAGAAGGTTTTGACGTTACCATATTTGAAAAAAACTCAACGGTTGGGGGAAGAAATAGAAAATTTTCAGCGGAAGGATTTACCTTTGAAATGGGTCCAAGTTGGTATTGGATGCCCCAAGTATTTGATGCATATTTCAATGATTTTAAAAAGGAAAGAGAAAATTACTACGCGCTAACAAAATTAAATCCCTCTTTTTCCATAGTTTTTAAAGAATTTGAAAAATTGGACATCCCATCCGAAGAAAAAGATCTAATTGCATTTTTTGAAAACATAGAAAAAGGTGCAGGTGAGCGATTTCAAGCTTTTATGCTCGATGCTAAATACAAATATGACTCGAGCATGACTAATTTAATTCTAAAACCCGGGAAGTCAATATTTGAATTCTTTGAATGGGAAGTCATAAAAGGTGTTTTTAAATTACATTTATTTTCAAACTTTAAAAAATTTGTGCGTAAATATTTTAAAGATGAACGATTAACAAATTTGATGGATTTCCCGGTCTTATTTCTTGGTTCAGCGCCAGAAAACACGCCAGCACTTTATAGTTTAATGAATTATGCTGGACTCCTTTTAGGAACTTGGTATCCTGAAAAAGGAATGTATAGAATCATTGAAGCGATGGAAGAATTGGCAGTAGAACTTGGTGTTAAAATACATACGAACCATGAAGTTTCTAACGTTCTAATTACTGATAATAACGTTTCTGGATTAGTAATTAACGGTGAAACATACGAATTTGACGCAGTAATCGCCTCTGGAGATTATAAACATATGGAAACTTTACTTCCTCATTCATTTCGAAATTATACGGATGACTATTGGTCTACAAGAACCTTAGCACCTTCTTCTCTCATATTTTTCTTAGGTTTTGATAAAAAAATACACAGCATAGAGCATCACACACTCTTTTTTGATGAAAGCCTAGAAAAACATACCGAGCAAATTTATTTTGATCCAAAGTGGCCTGAGAAACCTCTTTTTTATGTCTGCGCTCCATCCAAAACAGATCCTTCTGTCGCTCCTGAAAATTGTGAAAATATTTTTATTTTAATACCAATTGCCGCAGGATTGGAAGATAATGAGGAGATTCGTGAAAAATATTTCAACATCATTATCGACCGCTTAGAAAAGCAAGTTGAAGAACCTATCAAGGAGCATATTATTTATAAAAAATCATATTGCATCAATGATTTCAAAGCAGATTATCATAGTTATAAAGGCAATGCCTACGGATTAGCAAATACCTTGCGTCAAACGGCTATTTTAAAGCCTAAACTGAATAATAAAAAATTAAAAAATCTAATTTATGCGGGACAACTTACGGTTCCAGGACCAGGTGTACCTCCTGCTTTAATTAGTGGTAAGCTTGCTGCAAATGAATTAATTAAGTTATTTAAAAAATGAAAAAAATACTATTATTTTTAAGTTTATGGATCCTTTTTTCATTTCGAACGGTAAAAACTGGAGATTTAGTAGTCGAAGTAAGTGGTATCGATTTTTCTAAAAAAGGAAATCTTGTCATAGGAGTATTTAAACAAAGTGGATTTCCAAAGGCTGATCAATCTAGTTACGGTACAACAGTTGCCATCACGTCAGCAAAGATGATCGTAAAATTCTCAAAAATAACCGAAGGTACTTATGCAATTGCTGTTTTTCAAGATAGCGATAAAAACGCTAAATTAAGTACAAGTATGGTAGGCTATCCGATTGAATTATACGGATTTTCAAATAATAAATATGGAACATTTGGTCCACCCGCTTTTAAAGATGTAGCTTTTGAAGTGAAAGATGCTCATATATCAACTCTTAAAATAAAAATTCGTTAATGCGGTAACTTTTCTTTAAATTTTCCATACGTCCAAGTACCGATAAGCGCACTTAATAATACGACACCAAAAACGAGTAAACCACTACCAAACAGAGCATACATTGGACCTGGACAAGCGCCTGTCATTGCCCAACCTAAACCAAAAATAAAACCACCGATTACGGTTCCCTTATTCAATTCTTTTTTTCCAATCTTAATGTCTTTTCCTGTAATCGTTTTCACTTTGAATTTTTTAATTATCTGAATAGAAATTATTCCTACAGCTATCGCAGAAAAAATAACTCCATACATGTGAAAGGATTGAAATCGAAACATCTCTTGAATTCTAAACCAAGAAACAACTTCTGCTTTTATTAGAATCACACCAAATACAAATCCAAGTAGTAAATATTTTATTATTTTCATTGTGTAAAATTTAAAGTTTCATTAGTAAAGGAAAAATCAACCAAGTCATTACCAAACCTCCGATAAAGAAAAAGATAGTAGCTACGAGCGATGAAAACTGTAGATTGGATAAACCACTTATCGAATGACCAGAAGTGCAACCATTTGCATAGCGAACACCAAAACCTACAAAAAATCCACCAAAAACCATTAGTATAAATCCCTTTAAGGTCAACAGAGCTTCTATAGTAAAGATTTCCTTCGGAGCAAATCCTGTATGGTCATTTATTCCTAAAGCATTCAAATCTGCAGTCGTGTTTTTTGAAATCTGAATAGCATTGGGATCTTGAAGGAAATAACCAGCCACTAAACCTCCTAAAATAATCCCAAAAGCAAATAATAAATTCCATGACTCCGCTTTCCAATCGTAGTCAAAAAATTTTATATTAGCAGGAAAACAAGAAGCACAAATGTGTTTCAGTGAAGATGAAATTCCAAACATTTTATTGCCAATTATCAATAAAACAGGAATCATAAGACCAATGAGAGGTCCAGAAATATACCAAGGCCAAGGCTGTGTTAAAACATTCATGCTTTTTACTTTAAAAAATTCTATAGTGAATTCCATTACAAAATAAAGGATTATAATAGTAGTAATCAAGTAAATGTCAACAAATCTATAAATACTATAGATTAAATAGAGTAAATAAGACAATTTTGTCTTCTTTACTCTGAAAAATGCAACTATTTGTAAATAAGTAGTATAGATTGTAAATCGTTCCCTTGCTTAGGATCATTCTAGTCAAAAGCAAATGCTCAAACGTTCAAACATTGACATCAACACGAATGATCATTCTCCCTGATAATTTATTAACTTTGTCCGTAACACGAATTCAGAAAATAGAAAAAATGGATTTTCAAAAGGTACCGATTGCCAACTTGTTTTTAAATAATTGCTACTTATACCCTGAGAATAAGGCGATTTTTATAAATAAACGGCACTATACCTACGCTGAACTTTTACAAAAAGTGTATTCCATTTATTCTCAAATAGCCAATCATGATCAGTTATTTCAACGAATTGGAGTCTATTGTACGGATGATATCGAGACGTACGCATCCATTTTAGCCATTTCTCTTTACGGCGCTGCATTTGTCCCCTTAAACTCAAATTTTCCGATTACCAGAAACCAAGCAATTATAGAAGCAGCAGACCTGTCAAGTATCGTCAATTGTGAAGAAAACACTTTTAAAAATGAATGTAAAAATATTACTTTTTTCTCCTCAAAAAATGATCTTTCCGGTTCTAACAAGACTGTCAAAAAAGATCACTTTGAACGAAAAGTAGATCTAGAACTTGCTTATATATTATTCACTTCAGGAACCACTGGAAAGCCAAAAGGTGTACCCGTAAGCACCGAAAATGTGTGGAATTTCTTTTCTTTCTATTTGAATAATCCTCGCTTCGCTTTTACACCAAATGATCGCTTTATTCAAGTATTTGAACTGACGTTTGATGTCTCTATTTTCTCCTTTTTCATGCCTTTACATATTGGAGCTTGCTGCTATGTGACACCGCAAAAAGGTATACGATTTTTAGAAATAATACAGATTTTAAAAGAACACCAGATAACCGTTTCAACACTCGTGCCCACTGTTTTACAATACATTGAAAAATACATCGATGAAATAGATTTTCCTCACATGAAGTATAGTTTTTTTATTGGCGATAAATTGAACCATTCTATTGTTTCGAAATGGGCAAAAAAAATAAAAAATGCAGAAATAATAAACTTTTACGGACCAACGGAAGCGACCATAATGTGCACAAGTTATACGTGGAACGAAAGTGATTCTTTGCAAGAAAGTAATAACGATATTGTACCAATTGGGAAGCCATTTCAGAATATCGAATACATTCTTATTTCTAACAATAATCAACCTATTGAAAAAAAAGAAGTTGGAGAACTTTGTTTATCTGGAAAGCAAATAGTTACCTCCTATTTGAATCACTCGAATGAAGAACGCTTTGTTGAATTACAAAGTAAATCTGGAAACGTAAAACGTTTTTATAAAACAGGTGATTTAGCAAGTATCAACTCAAAAGGTAACTTATTATTTCATGGGAGAATAGATCGACAAGTGAAAATCAATGGACATAGAGTTGAGTTGAATGAAATTGAAGAACATATCCGAAGATTGACAAACGATGTTTTTTATGTTGGTTGTTTTTCAGATAAAAAAAATGTCAATCAGTTGGTGCTTTTTGTAGAGAAAAATGAGAGAAAAATAGATTTCAAAGAAGCATTAGCAAAGTCTCTCCCAGAATACATGTTACCAACATCGACTATTATTTTACATGAAATCCCATTCAATTATAACAGTAAAGTTGATGAAAAGAAACTACAGGAATTGCTTTTGAATAATGGGTGATTCACTGTAAATTGGACTACAGAATAACTTAAAAAAAATCGGTGTAATTCATTATTTAGGAGACTAATTACCCGATAAAAAACATTAATTTAATTACGCATTTTGCGTAACGCATTTTGCGTAATGATTTTTATTGTATTTTTGTTGTATGAAAAATCCATTCTTAATAAGCGGTTACCAAGGTTATAATTACTTTTGCGATAGAGAAGAAGAAACAGAACACATCATTAAAAACCTAGAAAATGGTATAAATACCACACTTTTATCTATTAGAAGAATCGGTAAAACAGGATTAATTCACCATGTTTTTAATAAAATTCAAGAAAAAAGACCCTCTATTTGTATCTATATAGATTTATATGCAACCCAAAACTTAAATGACTTAATTGAAAAAGTAGCCACTTCTTTTGTAAAGAATTTTCCAGAAAAACAATCTGCAGGTAAAAAATTAATGCAAGTCATGAAAGGATTGCGCCCTGTGATACAATTTGATGGCTTGAGTGGTGAACCACAAATTTCATTTGACTTCACACTAGAAAGTCAAATGAATCATTCTTTGCAAAGTTTATTTTCCTTTTTAGAAAATCAAAACATCAATATTGTTATAGCATTCGATGAATTTCAACAAATCAATGAATATCCTGAAAAAAATACGGAAGCCATTTTACGAACCATCATCCAACCATTAACCAATATTCAATTTATTTTTAGCGGAAGTAGTAAGCATTTACTGATGGATATTTTCAACAATAGTAAACGTCCATTTTTTGCAAGCACTCAAGCAATTCAATTAGGTTTCATTCCTACTGAAAAATACAGTGACTATATTCAGCAACATTTTGAATCGAACAAAAAAACTATTTCAGCAGAATCTATCCAATTTATTTTAACTTGGTCCAAAAGACATACCTATTATACCCAAGTTGTATGTAATCGCGTATTTAGTCTTGGAATAAAATTAATAACAATAAGTGATGTTCAAAAAGCATGTAACCAGATTTTGGTAGAACAAGAAGTTATTTTCTATCAATATAGAAATTTACTGACAGCGGGCCAATGGAACATTTTAAAAGCAATTGCTAAGGAAGGCAAAGTTTATCACATTCTTGAAAAAAAATTCATACAAAATCACTCGTTAGGAACCACATCAAGTATTCAAAGAACGTTCGCTTCCTTACTTCAAAAAGAAATGATTTATGAAGAGCAAGAAGAAAAAGGAAGTTATTATTCGATTTATGACTGTTTTCTATCTCGTTGGCTAGAAAAAATTTAAAACAACAAGGATTTTTATTTTAAATAGTTAAATGAATTTATAAGCAAAAAAACTAATTTAAAATGTAAATTTACTTTTACAATGCAGAGAGAAACAACATTAGTTCAGTTACAAACTATTTTTAGACTGTTTTTTAGAAATCAATTCATTGAATTGACAAAAGAAACAACCACTGATGATATTGATTATTGGGACTCTCTGACGCATTTAGAATTGATTTCTGAAATTGAAAACCATTTTAACGTTCATTTTTCATTGGATGAAGTTCTGCAATTTAAAAATGTAGGTCATTTGATTGAATGTCTTTCTAGCAAAATTAACTCATAGCTAAACATGCCTTTTAACTCTATATTATTTTTTATTTTCCTCGGAGTTGTCACTGCTATTCATTTTTTTTTAAAACAAAACCAACGAAAATATTTCTTAATTTTTGTCAGTTTTACGTTTATTTGCTTTAAAAATGTGGAGTCCCTCCTACTTTTGATTACAGCCATTTCATTGACGTATTTTTTAGCACGCAAAATATCCACTACGCTTGACCTATTTTACAGGAAATTACTGCTCCGAATAGGGATTTTCTTCAATCTATCCTTCCTATTTTACTTTAAATATTTTGAAACAACTGAAGGAGGTAATTTCAAACCTGAAACAATTATCTTTCTACTTGGAATTTCATTCTACACCTTACAAAATATTTCTTATTTACTTGAAATCTATTCAAAGCGACTAAAAGAAATACCCAGCTTTGTAGATTACACACTATATTCTTCCTTTTTTCCAAAATTTATTATGGGACCAATCACGCTTCCGCAAGATTTTATACCTCAAATTAGCCGTTCAAAAACTCTTTATACCCAGATAATTAGCGGCTTTAATCGGATTCTTTTAGGAGTGGTAAAAAAGGTCGTAATTGCTGATAGACTCGCTGCTTATGTTCACTACAACTTTGATCTAAGTGATTCAACTACCGGTCTTACCACTCTAATCACCACCTACTTATTCACCCTGCAACTATATTTTGATTTCTCTGGCTATTCTGACATTGCTCTTGGATCTGCAAAAATGTTAGGCTTTGATTTAAAAGAGAATTTTAACCTCCCATTGCGCGCAAAATCGATTTCAGAGTTCTGGCGTAAATGGCACATTTCATTAACTTCTTGGATCACGAATTATGTTTTTTACCCGGTTTCTTTTCACTACAGAAAATACAAGAAATTTGGCGTTGCCATTGCTCTTATTATCACTTTTCTATTATCAGGTATCTGGCATGGAATAGGATTCACCTTTGTAATTTATGCGCTTAGTCATGCAGTATATATGTGTATTGAAATTTTCACTAAATCTACACGAGAAAAAATAGCTACTTTTTTTCATCCTAAAATCTATGGATTTATCAGTGTTTTTATCACTTTCAATTTGGTGAGTTTAAGCTTTGTTTTTTTTAGAGCAACAACGCTTGAGAAGGCATGGCAAATGATTACATCAATTTTCAATTACACCCATTTTATTCCTAGAAATTGGTCCTTAGACTTATTCTCTAAACTAGCTACAACAGGTGATCAAGAATCATTTTTTAATCTATTTATTTCCCTGATTTTAGGGGGGGGATTTCTATTTTTTGAAAAACAAATCGATCGAACAAGTATATCTGAAAAACTTAAATTTACATCCCTACTATTTTTTGTCCTACTGCTGCTTCTCTTTGGAGTTTTCACTAGTCAAGAGCAATTTATTTATAATCAATTCTAATGAGAAAAATTTATAAACTATTCTTTTTAAGTTTATTGTTACTTCTAATTCTAGTTGTACTCGAAAAAACATATAGTTTTCTTTTGGCACACAATAAGAATATCAAAGTGTCGTATGTCACCAGTGAAAAAATAAATGCAGAAGTTTTAATACTCGGAAATTGTGTTCCCTACACGACTATTTCACCAAAAATCTTAAAAGAGAAAACGAACTTAAAAACGTATAATTTAGCAGAACATAATGCCGATTTTGCGGAGAATTACTTGAGTTTATATCTGTATTTAAAAAATAATAAAGCGCCCCAAATTGCTCTACTATATGTAAGTCCAGAAACTTTTGATGATCAATATAATTCCTTTAGTAGCTATCGTTTTTCTACTTTTTCAGAAGATTCAATTGTTTCAGAGGTTCTGAAAACACAAAATCCTGCGTATTATCGATGGACAAAAATTCCATTTATGAAATATGCGTATTACAACAATCAATTTACTTTTAATGCACTTCAAGGAGCTAAACACTATTTTGAAAACAGGCATATCCCCTATCTCACCGATGGATTTAACCCCCATTTCAATACAGGAACTATAATAAATAGTGGTTTCAATGAAAGCTACATTCGAAATCAAGACTTTACCTGGAGCGGAAGAAAGGAAAAGTATTTACGTCTATTGATTCAGCTCGCTAAAAAAAATAAAATACACCTTATTTTTTATGAATCTCCGCTGTATACAAAATTGCTAAAATATCAATCCAATAGAAAAGCAATCCTTGAAAGAACGCGAAAAATAGCAACAGCTCATGCGATAGAGTATTTAGTTTTTGATACAATGGCAGTCTCAGCTTCGAAAAGTAATTTCATTTCCACCAATACGATGAATTACCAAAGTTCAAAAAAGTTCTCTGAGCTACTATCGAAATATATTAAATTGGAAGCGAAAGACAGGTAGAATTGTGTTTTAATTGGTGATATTAAAACAAACGTATAATTTCACAACCAATATTTTAAAGCAAAAAAAATGTCTGGAAGAAATCCCAGACATTTTTTTGAAAATATTTCAATTTATTGCAACAACATTGTAACTGGATTTTCTAAATATGCTTTGAACGTATTCAAAAATGCTGCGCCTGACGCACCATCAACAACACGATGATCACATGATAAAGTAACATTCATTACATTTCCTGGAACAACTTGTCCATTTTTTACTACTGGTATCGCCTTTATTCCTCCGACAGCCAAAATACAACTATCTGGTGTGTTTACAATGGCAGTAAATGACTGAATACCAAACATTCCTAGATTAGAAATTGTAAATGTATTTCCTTCCCAATCGGAAGGTTGTAATTTTTTATCTTTCGCTTTTTGAGCAAATTCTTTCACTTCAGCACCAATTTGATTCAATCCTTTTGTATCAGCAAAACGAACCACAGGAACCAACAAACCTTCGTCTACGGCCACTGCAACACCAATATGCACATGTTGATTTCTTCTTATCACATCACCCAACCAAGAACTATTGATCACAGGATGTTGTTTCAAAGATAATGCCACTGCTTTTACAACCATATCGTTGAAGGAAACTTTTGCTCCACCCACCGAATTCAATTGATTTCTTGTTGAAATAGCGTTATCCATATCAATATCCATTGTTAGATAAAAATGTGGCGCTGTAAATTTACTTTCTGCTAATCTTCTAGCAATTGTTTTTCGCATTTGAGAAACGGTTTCCTCTGTATATGCTTCAACGCCTGGCGCTGATTGCGGAAAACCGATTCTTTGTGCAGGTGTATAAGGTTTAAAGTGATCTATATCGCTTTTTACGATTCGTCCGCCTTCACCTGTTCCTGCAATTTGAGAAATATCAATGCCTCTTTCTTCTGCTAATTTACGAGCTAATGGAGAAACAAATAATCGTCCTTCTGCATTCGATGTTGGCACCGCTGCCACAACTGCGGGCTTTGGTTCTGCTTTAATCGTTTCAACAACTGCAACTGGAGCTGCAACTGGAGCTGGAGGCGCATCAACTTTCACTTCTTCTTTTGCAACAGGTGCAGATGCATTTTCTACAATTGAAGTTATATCTTCACCTGCCTCACCAATTATTGCTAACAAGGTATTTACAGGAACTGCTTTTCCTTCGCCTACTCCAATGTATAAAAGTACACCATCATAAAATGATTCAAATTCCATTGTTGCTTTGTCAGTTTCAATTTCAGCTAAAATTTCTCCTGAAGCTACTTTATCACCGACTTTCTTGAACCAACCAGCGACAACACCTTCCACCATTGTGTCGCTTAATTGAGGCATATAAACTATATCCGCCATATTTTCTTTTCTAATTGCTAATTAATATTCTTTGATATATGGGTAATTTGGTTCTTTGTATACATCCTCATACAATTCTGAACCATCTGGATAAGGTGAATTTTCTGCAAATTCAATTGCTTCTTCCACTTCCTTTTTTACCCAATTTGAAATATCTTCAATTTCTGACTTTTTCAACCATTTATTCTCCTCAATAATATGCAAACAATGATCAATTGGATCAACTGCCATCCAATCTGACAATTCTTCTTTTGTTCTATATTTCATCGGATCAGACATAGAATGACCTTTGTATCTATACGTTCTAATATCTAATAACGTTGGACCGTCTCCTCTTCTTGCTCTATCTGCAGCTTCTTCGATCGCCTCATGAACTGCCTCAGGCGACATACCATTGACAGAAAATGAAGGCATTTCATAAGATGCTCCAATTTTAGATAAATCACGCACCGTAGAAGTACGTTCAATGGATGTACCCATCGCATACCCATTGTTTTCAATGATAAAAATAACAGGTAGCTTCCACAACATGGCCATGTTAAATGTTTCATGCAAAGCACCTTGACGCGTAGCTCCATCTCCCATCGATACAAAAGCAACATTGTCCGTTCCATTATATTGTTCAGCAAATGCAACACCTGCACCCATAGCAATTTGAGCACCTACAATACCGTGACCACCCATGAAATTCTTATCCTTGTCAAAGAAATGCATAGACCCTCCTTTTCCTTTTGAACATCCTGTAGTACGACCATATAACTCAGCCATTAATACTCGTGGGTCTGAACCAAGCGCCAAAGCATGACCATGATCTCGGTATGCAGTCATATGCTTATCACCTGGTCTACATGCACTTGCTGTTCCTGCAACAACCGCTTCTTGACCGATGTATAAATGACAAAATCCACCAAATTTTTGTTGAATATATAATTGCCCTGTTTTCTCTTCAAATTTACGAATGAGTAACATGTCTTTATACCATTTTATGTACGTTTCCTTTGAAAACTTTTTTGAACCAGCTAAAACTGATTTCTTCGTGTTTTTCTCTGGGGATTTTGGAGCTTTTATAGCCATATTTATTGAGTATTAATATCAAAAAGACAAATATAATAAATTGAGTCGATAATTTTACGTAAAAAAATATTCTCTCATGAAGTCTTTGCATAAGATTAATCAAAAAGCAAATAGTACAACTAAGAATTAATCAAATAGTATATAAAAACGGTACTTTAAACCAAATTATAATCAAATTTATTATTTTTTATTTATTAAACAACTCAGAAAGCAAAATAACAAACAATAATAATCAAATTACTTTTCAGTAAATAACTAATATAGCGTAAAAATAAGATCTATTTATTGAACCACTTATTCTCCAAATGCTAATGGTAATAAATCATATACCGAATCAAAAACGATGGTTCTTTCATTTTGACTCACTAAAATTACTCGAATGGGCACATTGTTTTGGCGTGCTTCAGATTCAAGCATTACTTGTCTGCAACTACCACAAGGGGAAAGAATTTTGTCAATTGGAAGTAAATCTCCTTTTGCAACAACAACAATCGTTTGAATTGAATGGTTTGGAAAGTTAGCTCCTGCATAAAACAAAGCAACTCGCTCAGCACAAAGTCCAGATGGATAAGCGATATTCTCCTGATTATTTCCTGATACAATTTCGCCATTAGAAAGTAATAAACTAGCTCCAACTTGAAACTTACTATATGGAGCATACGCTTTTTCACAAATTGAATACGCAAGATCAACCATTTTCACTTCTTTTTCAGATAATTCTTTCCAGGAAGAAAATTCACTGTATTTGATAATAATTTGTTTTTCCATTTAATATACCCAAATATGCGGGGCGTAAATATAGTTATTTTTTTCCTATTATTTCTGACTGTTACCAAAGGAATTAGCCATCCAGACTATGCAAGAAATAAATGCATGTTTATTCTCATAAATTAACTTTAGATTAATAAATATAAAAAACTAATTAACAATGAGTTAAATTAATAAATACTCATTTTTTTCGTGAGCGTATATTCACTACATTTCAAACTGTAATAATAAATTCCTGGCGATAAATGATATGAATTTGCATTAAAAATATAATCATAACTTCCTTGCTTGAATTGCTCATTTTTGTATAAAACGGCTACCTCATTTCCTAACACATCATTCACTACAAGATCAATCTTGGCATCAACATTCAATTCAAATTTGATCCATGTGGATTGATTAAAAGGATTGGGAGAATTTTGCGACAATCCAACGGGCGAAAAAGCAGTATTATTCATTTCATGTATTCCAACAGTTGTTCCGTCTATAATTGCAGTCCAAACACTTAAGCCAGAAATGTCGAATGCCATCCAAATCGGTCGTACCATATCATTTACAGCGGAAATACTTATATAATCTCCAAAGAAAACCGATGGATCCGGGATAAAACTATACTCATTGATTTTAACATTTGTAGATGTTATCCCTCCATCCACCGATTTTGCTAAATACACATCAGTGGAATCACTTGTCGCATTAAAATTTCTCCGATCATAGAATACAAAATATAAATTTCCAGTGACTTGATCAACTGTCATCCAAGTTAAAAATTGTTGCTTTCCGGCGACATCATTATTCACTCTTACTAATGGACTCCAAGTTGTTCCTCCATCAGAGGATTTTATTAACCAAACATCCGTATCATCTGAGCCATTTCGCTGATCAGTCCAATTAATATAAATCGTCCCTGTATTTGGTCCTCCACTTAAATCCGTTACCACTTGTGGCAAACCATTGCAACGTTCTAAACCTCCAATATTATAATTCCAACCTCCTGGAATATCAATGATGTGCCTTTCTTCAGCCAACCACGTATTTCCATCATCTAAACTTTTATTAAAAACCAATCCATTAGGCCCTGCCCAAACCACATAAATCTCTCCATTTGGTCCAATCGTCGGAATAGCTCCTTCCACCGAAGAATCTCCATCGACACAGTTGCCAGCATGCTTACTAATTCTCATTGGAGCGCTCCAAGTTACACCTACATCAATCGATTTTGAAAATAAAATAATAGAGCTATCCGCTGGGTTTGACGTTCCGTATTCATCAAACTGCGTCCAAGTGACATAAATTTCATTGGTCGCTTGGTTGACAATTATACCTTCCTTATCTTGCACTTTTGTTCCATTTTTACCTGTTGATGTTCCAGATGGCCACCAAGAAATACCTCCATCGATAGATTTTGTAAAAACAATTCTATCCAACCAACTGCCATCTGCAGGAGGATTAGCAAGATGTGAGTAAAAGAAATTACCAGAAGTATCTGTAAACACAATTGGATCTCCCCAAATCCCATTAACGGGATCCGCCAACGATTCGAAGGACCACGTTAAACCTCCATCATTCGAATGAAACACATTGTCTAGATTTGCAGCACCAACAACTTGATTCGTGTTTTTTGGATTGATACAAATCGTCACCTCTTCGGGATTATTTGTATTACTGATAAGTACATTAGAAAATTGCCCTTGACAGTTCAAAGCAAAGACTACTGCCCAAAGAAATAAGATGCTTTTGTTCATTCTTTAATTTTAATTAAATGTACTCAAATTTTATTAGCCTCTCCTACAAATCAATTATTTTCATGCACATTTTTACTATAAAATCTGATTTTTAATTCACATCTGATCGCAAAATATTAATCGAACTACGGTTATTATTTTGAATTTGATTAACTTTGCGGCACATTATGATTCAATATAAAAAAGTAGCTTTTTACACCTTAGGATGTAAATTAAATTTTTCTGAAACTTCAACGATTTCTAGATTGTTTGAAGATGCTGGTTTTGCCAAAGTAGAATTTGAAGATAAACCAGATATTTATGTGATCAACACCTGTTCGGTGACAGAAAATGCCGATAAAAAATTCAAACAATTAGTAAAAAAAGCATTGAAGATAAATCCTGAGGCTTTTATCATTGTAATCGGATGCTTTGCTCAACTTAAGCCGACTGAGATTGGTGAAATTCCTGGAGTTGACTTGGTTCTAGGAGCGAATGAAAAATTCAACATTTTAGAACATCTTGAAAATATTGATAAAAAAAATGAAGTCGCTACGGTTAATTTTGACAACATTAAAAACACAAAAGAATTTGTTCCTGCTTTCTCTTATGGCGACAGAACGCGTTCTTTTTTAAAAGTTCAAGATGGCTGTGATTATTTTTGCACTTTTTGCACCATTCCACTAGCAAGAGGAAAAAGCCGAAATACAAGTATCGCAGCAACTATCCTGGAAGTAAAAAAGATTGCTGAATTAGACATAAAAGAAGTCGTAATAACAGGCGTAAATATTGGAGATTTTGGTCAAGGTTCCGATGAAAACTTTTTTGGCTTAGTCAAGGAATTAGATAAAGTGGAAGGAATTGACAGATATAGAATTTCATCGATTGAACCCAATTTACTAACCGATGAAATTATTCAATTCACATTAGCTGAATCCAAGCACTTTGTGCCGCATTTTCATATCCCACTTCAGTCCGGTAGCAACCGTGTATTGCAGACAATGCGCAGAAAATATCTGAAAGAATTGTATGCAGAAAGAGTAAAGCACATAAAATCCCTTCGATCAGATTGTTGCATTGGCGTGGATGTCATTATTGGTTTTCCGGGAGAAACGGATGAAGAATTCATGGAAACAGTGGACTTCATTAAAGATATCGATATTTCCTATTTACATGTCTTTACGTATTCTGAGCGAGTAAATACAGGAGCTGCAAAATTAGGCGATGTTGTTCCAATGGATGTTAGACGAGAACGTAGTAAAATGCTTCACATTCTTTCAGATAAAAAGAAACGTGCTTTCTATGAACAAAATGTGGGTACAACAAGAATTGTTCTTTTTGAAAATGAAGAAGAAAATGGCATGATGAATGGATTTACTGAAAATTACATCAAAGTAAAAACAGTTTTCGATACAAAATTAGCCAATACCTTTCAAACAGTGAAACTTACGGAGATTGATCGAGATGGATTGATGAAATGTGAGATTTTATAATACTATTTTTTCCAAGCGCGCGTCATTTCTCTTTTACCTGGAGGTCCTGGCAACGCTTCAATCGTAAAACCAACCGCTTTTAAATTTCTTTTCACTTGACCTTTTGCACAATAGGTAACGAGAAATCCGCCTGTTTTCAAAGAGTTAAAAATCTTTTCGAATATTTCTACAGACCACATTTCCTCTTGCACTTGAGGACCAAAAGCATCGTAAAAAACAAGGTCATAAAATGAGACAGGAAAATTATTTTTTTGAATTTCTTGATGAATCTTGTGCAAGGTAAATCCATCCATAATTTCCACCGATTCATCCCAATGACATGAGTGTAACTGATTATAAATAAATCTATTTTCTTCCCCTATTAACCCTCCATAATCTAATGCAATAAGCTCCTCATTGGAAACAGGGTAAGCTTCCAATCCATGATAGTCAACTTTTATTTTAAGTTCAGATGCTTTAACAGCTGTTAAATAAGCATTTAACCCAGTACCAAAACCCATTTCAAAAATCGAAAGTTCCTCTTTATTTTGAAATTCCAACAGACCATATTTCATAAAAACATGATTTGCTTCTTGTAAAGCACCATGAATCGAATGATAGTTTTCATTTAAATCAATGATTCTAATTGTCTTAGATCCATCCTCTGTTTGTATTACTTCACGTTCCATGTGGTAAAGATATAACATAGATAGTAGATTTTTAAACGATAGCCATTAGACTTATCAACTGTTTTAGACTAAAAGATGAATGATTTTGAACTGAATGCTAGACACAAAGTTCATCAGTCTAAAAGCAAAGCGAAATAATGTCTACTTCCCCAATTAACAAATGTTAAAAAATGATTCAAGACGAAAAGATTCAATACTAAAAGACTTTCAATTTAATGCAAGTCACAAAGTTCGTCAGTCTAAAAGCGATAGCGATCTAATGTCTTCTTCCCCAATTAACAAATGTTGAAAACTATTCTTCACATCTTTTTTAAATATTTTTCAAACTTGGACGAAAAACGAATAAACGATTACTTATATTTGCTACATGGAGAATAAACCTGAAAACACTCGAAAACCTGCCTTACGCGTTAAGAATGCAAATGTATTAGCAAATGAATTGGGGAAAGTTCCGCCTCAAGCTGTAGATATTGAACAAGCAGTGCTTGGCGCGATGATGATCGAGAAAAATGCCGTAACAGATGTTATCGACAAGTTAACTCCTGCCAGTTTTTACGATCCTAAACACCAATATATTTACAATGTAATTCGAGAATTATTTGCAAGTTCTAGCCCTATTGACCTTCTGACGGTCAGTAATAAATTACGGCAGAATGGTGAATTAGAGGCAGCTGGTGGTTCGGCTTATATTTCACTTTTGACTAGTCGAATTGGTTCTTCAGCACACGTTGAATTTCATGCACGGATAATTGCTGAGAAGCATATTAAACGAGAATTAATAAAAATGAGTAATGAAGTAATTCGTGATGCATATGATGAAACAACGGACGTTTTTAATGTGTTAGGGAAAGCAGAAGGAGATCTTTTTAAAATTGCTGAAAACAACATGGGCAGAAGTACAGATACCATGCAAAATGTTGTTCGAAGAGCAATTGAAGAAATTGAAAAAGCGTCTCAAAATACAGATGGAATCTCAGGCATTCCCACTGGATTTTTTGATTTAGATAAAGTGACAGCTGGTTGGCAACGATCTGATATGATTGTAATTGCCGCAAGACCTGCGATGGGAAAAACCGCTTTTGTACTTTCCATGGCGCGCAATACGGCTGTTGACCACGGTATGGGAGTTGCATTTTTCTCTTTGGAGATGTCCGCTGTGCAATTGGTTAAGCGTTTGATTTCTAGCGAAGCACGATTAGACGCCAGCAAATTAAGAAAAGGAGATTTACGTGAGGATGAATTTCAACAATTGCATTCTAGAATCTCTAAATTAGCAACGGCACCTTTGTTTATAGACGATACACCTGGTATTAATATTTTTGATTTACGAGCTAAATGTCGTCGATTGAAAATGCAACACGATATCCAATTGATCATTATTGATTATTTACAACTGATGACCGCTGGAACTGGAAAAGGTCCGGGTAATAGGGAGCAAGAAATCTCTAGCATCTCTCGATCAATTAAAGAAATTGCGAAAGAACTAAATGTTCCTGTGATCGCTCTTTCTCAATTGAGTCGTTCTGTAGAGCAACGTGGTGGAGAAAAAAGACCTCAACTTTCAGATTTACGTGAATCAGGTGCAATAGAACAAGATGCAGATATTGTGTCATTTATTTATCGTCCCGAATATTACGGATTTATGCAAGATGAAAACGGTAATTCAAACGAAGGAGTTGGAGAAATAATCATCGCTAAACATAGAAATGGTGATCTACAAAATGTTCGACTTCGATTCATAGGAAAATATGCTCGTTTTGATAATATTGATAACTATAATGAAGATCCAATTCCTGTTCATGCGATTCCTTCTAGTATGAATTCAAATGATAACTTTGATAAACAAGGAAGTGGTAGTTATACTATTTCTAGCAAAATGAACTCTTTTGACAAAGAAGATGCCGATTTTAACAATTCTTTTGATGACGATAACACGCCTTTCTAATTTTTAGCAGGATATTTGCAAGAAGCAAACAAAAAAGTTTATTCACCATATGAAAGGTAAGATTTTAATAGTATTAATTTGTTTGATAAGCTGTAGTAAATTAAATGCTACACAAATTCTTGTGCCAATGGACGAGACTCAAACAAATCACCTAAAAGCATATGGTGTAGCGTTTTGGCTACTTGAAAGCGAAGTAGTTGTTGAATGGCTTTTAAATTACAGAGGGGGGTCTTTTTTAATTCCGCACTTGAACTCAGCTGAAGAAGAACTGCTCTTGCGTGGTGTAAAATACGAAGTCATTGCCGACGGTCAAGCTAATAATATAAAAAATCAAATTGCTAATCCTGAAACAAATATGGAGGTTGTTCAGTTAGAAAAAGCTCCAAAAATTGCCGTATACACACCCAAAGGTAAACAGCCATGGGATGATGCTGTAACGATGGTCTTAGAATATGCTGAGATTCCATATGACAAAATTTATGATTCTGCCATTGTGATGGGACTGCTCCCGAAGTATGATTGGCTGCACCTGCACCACGAAGATTTCACCGGAGAATATGGTAAATTTTATTCTGCATACAGTTCCTATTCATGGTACAAACAGCAAGTTGCAGGTTTGGAAGCTGATGCGCATGCATTAGGATTTGAAAAAGTTTCGCAGTTGAAATTAGCTGTAGCAACAAATATTCAAAATTTTGTACTTGGAGGAGGTTTCTTGTTCACAATGTGCAGTGGTACAGACAGTTTCGATATTGCATTAGCCGCTCAAGGGGTAGATATTTGTGAATCTATCTATGATGGTGACGGAGTAGATCCGAATGCTCAGCAAAAACTAAATTTTAAAAATACTTTTGCATTTGAAAATTTCATTTTGGAACCTAATCCTCTTGTCTATGAGTATTCAAATATCGATGGAACAAACTTACATACTCGAAACGAAAATACTGACAAATTTACATTGTTTGAGTTTTCCGCGAAATGGGATGTCGTTCCAACAATGTTAACGCAATGCCACACAGATGTAATTGATGGTTTCATGGGTCAAACAACTGATTTTCAAAAAAGTCTTATAAAATCAAATGTGTTAATTTTAGGTGAGAATAAAGAATTAAAAACTGCCAAATACATACATGGTGAACTAGGACAAGGGACCTGGACTTTTTATGGTGGTCATGATCCTGAAGATTTTGAACATAAAGTAATGGACCCTCCAACCGATTTAAATCTACATCCAAATTCACCTGGTTACAGATTAATCCTCAACAATATTCTATTTCCAGCGGCTAAGAAGAAGAAAAGGAAAACTTAATTACTGCTACATTAAGAGTTTTATCAATCCCTCCAAACTTTGGTAATAACGATTGCTATAATGCGAATCATAATACCTAAAAGTTCAAATCAATTATCGGCTGGAAGAGAAAGATTATCTAAAGAATTCCAAGCACTGTGTTTTCTTAGCCTACGCAAATTCTGTATTATTAGGATAAAACCTTTTGGTAACATTAAATCGACCGATAGGTAAAGAAAAAGATATGTTTGAAATCTAGGAATGACAATGCGCTGATAAGAGCGTTCTATAGCAAATAATCTTATTTCAGAAGTTTGTCCAGTGCAATATGCAAACCCAAACCTCTTAATTCTTGACCTTTAGCAATGATTACTCCTTTACCATCAACCAAAACGCCAAATGCAATAGAACTTGCTCCGTATGCTTGAGCCGCTTTTCCATCCTTATCCCACGCATGATTTTTCCACACCAATTGATCATCTTGAATTGCTTTCAACCAAGGTTCAATCGTTCGATCTAAAGAAACACTGAATACTTGGAAACCACTCGCGTTTTTAAACTTTGCTTTTTTATATTTAGTATACGCTTCTACAACATGAGGATTTTCATTTCGACAAGGTCCGCACCAAGATGCCCAAAAATCTATTAAAACGATTTTACCTCTCAAATCTGAAAGCTTAATTATTTTACCAGCTGTATTTACTAACTCTATTTCTGGAGCTTGTTCTCCAACAGAAATAGAAACACTAGAAGTGAATGAAAAGCAAATTAGAATAGACAAAAAAGCTACGAATCTCATACAAAAATATCTTATTCCTGATTATTTACTTTACTCTTCGAATATCTGCACCCAAATTATTCAACCTGATATCTATATCTTGATATCCTCGGTCAATTTGTTCAATATTATGAATAGTACTTTTTCCTTTAGCTGATAAGGCCGCTATTAACAATGAAACTCCCGCTCTTATATCAGGTGAAGTCATAGAAATTCCTTTCAATGTGTGCTCATTATTCAAGCCAATAACAGTTGCACGGTGTGGATCACACAAAATAATTTGCGCCCCCATGTCAATTAATTTATCCACAAAAAACAGACGTGACTCAAACATTTTCTGGTGAATCAAAACACTTCCTTTTGCTTGCGTAGCCACCACTAAAATGATTGACAATAAGTCAGGAGTGAATCCTGGCCAAGGAGCATCAGAAATAGTTAAAATTGAACCGTCAATAAAGGTGTCAATTTCATACGAATCTTGCGCAGGAACATAAATATCATCTCCTCTGCGTTCTAGCTTAATTCCTAATTTTCTAAAAACATCAGGAATGATCCCTAAATTGTCCCAGCTAACATCTTTTATTGTAATTTCAGATTTAGTCATTGCCGCCAAACCAATGAAACTGCCAATTTCAATCATATCTGGAAGAATTCGATGGAAACAACCTTTTAATTCTTTGACACCTTGAATAGTTAACATATTAGAAGAAATACCGCTGATATTTGCCCCCATAGAGTTCAACATTTTACACAACTGTTGTAAGTAAGGTTCACAAGCTGCATTGTATATAGTTGTTTCTCCTTCTGCCATTACTGCAGCCATTAAAATATTCGCGGTACCTGTAACTGAAGCTTCATCTAGGTGAATATAAGCACCTATTAGTTTTTCAGAATCTACAGAATAGAAATGTTCACCTGCATCATAATTAAATTTAGCGCCCAATTTCATGAATCCTTCAAAATGAGTGTCCAAACGGCGACGTCCAATTTTATCTCCACCAGGTTTCGGAATAAAGCCTCTACCAAATCGAGCTAAGAGTGGTCCCACAATCATAATCGAACCACGAAGAGAACCCGCTCTTTTCTTAAAATCGTCTGATTCTAAATACGGTAAATCTATATCTTTTGCCTGAAAAATATAGGTTCCTTTTTCCACCTTTTCAATTTTAACTCCCATTGTTTGCAGTAAACTTATTAACTTGTTTACATCAATAATATCTGGAATATTAGAAATTGTTACTTTTTCAGGAGTTAGCAAAACGGCACATAAAATCTGTAAAGCCTCATTTTTTGCTCCTTGAGGAACCAATTCACCTTTTAGTGGTTTCCCACCTTGTATTTCAAAAGACGCCATTACTACTTATTTTTTAAATTTCTTTTTCGGTTGTTGATTGTTTTGCTGCTGCTTTTTCCCGTTGTTCTTATTTTGATTCGCTTGAATTCCATAAGATTTCAAAATTACATTCGTAGAAATAAGATCTTCCGGATTTTCTAAAATCAATTCTTTCTTAGAAAGCTCTGACAACTGATTCGCAATAACCGTATTTTCAACGGCATCATTATTAAAAACGAGAAATTGTTTTTTCATGAAATTAGCCATTGTCCGTGTCAAATATTTTTTTTCTCCGGAGTCTGCTATTGCAGAAGCATCTTCAAGAATCTTTTGTGTGTATTTACCGTAGTGTCCAAATCTAATTTTACTTGTAGGATAATCAACTCTATCTGGTTTACTTGCCAATTCTTCTTTCTTAGGTAATTCATAGGGTGAATCAGCATCTAACTGAAAATCAGACATAACAAATAAATGCGTCCATAATTTATGGCGAAAATCATCCACATCTCTTAAGTGCGGATTTAATTGCCCCATTACCTCAATGATTGCTTGTGCTGCACGATTACGTTCTGTGCGATCTTCTATTTCCATCGCATGATGAATCATGTTCTGAACATTTCTACCATATTCTGGTAACATTAATTTTTGACGCGTCGTATTGTATTCCATATCATCTCTTTTTTAGAATCTAGATTTTTAGACTCTAGACCGTTTCGCTTATTAGACTAGAAATTAATAGTTCTATAACTTCCCAAATGGAACAATCAACTATCTAAAAACCGAATGTCTACTTTTCTATTTTTTTACCCAATGCAGTGTTGAATAATTCTTTCGCTTCAGTGATAAATCCAAAATGTTCATCATCCACCATCATCTTCCCTTTTGTAACGTGACCTAACAAGGTAAAATTAACCGTTGAATCCATCATGAATTCGATAAAATCTTCTTCTGCATCTTCGCTTACTGTCACCAAAACTCTACCTTGGGACTCACCGAATAAGAATGCATCTTCTCTAATTTCTGCATCTGTAACGATATCGAATCCTAATTCTCTCGGCATTGACATCTCTGTTAAAGAAACAAACATTCCTCCATCCGCAATATCATGCGCAGCATTTATTAAATCATTTTGAATCAATCCTTTTACTGTGTGTTGCACTTCATACTCTTTTTCTAAATCAAAAACAGGAGCTGGTGATGCTTTTACACCATGAAAAGAATACAAATATTCAGAGGATGAAATACAATCAAAAGAATCACCAATTAAGAAAATTAAATCTCCTTTTTGTTTAAAATCTAGCGTCATTGCTCTTGTTTTATCTTCCAATAAACCAATCATCCCAATTGTAGGTGTTGGAAAAACCGGAGTTTCAA
Organism: Flavobacteriales bacterium; assembly: GCA_947449575.1. GTDB lineage: Bacteria > Bacteroidota > Bacteroidia > Flavobacteriales_D > Crocinitomicaceae > CAIUKX01. The sequence continues at coordinate 44,125 of CANFRV010000017.1, forward strand.
CACCATTGGTAGAAGTTTGATTATAAAAAGAAACATTTCCTCCAGTTACTGGTGTTTCAAATTTCAAACAAGCTTTTGACATTCCTTTGATAGCACCTACAAATTGCCAAAAAGATTCAGGATTGTAAGGATTCCCGAAATTTAAACAGTTCGTAATCGCACTAGGAATACCTCCCGAACAAACAATATTTCGAGCTGCTTCTGAAACAGCAATCATTGTTCCTACCTCAGGATCCGCATTTACATATCTTGAATTACAATCAACTGTCATAGCGATTGCTTTATTTGTGCCTTTTACGTTGACAATCGCAGCGTCAGAAGGACGGTTGGTCGACATGTTTTTCGTTCCAACCATTGAATCATATTGCTCATATACCCAACGCTTAGAAGCGATGTTTTGATGCTGTAATAAGAAAAAAGCAACTTCTTTCAAATCCTCAGGTTGAGCAATATCTTCTATTTTGAATTTTTTAAACTCTTGATAATACGCTGGTTCTGTATATTCACGTTGATACTGAGGAGCTCCACCACCTAGCACTAAAGATTCTGCAGGAACATCTCCAACCAATTCTCCATTCATGAAATAACGAACCCGGTCAGAATCAGTAACAACACCAATTTCTTCTGCATGAAGATCCCATTTATCGAAAATTGCTTTTACAACATCCTCTTCTCCTTTTTTCACGACTACTAGCATTCTCTCTTGAGATTCTGATAATAGAATTTCATACGGTAGCATATTTTCTTGTCTTGTAGGAACCAAATCTAATTGAATATCCATTCCTACATTCCCACCAGCACTCATTTCGCAAGTTGAACAAGTGATTCCAGCTGCACCCATATCTTGCATACCTACTACAGCATCTGTGGTCAGTAATTCCATCGTCGCTTCTAAAAGCAATTTTTCCATGAAAGGATCTCCCACTTGAACCGAAGGTAAATCAGAAGCTGATTCTTCAGTCATATCTTTTGAAGCGAAAGCAGCTCCTGCAATACCATCTTTACCCGTTGCTGAACCAACTATAAAAACTGAATTTCCTGGGCCTTTTGCTTTTGCTGAAATAATCTTTTTTGAATCCATTACACCTGCAGAAAAAGCATTGACCAATGGATTCGTATTGTAAGAATCATCGAAGAAAACCTCTCCCCCAACAATTGGAATACCGAAAGCATTTCCATAATCACCAATACCTTTCACTACCCCTTTCACCAACCATTTGGTTCGATCTAATTCAATATTACCAAAACGTAACGAATTAAGCTGCGCTATTGGACGAGCACCCATGGTAAAAATATCACGGTTGATTCCTCCAACACCTGTAGCAGCACCTTGATAAGGCTCCAAAGCACTTGGGTGATTGTGTGACTCTATTTTAAAAACACATCCTAAACCATTTCCAATATCGACCATTCCAGCATTTTCTTCGCCTGCTTTTACAAGCATATGTGGACCTTCCTTCGGTAATTGTTTTAGCCAATAAATGGAGTTTTTATACGAACAATGTTCAGACCACATAACAGAATACACACTCGTCTCAGTAAAATTAGGTGTTCTACCTAAAATTTCTTTAATCATTTCAAATTCATCCGGGCGTAATCCAAGCTCTACTGCTTGTTCTAAAGTTGCTTCTTGGTTTAAAGTGCTTTCCATAAAATGTATAATGTAAAACAAAAGTAATTATAATTTTTGAAGTTAACTCTCTTTTTAAGACAAAAGTAATGATAGTAAAAACCAGCAGTTTTTAGTAGCAATAAACAAGCTAAACCCTTAAAAAAAGGGATTATGACGTATTTATTTTACTTTTATCATTCAATGTCTAACTAATTAAAACTTGCGATCATTCGTCTTGAGTTCAATTTCTTTTATTACTTTTACGCTCAAATTATTAAAAATAAAGAAGTAATGGATTTTTCAGTTTTAACAACAGTTGATGGCCTTTTCTACCTTCTAATGCTAACCTTTCTGGAAATAGTTTTAGGAATAGACAATATTATTTTCATCTCTATTATAACTGATAAACTTCATGTTAAAAATCAAAAAAATGCGAGAAGAACTGGTTTAGCACTGGCATTAATCGTTCGTCTTTTCTTACTAACCATTGCAGCTTGGATGATGAGTTTAACTGAACCCTTGTGCATAATATCTGGTGTAAAATTCTTTAGTGGTCACGAGTTAGTTTTATTAGTAGGTGGACTATTTTTAGTATATAAAAGTGGGGAAGAAATGTTGGAACACATGCGTGGTCGTCCAGCAAAAGAAAAAGGTAAAAAAGACAATTTAAAAGCAGTAATACTTCAAATTGTGCTAATTGATATCGTTTTTAGTTTTGATTCAATAATTACTGCAATTGGACTGACAACTGGCATAAGAAAAGAACTGCACGCTGATCCTATGATTATCATTTACTTAGCGGTTATTATTTCTATGATCATCATGTTGATTTTCGCCAAACAAGTGAGTGATTTCATCAATAGTCGTCCATCCATAAAAATGATTGCTTTGGCTTTCCTAGTAGCTATTGGAGTGATTTTAATTGGTGAATCTTTTGAATACGAAATCAATAAAAATTATGTTTACTTCGCAATGGCGTTTTCTCTGATAATAGAGTTTATGAACATAAAAATGCGTAAAAACCACAGAAACCATCATCCTACTCCGAATATTTAATTCACATGACAAAAGAAGAAGCCTTTCTATTCTTCCCGCATGCGGAAGATGACGATATAGGTGATCTTTATGAGCAGCGAGTTTTTGAATACAAGCAATTCTTCCTTTCTTCCCCTCCTTTTCGTAAAGTTTTTTTAGCAAAAGAAAAAAAAATGAAGCAAATGCATGCCGCCTATTCATTTTTTTCTGGTCAACATGTACTAGAACAAACAAAATCGATAGATGCATCGTATTCTATTTCTGATTCAATTTTAGAAACATTTAATTATTATCAGCAAAACCTAAATTTGTTGAAAAATAAAATTTCACAAAGCACCACTGTGCCTGAATTATGTTCTGTGATACATGAACTATTGCAACTCAGAAGTAGCTATTACCAAAATTGGACGATTGAGGAGAATTTCATTGAAAAAGAAATTGCGATCTCCAAGGAAATTGATCCCATGGAATTATTAGTAGCAATCCAAGAATTCAATAAACTAGGGGGATTTACATTCGACGATTTAAATTCAAAAAGAAACATTTCACCTATTTTGTTAATCAACGAAGCTAAACGATTATCTTTGTGCCGAAAATTAGAAAATAATGGCTGATCCGTATTTAAACCTTCGGAAACAATTAGAATTGGAAGAATGGCCCAACGTGTATATGTTCAAATTCATCTTTCCGAATACATCCGAAAATATAGCGTTAACAATCGCTTTATTTAATGAAGAATCTGCAGAGATTACTATTCATGAATCAAAAACTGGTAAATTTGCAAGTATCAGCATAAAAGAATTAATGTTAGATGTTGATTCTATCATAGAAAAATATGAAAATGCTACAAAAATTAAAGGACTGATGGCACTATGATAATATTAATGGGATTTAGCATCATACAAGTAGTACTTGGGGTGCTTGGCGTAAGTTTAGGACTATTACTACTTGTAATTTCCTATAAAAAATTTCTTGCCTATCTAGGAAAGAGAGAAATCGCTCCTGACGACTATTGCGTATTAAATGAACTTGAAACGCATCCAGCAAAAGGAGAAGTTGAATTCTATTTTACATCAAAAAGAGATAGAAATGTAATTATTAATCTTTTAAATGACGACTTAAGTTTTCATTCTAAAATTTTTGAAGAACTTATCTCAGAAGGTGGTAAAATTGTTCGCTTTGATACCAAAACTGTTCCAAATCAAACGTATTTCTATCAATTGGAAACAGATAACCAAAAAACGATGAAAAGATTCACCATTGAAAATTAGACTTTATAAGACATTAGATTTTTTCACTTTAGACCGCTTCTCTTAAAGACTGATGAGTATGAGTGTAAAAAAAATAAGTCTATTTTCTAAAAATCTACTGTCTAAAATTGATACAATCTTTTCTGAAAAATAGGATGCCAATTTGACAGCATATTTTACTTGGCAAAATAATTGATAAATGAATGGATAAGAATTAACTTTGTAGAATAAAACGAATAACAAATTAATAAAAATAGATTATGGCAGTTGAAATTACAGACGCAAACTTCGAAGAAGTAGTATTAAATTCTAAATTACCAGTTTTAGTTGATTTTTGGGCTGAATGGTGTGGACCTTGTCGAATGGTTGGACCAATCGTTGATGAATTGCACACTGAGTATGAAGGAAAAGCAATTATCGGAAAAGTGAACGTTGATGAAAACCCAGGCGTTTCTGGATCATTTGGAGTGAGAAATATTCCTACCATTTTATTTATTAAGAATGGAGAAGTTGCTGATAAATCAGTAGGTGCAGTTCCAAAAGCGCAATTAGCAGCTAAATTAGAGGCATTATTGAACTAATTATAGACTCAATACTGAAGAGTCGTAAGACCTTAAAACTTTTTAAAAGACACGTAATTAAATTCGTGTCTTTTTTTTGCCCTAATTTTATGTCTTGAATCTTAAAATCTTGTATCTTTTCGTCTGAAATATACCTATCTTTGTACCCAATTTAAAATAAAATGGATTCTTTTTTTAGTAGATTAAAATATTACGGAATAGGCTTTGGTATTGGACTTATTTTTGTCATTTTCTTTTTTCAAAACCGAGGCTGCAGCTGGCTCCCTGATAATCGAGTAAAAAATAGTATATTGGACAGAGTGCTGGTCTTACCTGAATCAGAGGCGCAGCAATTAAAGAAATTTGGTTTAACAAAAAAAGATCTCACATTGGTATTGAATGACGGTGAAGTTCTCTTTGATGAAAGTAAAAAAGAAGGGGATCCAAAAGTTTATGTCGTTGAAAAAGAGATTCCTTCGCATGGAAAAATGAAATTTTTCTTTTCACTAGCGAAAGAAAGTTTTATCTCGGAAATACATTTCTCTAAAAAAAATGCACTGAAAATTAAAAATACGACGGATGGATTTGGTGAGTTAATCTATTTTCCAAACGATGATAATTTAGTATTTCCTGATTCAAGTAAAAATGTCACTTGTCAGCAAGATGCTTTAGGCTTGATTAATCCAAAGGATATTTTAAAATATTTAAAAAAATCAGGAAAAATAGACTATTCAAAATCACGTTTACAAGCAACCCCAAAACCTGAGCATTTCCTACTTTTTACTGATAAAAAAGGAAGAGAAATTGGAGCTTATGTGATTTGGTACAAGAATAAATTAAATATCACCAACTTTGTTATTCCCTTCAAAAATAGTTGTGAATAATTTTCTAAAACAAACGTTGTTGATAATTCAATCGTCATTAAGGAAAATAGAACTATAGTTTTTTATAAATTTGAACAATGGAATTTTCAGCAGAACAAATAGCAGGTATATTAAATGGTCAAGTTGTCGGTAATTCAGACATTGCCGTAAAAGGACTATCTAAAATTGAAGAAGGAACAATTGGTACCCTTTCCTTTCTTTCTAACCCAAAATATGAAGAATTTATTTATACAACGGGAGCTTCTATTTGTATTGTTAACAATACTTTCACACCTTCAAAACCCCTTCCTTCCACATTGACTCTCGTAAAAGTCGAAGATGCATATTCGTGCTTTGCTAAATTACTAGAGTTTTATGACCAAATGAAAAAGAAACAGCCCAAAGTTGAATCTCCTTCTTTTATCTCTGAGTCTGCTTCTGTAGGAAACGATCTTTATTTAGGAGCTTTTGGATATATAGGAGAAGGCTCAAAAATTGGAAATAATGTCGTCCTTTATCCACATGTTTACATAGGCGAAAATGTCACGATTGGTGATAATTGTATTCTGCATCCAGGAGCTACGGTCTATGCGGATTGTATACTTGGCAACAATTGTATTTTACATGCTGGAGTAATCATTGGTGCTGATGGTTTTGGATTTGCTCCAAATGAAAATGGAGAATATAAAAAGATACCTCAAATTGGAAATGTCATTTTAGAAGATAATGTTGAAATTGGATCTAATTCCACAATCGACAGAGCTACAATGGGTTCAACATTTATCAGAACGGGAGTAAAACTAGATAATTTGGTGCAAATAGGTCACAATGCTGATGTGGGAGAAAATACAGTTATGGCTGCCCAGGTAGGTGTTTCCGGTTCAGCTAAAATTGGAAAAGGAGTGATGATTGGTGGACAATCCGGAATTGGCGGACATCTTCATATTGCCGATGGAACAAAAATAGTTGCTCAATCTGGAATTCCTTCAACGGTTAAAAAAGCAGATACTTTAATGGGGTCTCCCGGCATTCCCTTGGAAGATTTTAAAAAATCGTACTTTGGGTTTAGAAAATTGCCGCAAATATTAAATCGACTTCAAGATTTAGAAAATAAATTAAAAGAATTAACTAAAGCAAAAATATAGAATGGCTGAAAAGCAACGAACATTAAAAGAAGCTGTCTTATTAAGTGGAATTGGACTACATACTGGAGAAAAAGTAACTATTGAAATTTGTCCAGCACCTGCTGATCATGGATATAAATTCCAACGTGTTGATCTAGAAAATCAACCTATCATTAACGCTGACTGTGATTTAGTAGTTGCTACTGACCGAGGAACGACTTTAGAGCATAATGGTGCAAGAGTTTACACAACTGAACATGTATTAGCGGCTCTTTACGGAATGCAGGTTGATAACGCATTAATTAAAATTGATGGTCCTGAGATTCCAATTATGGATGGAAGTTCATTATTATTTGTTAATGCATTTGAAAAAGTAGGTTATTTAGAGCAAGAAGCTGATAGAGAATATCTTGAATTAAATGAAATTCTAAAATTCGAAGATGTAGAAAAAGGAATTGAATTTTTAGCGATTCCAGACCCAGCGTATAGAGTGACGGTGATGGTAGATTATAAATCGCCTGTCTTAGGTACCCAACATGCTGGAATATATGACATTAGCGAATTCAAGGACCAAATAGCAAGATGTAGAACTTTTGTTTTCCTTCGTGAATTAGAGTTCTTAGCTAAAAATAATTTGATTAAAGGCGGTGATTTAGACAACGCTATTGTTTTGGTTGAACGGACAGATGTTTCCCAAGAAGAACTTGACAATTTAGCTAAGTTATTGAAAAAGGAGGAATTAAAAATTTCATTGGATGGAATTGGTGTGTTGAATACCATCAAATTACAGTTTGAAAATGAACCTGCACGTCATAAATTACTTGATATTATAGGAGATTTAGCCCTCGTTGGAAAACCATTAAAAGCGCACATTCTAGGAGCAAGACCGGGACATTCAGGAAATGTTCGCTTTGCAAAAATGATTAAAAATCACTTTAAACTTCAATTAAAAGCACCTAAGCAATTCGACTTAACAAAAGCACCTCTTTTTAATATTGTTGACATTGAAAAAATGTTGCCACATCGTTATCCTTTTTTAATGGTTGATAAAATCATGGAAATGAATGAAGATAATATTATCGGTGTGAAAAATATCACCATGAATGAGCCAATTTTTACGGGTCATTTTCCAGGTAATCCTGTTTTTCCGGGAGTTTTACAAATTGAAGCAATGGCACAAGTGGGTGGAATATTTGCGTTAAGTAAAGTAGAGGAACCGCATTTATATTCCACTTATTTTATGAAAATAGATAAAGTGAAATTTAAATCCAAAGTAGTTCCAGGTGATACCCTAGTTTTTGAATTAAGCCTACTTTCTCCGATAAGAAGAGGTCTTGTGGAAATGGGTGGAAAAGCTTATGTGAATGGCATTGTAGTTATGGAAGCTGAAATGCTAGCGCAAATAGTGAAAGATAAAGTAGAAATAGTGCAAGATAAAGCAGAGATCGTATGATAAGCAATTTAGCAAGTATATCTCCAGATTCAACAATCGGGGTGGATGTGAAAATTGGACCTTTCACAACCATACACGATGATGTTAAAATTGGGGCAAGATCAATAATCCATTCAAATGTTTCTCTTTACCCTGGAACAAGAATTGGGGAAGATTGCGAAATTTTTCCAGGTGCTGTAATTGGCGTAATACCGCAAGATTTAAAATTTGATGGAGAATACACCACCGTTGAAATCGGAAACAATACTACCATTCGTGAATGTGTCACTATTCACCGTGGAACTAAAGATAGATTAGCGACTCGCATCGGAAATAATTGCCTTTTAATGACATATGTGCATGTTGCACATGATTGTCAAATAGGTAATAATGTCATTCTAGCTAGTTATGTTGGATTATCTGGACATGTTGTTATTGACGATTTTGCTATTCTTGAAGGCACAGTAGTAGCTCAACAATTCGTACATATTGGTGCACATGCATTTGTTGGCGGAGCTTCGTTAATTAGAAAAGATGTACCGCCTTTTATCAAAGCGGCACGTGAACCATTAACCTATGCAGGAGTTAATTCTGTAGGAATAAGACGAAGAGGTTTTTCAGATGAGCAAGTACGTGAGATTGAGGATATCTATAGAATTTTATATGTTCAAAATAACAATGTCACAAAAGGAATTGCTGCTATTTTAGAAACAATACCAGATTCAGATATTAGAAAAAATATTTTAGGATTTATAGATACTTCAGATAAAGGAATCATCAGAGGACTGAATTGAATGCTTAATAGAATATATTTGGTCTAAATTAAAATGTAGAATATGCTTTCAAAGAAAACCAAATATGCCATTCATGCGTTAACTTATCTGGCGAAGAAAGACCCAACTCAACCGACTTTGATTGTTGATATTGCTAAAGAGGCTAATATTCCCCGAAAATTTCTGGAAACCATTCTTTTAGATTTGAAAAAAAATGGGATTTTAGGTTCCAAAATGGGGAAAGGTGGAGGATATTTTACCCGTAAAAAACCCTCTGAAATTCAACTATCTACTATAATAAGATTATTTAATGGCCCCATCGCTTTACTTCCTTGTGCAAGCAAAAATTACTACGAGCCTTGCGATGAATGTGACGATGAAAAAGCGTGTGGACTTCGATTTGTTTTGGAGGAGGTTAGGGATGAAACTCTAAACATCTTAGAGAAGAAAACCATTCAAGATATAATCAATAAAGATAAATAATAAACTAAAATAAGATACGTGTTTCATAGAGGAGAAGTTGTTGAATTAACTATTACAGATTATTCATTTGGTGGTAGAGGAATTGCAAAAGTTCCGACAGAAGATGGCTTTTATGTCGTTTTCGTCGATAATTCTTTCCCAGGTCAACGAATTAAAGCTCGTATTGAAAAAAAGAAAAAAAAATATGCCGAGGCTAAATTAATCGATATACTGGAGAGATCTGATTTAGAGGTAATCAATTCATTTCAAGAAATTTCTGGTGGCCCGTATATATTTGTACCTATTCATTTACAGGAAAAAGCGAAAAAAGAAACTACTTTAGAACTTTTTAAAAGAATTGGGAAAATTCCAAATATTGAAGATGTATTCGATGAATTTGTTTCTTCTCCAGAACATTTCTACTACAGAAATAAAATGGAATATAGCTTTTCCTGCATTGAACATGTTCCTGAAACAGGTGAAGAAATCGATAATTCCTTTGCTCTAGGATTCAAAAGAAGAGGTACTTGGTGGAAAGTGGAAAGCTTGAATAAGCCAAGTGGACTTTTTGATGAACAAATGGAAACCGTATTGATTGATATTCGAAATTTTCTTAAATCAACAGATCTACCTGCTTGGCATCCACCTCAAAAAACTGGTTTTTATAGGCATATTGTTGTTAGAAAATCTTTTTTTCAAGATCAATTATTGATAAATCTAGTCACCTCATCTGAAAATATAGAAAAGTTTGATGCTGAAGCATTCTCTCAATTTCTACAAAAAATTCTTGGTAAGAGATTAGCAGGATTTCAACACACCATCAATGACAACGTAGCCGATCGAGCGAAAATTGAAAATGGATACATTCGTTTATTGTATGGTGAAGACAAAGTAATTGAGAAATTGATTGGTTTGTCTTTTGAAATTAGTATGGAAAGTTTCTTTCAAACAAACCCTAAATGTGCGGAAAGACTCTATAATAAAGCCTTAGATTATGTATTTGAAAGTGAAATTAAGTCCAATGAGGTAATTATGGATTTATTTTGTGGAACAGGCACAATAGGTCAAATATTAACCACTCGAAAAAGTGACGTTAAAATAATTGGTGTTGATATTGTCGAAGAAGCAATTTTAGATGCACGAAAAAATGTTAAAAGAAATAATATATCCACGATCGAATTCTTTGCTGCAGATGTAGGTAAATTTTTGAAAGAATTCCCGAATTATCAGGGAAAAATAGGAACGATAATTTTAGATCCTCCACGAGCTGGTATCGCTCCAAAAACGCTTTTAAAAGTAATCGATCTAGGAGCGAAAAACATCGTTTATATTTCTTGTAATCCGTCCACTCAAGCAAGAGATACTGAAACATTACTCGGAGCTGGATACATCCTAGATAAACTTTCTTTTGTTGACCAATTCCCTCATACTGGGCACATAGAATCAATTGCGAAATTTATAAAACAATAGATTTTTAGAATTTATAAATTAGACTTTTTTTCTTATCTTCACATTTAATTAAATTTGAATTTTAGAATAAAATCCGACATTAAAGTCTCATTTCTATTGTCTAAAAATATAAAGTCTTTAAAAATGTTAGAAATTCAAAATATATCAAAATCATTTAACCAAAAAATTGCTTTGGATGATGTGTCAATGACCATCAACAAGGGAGAGATTTTTGGTATGCTAGGGCCTAATGGAGCAGGAAAAACGACACTAATTCGAATTATTAATAAAATTATTGTTCCTAATAAAGGTGTAATTCGCTTCAATGGGGATATTATGAGCCAAAAACACCTTAGTAATATTGGCTATTTGCCAGAAGAGCGAGGTTTATATAAAAATATGACCGTTGAAAGTCATGCGTTATTTTTAGGTCAATTAAGAGGATTAACAAAAGTGGATGTTAAACAGAAACTCGATTATTGGTTAGAAAAATTCAAAATTCAAAATTGGAGAGATAAAAGAATTGAAGAGCTTTCAAAAGGAATGGCTCAAAAAGTTCAATTTATTTGCACTATTCTACATGAACCCTCACTATTAATTTTAGATGAACCTTTTAGTGGATTTGACCCTATCAATATTGAATTGATTAAGCAGGAATTAATTGAGATGAAAGCAAAAGGTAAAACAATTATTCTTTCGTCTCACAACATGGAAAGTGTGGAAGCGATTTGCGATAGAGTTGTCTTAATTCATGAGTCAAAAAAAATAATTGAAGGTAAAATTTCAACCTTACAAGAAGAGCGTAAAAAGAATGAATATGCTATAAAATTTAGAGGTAGTATGATTGCTTTTGTGAACGCCCTTTGGACTGGTTTCGAGATTGTTGATAAAGAAATTTTAGGTGATGACAAATTTATCGTTCGTGTAAAAATGCGCGGCGACAATAAATTTGATGATTTGCTAAAAGTTCTAATTGGCCAAATTAACATGGAGGCTGCTTGGGAAGTTTTACCTTCGATGCAAGAAATATTTATAGATTTAGTTCAACCAAAAGAGATCTCGGAATGAAAAATAGTTGGATAATTGCTCTTAGAGAGCTAAAGGAACGTTTGGGAGCTCGCTCATTTTTAGTAATGTCAGCAATTGGTCCGCTGATTATTTTATGCTTAATTTATGTTCTTTTTGCTATGGGTGGACAATCCAAACAGCATTGGAACGTGTTGATTGCTGATCCTGCAAACATTATGGAAGGTAAAATTGCCTCCTCTAAAGATGCGTCAATAGATTACTCGTTTGCAGATGGATATATTGAAACGAAGGAATTCGAACAAGCAAAGCAATATCAAAAATTCGATGCATTATTAGAAATAAATGAAAAAGTTTTATCCAATAAAACAGCATTTGTTTTTTTTAGAGAAAAACCTTCTATGCGCATGCAAAAAAGGATTCAATACCAAACAGAACGTAGGTTGGAAGAAGTATTAGTAAGTCAATTTACACGCTTTTCAATCTCTGAATTCAGGAAAATAAAACAACCTATCAATGTCTCTTTTAAAAATATTTATGACCCAAATGATGAATCTTCTAAAATGGATGGATGGGTTGGTTTTTTCTATGGAACAATCATTTTTCTTTTCATTTTTCTTTTTGGAATGACCATTTTAAGAAGTATTTCTCGAGAAAAAAGTAATCGAATCGTTGAAGTTTTATTGGGTTGCGTAAGCCCAAAACAATTGATGCTGGGGAAAATTGTCGGAATTGGAATAGCCGCTTTTTTTCAATTTCTAATTTGGACAATCTTAATTGGTTTAGGTCTCTTTTTCATGCGGGAAAACCTGTTTCCAGATTTATTTGATGCTTCAAACATGAATGCGCAGCAGCTTACGAAAGATATTCTTAATCAAACTAGTCAAGAACAAATGTTTACAGCTAGAGAATACAATGAATTTGTTCAATTGGTATATGAGAGAATCAATTTTTTAGGAATGACAACGTATTTCTTTTTATTTTTTATCATCGGATATTTCTTTTACGGTTCACTATTTGCTGCGATTGGAGCTTCTACTGGGTCTGAAAGCGATGGTCAACAATTCGTTCTTCCTCTTATCTTTATGCTATTTTTCGCTTTGTATAGTGGCTATTTCACCTTAAACAACCCGGAAAGTACAATGGCCACTGTCTTTCATTATTTACCGTTTACTTCTCCAGTAGTAGTAATGGTAAAACTATCACAAGGATACAAAATAGGTCATTCCTACGAATTATTCCTTTCGCTTTTCATCTTAATTATTTCTTCTCTTGCAGTGTTAAATTTGGCAGGAAGAATATACTCAAACGGTATTTTGCAATTTGGACATAGAGTGAGATTGAAACACTTATTTAGATGGATTAAGAATTGACAGCAGTTAGTTTTAATAGAGAAATTCGGAGCTACAGATAAATTTTGTAACATAAGTCAATAATAAAATAGTCAGCGAAGTTAAACTGAATTGAAATTGGCATTTTTTTTTAATGTGCAACGAATTTATTCCCTCTACTTATTGATGATTTTTTAAAACGTAACTTTTAATCTTCAATATAATTATATATATTATTGTATATCAATATTATATATAATTTAAAATAGTTAAAATCAGGTTAAGTGGATACAATTATTTTATTGAAGTGTCCTTGTGTCATCCGCAAGATAAATACGACCAAAACCTTGTAATTATAAAACTATCGGTTAAATTTGTAATGATCATCATATTTAATAATACGATTGATCAATACCTTTATTCACTTCTAAAGAAGAGTAGATTTACATTTAAATACGTATGAGGACAGCGGTTATAGATCTTGGCACAAATACTTTCAATTTATTGATAGCTGATGTCATGAATTCTAAATTTACTGTAATTCACTCTGAAAAAGAAGGTGTTGCGCTCGGAATGGGTGGGATTAATAGTAATATTATATCACCGGAGGCCTTCGAGCGTGGAATACGTGCATTGCGCCATTTTAATTTTATGTGCATTCATCATAAAGTGGAAGTTATTAATGCTTTTGGAACTTCTGCGCTGCGGGGTGCAACCAATTCTGACCTATTTATCAAGCAAATAAAGAATGAACTTGGTATTAGTGTAAATATTATTTCTGGAGAAAAAGAGGCGGATTTAATTTACAAGGGTGTTCTTTGGTCATATGACTTCCGTAATCCTGGCGTGATTATGGATATTGGTGGTGGAAGTACCGAGTTTATTTTTGCAAACAAACAAGGTATTAGTGATTTGGTAAGTTTAAATATAGGTGTATCTCGAATTTTTCAAGAACTAAAATTAAGTGATCCACTGACAGAAAAAGATATTTTATCCATTACTAATTGGCTCGATAATAAAGCAGATGGTTTTTTTGATGGAAAGCAGGAAGAACTTTTGATCGGTGCCTCTGGAAGTTTTGAAACGTTTTATGAATTAATTTATAATCAACCTTTTCCTGACAAATTAAAATGTAGTGAAATACCCATGAAGACGCTTAATAATATGATTGATTGGGTTATATTTTCAACACAAGAAGATAGAGATAGCAATGAATTTATTATTCCTATTCGAAAAAAAATGGCTCCTATTGCTGCTGTAAAAACCAAGTGGGTAATCGAAAAATTAGGTATTTCTAAAACAATGATTTCACGATGTTCATTAAAAGAAGGTGCGCTAAGGGAAGGAATTAAAGTTTAATTTTCTTATCTAGAAAAAAATATACTCTCTAGCTTCTAAAAAGCTATTATCTTCATTTCATTGAAGTGAAAAAATCTTCTAATATTGAGTGATTTATGTCGGCTGGGGTAAATATTTCCATCAATTTAGGTCTTCCATTTTCTTCATATTGAAAGAATGATTCCATCTGACCTTCAATTTCTGAAATAGAATTTGCGTTGAAATAATCAATAGCAAATGCTTTACAAATATATTCCGCAGAAAAAGAATGTTCGGCCACAAAATAATTATTTAATTGATTGGTAGAACTTGGTCCTGGAATAATTTTAAAAATACCTCCTCCCCCATTATTAATCATAAAAATTCGAATATTTGAACTTAGATGATTATTCCAAAAAGCATTGCTGTCATAAAAAAAAGAAATATCACCCGTAATCAATGTATTCCAACTTGATTTATCGATAGAAGCCGCGCCAAAAGCAGTACTTGCACTTCCATCGATTCCACTCGTTCCTCTATTACTCCAATAATTAATACTTGCAATTGGATCAAATAACTGACAATACCTTACAACGGAGCTATTCGCCATGTGTAAATGCGACATCTCTGGAATATAATCTAAAATCGTTTCAAATACTTTTAGATCCGAGTAAGGAATATTATCATAAAAAGAAGCCAACTTATCTTGTACTACAAAATCTTTTTGCTTCCATTTTGAGCCATAATTACTACTATTTCTTGCGGTGCCAAATGAATTAATTATTGTTGCTAAAGCAATTGGACTGCATTCGAACGTATGCGTTAACGATTGGTAGGTATCCATATACGGAAATTCAAATCCAACTTTCCAATGATGCTTTGCTTTGTACTTTCTTAGATATGATTTGATTCGCTTTGATACGATGGCACCTCCAAAAGTAATTAATAAATCAGGTGCAAAATCTTCTAATTCGTCTGCTGAAAGAGCATTCAAAGTACGGTCAATGCAATGAACAAAAGATGGATGAACCTGATTTGATGTATTTTCAACCATCACTACAATAGAAGTGTCATCAGAAAATTGTTTTAATTGTTCCAAAAAAGCTTTATTAATTCCCATTTGTCCACAAAGAATCATCTTTCTAGGAGAATTTTCCCAAATCGCTTTCAATTCTATTTCTTGTGAAGAACTCAATTGAAAAAAAGGTGTCATGGATTTAATCATCTTCCTTTGTTTTGATTCGATCTCAACGGTTCCATACAACGGCTCATGAAATGACATATTGATATGAATAGGTCCTTTCCAATTTCCATTTCCGTGATTAAAAGCGGTGGAAATTTCACGTTCTACATACCAATTATCATCGTGATGATTTAATTCTTCATTTAAAGTGCAAGAATAGCGAATGTGATTTTTAAAAATAGTATCTTGAACAATCGTTTGACCATCGCCCTGATCAACCCACTCAACAGGACGATCAGCAGAAATTACCACTAATGGAATTCCTTGATAATACGCTTCTGCGACAGCTGGATAATAATTCAAAACGGCAGAACCGGAGGTGCAAATTACGCCTACAGGTTCATTCAATTGTTGAGCCATTCCCATTGCATAAAAAGCCGCGCTTCGCTCATCATGAATGACAACGCATTCCACATCTGGATGTTCGTCGAAAGCAACAATAAAAGGAGCATTCCGCGATCCCGGCGAAAAAACAACATGTTTCATTCCATGTGAAATACATTGTTCCACAAGAATCTGCACTGCTTTTTTGTTACTTGACTTCATAGGTGTAAAAGTAGGGAATATTTTGATAATAGACATTAGATTTTTAGACAGTAGACACTAGAAATAAACCTATTATTTTTGAACCATATAAGGGATTATAAGAACATTTAAGAGTTGTATGTGTTATTTCTATGACCTAATTTAAACACAGCTCATAAGTCTAAGAGCGATAGCGGTCTAACATCTAAAGTGTTTCGATAATATTCAAAAGTGTTCTGCTTTTATTCTCCGTTTCTTCCCATTCTAACTCTGGAACGGAATCGGCAGTAAAACCTCCGCCCAAATACAAATAAGCATTTCCTTTTTGTATTTGACAACATCTAAGATTGACATACAAGGAAGTAGAATTTTGTGCAATGAAACCGATCATTCCTGTATAAAAATCACGATCATGCAGTTCTTTAGAATTTATTAAATCAATTGCCTCTTTTTGCGGAAAGCCACTGACAGCTGGAGTTGGATGTAATTTTAAAGCAATATCGATACTTTTCTGATTTTCCATATCAAAATTAATATCCGTTCTTAAATGTAAAACGGGACCTGCCTCCAAATCATACGGACCAGTAATTTCAAGATTTTCTATTCCTTGAGCACGTATTTTTTCTTCAATAAAATCCGTTACATATGCTTGCTCCCTTTGCTCCTTTTCGCCCCAAGGTGTTGCTTTCTTCGAAAGTGGCTTTGTACCTGCGAGTGACATCGTAAAAGCATAATTTGCTGACACATGCAACAACGTTTCAGGCGAGGCTCCTATCCAAGTCCCTACTTCTAGCCCAGAAATAAGGTACACAAAAGCAGTCGGATACGCGTCACATAAAGCATCAAAAAGGTGATTAATTTTATTTTCATCAAAAGGTACTTTTTTGATTCTAGATAAAACGGCTTTTTTTATTTTTTGCTCCACAATGCTATCCAAGAAGGATTTAGCTACTATTAAATATTTTTCTTTATCAATAACAGAAGGTTCAACGCAATTGAAATTGGGTGAGGAAAATGGAACAGTTGATGGTGAAAATTCAAAGAATTTATCTTTTAGATAGGAAGAAATAACAAACCCATTCGCTTCTCGTATCGATTTTAATTCACGAAACTCACCTGTTTGTTCTATTCTTGGATTTCCTGGAATCCTATATTTTAAAATTTCTGACACTATTTTCTAGGTACAATCATAATTGTTAATCGGCCGGTACAAACTAGCTTATCTGTTTCCATATCAAAAATATCAACTTGCCACAAATGAGTTCTTTTTCCGGCATGTACAATTTTCCCAATCGCTTTGACCATACCACTTTTAACCGCACTTACGTGATTTGCATTTACTTCTAGACCAACCGGATTTTCTTTCGACAAGTCAAGTAGTAACGTAGATCCAACGGATCCTATACTTTCAATTAAGGCAGCACTCGCTCCTCCATGAAGAAGACCCATAGGTTGATGCGTCCGATGATCGACAGGCATTGTAGAAACAACATAGTCATCTCCTATTTCAATACATTTAATTCCCAACACTTCCATTAAAGTGTTTTTATTATAGGAATTAACGACTTCTAAATCTTCTTTTCTTAACTTCATATAATTTCAACTATTTATTACACAAAGCCAAACCTTCTAAAGCGGAAGCATCCGTTTGATACATCAATAGAATTCTTGTAAATAATATTTTTGCTTCTTCCTTTTTTCCTAGAAAATAATTCGTCCATGCAGTCATATTCATAGCGTCATAATCTGTAGGGTAAAGCGTTAATGAGACATCAAAATATTTCAAAGCTTCCACGTAATTTTTCTTGTAATAATAGTTCATCCCTAATCTATAATTTACCAATGAGTTTTTTGGATCCAATCGCACAATTGTTAAATATGTATTTTCCAATGCTACCCATTGTTCTAAAGCAAGTTGAGGAAGTACAATTCCCCAAAGTGGCTCCGTCGCTTTTGGACTTAAAGCAATCGCTTTGTTATAATATGAAATAGATGTTTCATATTCCTTTTTCAAATAATGCAACCATCCTAATCGCGCATTAATGAAATATGACTTTTCATTATAAATATCATTCATTGATTTTATAGCCTCTGGAAACATTAATTTTGATTCGAAACTGAAGCTGTTCGTAAAAGCATCTTTCATCAATTTGGAATCTTGTGAAAATGAATTCAAAGAAAGGAATAAACAAAAAACAAGCGAAATCTTTTTCATTTTTTTTAATTTTAACATTTGTACCGAATTATTTTTTAAGTATCTAAATATACGTTATTTAATTAAACTTAGACCTTGAATTGCTGAAGCATCAGATATGTATATCAATAGAACGCGATTGAAGAGAATTTTTGCTTCATTGAAATTTCCCAAGAAATAATTTGTCCACCCGCTCATCAGTAAAGAATGATAATCGAATGGATATAGGTTTAAAGCAACATCAAAGTATTTCTTTGCCAAGGTGTAATTTTTTCTATAATAATAAATCAATCCTAATTTATACAAAGCAGTGGCACTTCTAGGTTCTAATTTCAGTATTGACAAATACGTCTTTTCTGCATCAACCCATTTTTCTAACGCAATCTGAGGAGATAAAATAGCCCATAAAGATTCAGCGGATGATGGCATTATAGCACTTGCCTTTTGGTAGTATGTGATGGAATTACCGTAATTTTTATTGATATAATTCAACCATCCTAAACGCAGATTAATCGGATACGAGCGTTCACTGTACAAATCTTTTATGACCTTTATTGCTGCGTCATATTGATATTTTGCTTCGTATGCATAGCTTTTTGAAAAAGCCATTTGTAATTCTTTGCTATCTTGAGCAAAAGATTGACTTGAAAAAACAAGACAAGCTGCTAGGAGTATTTTTTTTAGAAATTCCATTTTATTGTGGTCATTATGTTATTATTCGTATAACTGTATTTTGTTGTTATCGCGTCTTTTGAGGTAAATGAGTTATATTGATCATATTGACCTTGTCTCATTTGCCTGCTATACCCAATCGTTAACTCAATTTTCTTGATATAAAAATGGGCATTCACATTCCAGTTCGATAAAATTGCATCTGCAGTATTGTATACGACAAACCCATTGCTCGTAATATAATTCGAATGATCTCCAATCGAAAAAATTGCATCTACATACATTTTTTTGGTAACTTTTGCTCCTATTTTCTCAGTTATGACATACTGTTTGTTACCATCATTATTAATCAAAGCATAAGAAGCTCCTAGATAAAAATTAACATTGCCAAATGGAAAATACGTTGCCGAAAATTCCATTTGTTTTTGTTTTAGATTATACAAATCACTAAATGACATTGAAAAAGAAGGGGAAATATATTTCATCCTCTTACCAATTGTCCCAGAAAAAGAAAAGTTATTATACGTTGTCTTTGAATCTATATAATCGATTTTAGGAGGTTTCATAAATACAGGTGGGGCCTGCTGACCTAAAAGTTGATACAGTGTCGTATTATAAAATCCTAGTCCACCGCTAAATTGAAATCCTTTTTGAGTTTGATGGCTTAGACCGAAATTATACTGCAACTGTAAAGGAGAATAATTCTGGGTTTTACTGGAGGCTGGAAACATTACTCCTTGTGATGCAAATTGCTCCAAACCAATAGAATGAGTGTTAAAAATAGATAATCTATTATACAACTTAGTTCTCGATTTAATGGTATTCTCTGTCGAAAAACTTAAACCTATTGTCGATCCGTTGATCGTTGAATTAACATGCTTGTAGGGATTTACGACATAATTCTTCATTTGGGCCGTGAAGTTATTATTTGTAAAAGCTGCCAACCCTATTGAAAAACTGTCTATTTTTTTTACTTTATACCCAATTTTCAATTGCATATCTGAGGAAAATGTACTTGCTAACTTATTTGCATTTTCAACCCTGTTAGAAAATAAATAAGAATAATAAAGATATTCTTGAGCAGTTGTATCAGCAGGATTCATGCCATTAGCTATTTCTAAATGCTTTATCGCTACATCATAATTCTCTTTATTGTAGGCTAGTATGCCTATTCGCATTCTTAAATAGTAAAAATCAACTTTTTCTCTTAATGCTTTTTTTGTAGTCTTTTTTAAAGCGAGGTAATCATTATTTATGAACTGAACATAGGATGCACTATCAATTCCAGCAAATGAAACTGTTTTTTGAGCATGAGAAAATGCACTTAAAATCAGAAATATTAATACTAAATAACGCATAGGTATGATTTATTAATTCCGTTTAAAGTGAAACTAAATTGATGAATATTCTTATTTTTCATTTCAATTTCAAAATTAATCTGTCGAAATTTATAATTTAAAAATTTGGCTTCCACACTCGCTTTCAATGTGATGGTTGATGGCTCATGAACATTATCGATATTTATATAAGATGATGAATAATCTGCTTTCGTGAATAAGTAAAATGGAGCCACAAAATCCTGTGCAAATTGCACTAATTTACTATTAAAATGAACCAAAGGAACGGAATCATGTACCTCCACATCTTCATAGCAACCAAGTAAAACTCGATAGGCAGCCAAATAAAAATGAAAGAGAAGAGATTTTTTACTTCCTTCAAAATCAAAGAAATAAAACATGGTACCATCGTTTACAAAATAGGCGGTAGACTTGGAATTATGGCAGTAAATGTACTTACGATTTAAAGCATCTGTAAAAACTTCCCAGTCGATAAATTTCGTAGTTCCTTCTTCTAAAAATTTCATTTTTTTACCTGGTAAAAAAGAAAAACTTTCCGTAAGTAATGATTTAACTTCGACATTACTAATAAATGTATTTTGTCGAGGGACTTCTGAAATTTTTAAATTTTGTTTTTCTTCTGACTTTTCAATAAAATACGCAATCGGATATTCAATTGTTTTTGATCCAACTTTAGGATTTATCTGAATCTGAAAATGAATGTGAGGCTCAGGAGATCTACCTGAATTTCCGCATGTTGCGAGGATAGTACCTTTGGTGACATATTCTCCAATGCCAACTTTAAACGAATCTTTTTTAATGTGACTAATTTGTGAAAATAGACCATTCAAATGATTCATTATAATTGTATTACCCCAATTATCAGCGGTATTAACGCCCGCAATTTCGTTTTCTTCAATCGTATTAATGATTTCATACACATATCCATCCAAAGGAGCTAAAACAGGCTTATTGTAACAATAAAAATCTTCTCTGCTAGTACCCAAATCTTTATACGTTTGCGTTGATTCATCAACAATTACAAAATCTAACGCTTTCCCCCAATCTCCTAGGTGCGTAATTTTTCCATTATATCCCTGACTAACAAACCATTCCCCCCAGAAAGGCAATTGAATTTTTACCAAATGTTCATTTTTAAATCGATTAATCGAAGTAATAAATTTATAGATCGTTTTTTCTGCTGAATAATATTGAATAGTCACCAAATGAAGGAATTTATGAAACCATCTGTGCTGTAAAAACAACAAAAACAAGGAAATAATAACACTAAAGGATAACGTAAAAGATTTCAACTGAAAGACATCCATTGTTTTATTTAAAAAAATCATCAACATCATCAAAACAGGCGTCAAACAAAAAACAGCAATGTAACTATATGTATTTGGAACGATGTAAAAACAGCCAATACCTATCGCCATAAAGATAAAATTAGATCCTACTAAATTTAAATCCAACTGGTTGACATCTGCACCAAAAGCTGAAAAGAAAAAATAGGCTGAAAAGAAACCTAGTAAACTTAATGTAAAAGCAATACGAGAGAAATACAACAATGCAGATGCAATAAAAATACCTGCCAAAACACTGGTTTGAAAAAATGTTCCCGCGATGGTTTTAAAATAAATCAGCATCGATTTTGGCATTTCGGCATCATCAAAATAATGAACAAAAGTATACATCCAGGAAGTCTTTTCAACGGCAATTTTATTGACAGAATAGGCTAAATCAATATTTAAAGATATATTTTGAAAACTCCCTGCCGAAAGTGCTATTATAAAATAAGTAATTATGAACGGGAATGATAAAAAGGGTAACTTATGCCTGCTAAAAACGCCGAATAGCCATACTGAAATAATTAATAACAGCAAGAGAGAAACAACAAACAATAAAATAAAAGTTGTATTTATCTCATATTGAAATCCTAGAAATAATCCAAGCAGTAGCGCATTAAACCCATACAATCCTTCTTCAATTAATTTTCTATTGATTCCTATCAAATGAGCAAGAAAATTAATAAAAACAACAGCACAAAGTCCAGATAATCCCAAATATGGTGTGAAAAAAGTGGCAAAAAGAATCGTAATAGCTAGCACTTTATCCAATGAATAAAAAATCTGACTATAACTATTCAAAATACTACTAATCCAATACTTCATTCTGCTTTTTTTTGTAAACGATATTAAAAAAAGGATTGAGAAGAATTAAAGTTGATCTTCTCAATCCAAAATTACTGTTTATTTACTTGTTTTTACTAAGTGTTCTGGCATTCTTTCTAATTCCATCATGGTTTCCAATGATTCATTTTCACGCAAAATATGAGATTTACCTTGCATATCAATCAATACAATTTTCGGTCGCATTTGAATAAACTGCATCCACTGTGTCATATTATATGCACCCACTTTATGCACAACGACCTGATCTCCTTTGTTTAATAAAGGTAAATTGATATTTTCTCTGATGCAATCTATATTCATACATAGCGGGCCATAGATTACCATATCTTCCGTGTGATGCGTAAATTCTTGTGCAGGAGATATTTTATAATCGTACCAAAAAGCGTTGAATAAAAGATTCACTCCAAAATCCATAATTGTTGCTCTTCTGCCGTCGCTTAATCTTTTTGTGGCAACTACAGATCCAATCAACCAAGCAGCATCATCAATTAACGCTCTTCCAGATTCAAGAATAATAGTTGGTAATTCATCTTGCTGGAAATTTGAATTTAAGATGGTTGACGTTATTACTTCAGCATAATCATCGATCGTTGGCACAATATCAGCTCCTTGAAGATAGGACCCTTTCAGCGTGTTTGTAGAGGCAAAACCTCCACCCATATCGATGTACTGGATTGCCAAGCCATATTTAGACTTAATATTTGTTGCTAAGTCACACAATTTAAAAGCTGAAATTCCGTAAGCCGCAGTTGACAACATAAATGTTCCAATATGACTATGTAATCCAACTAATTCTAACTCTTTATGGGCCATTATTTTAATAATTGCATTCCATGCTTGCCCATTTTCATAATTAAATCCAAAACGGTCCCACATCGGATAAATTCCCACGTCCATATTCACACGAATCGCCACTCTCGCTTTTTTCGAAGAACCTTCCATCAAGGCAACTAAAGAATATAACTCATCAAAATGATCGATGTGTATCAGTGAATTATTTTCTACAGCCAAGGCTAAATCTGCTACCGTTTTATCTGGACCATTGAAAATAATTTTATTGCCTTCAATACCGTTTTGCAACGCTTTTTTATACTCAAAAATCGATACAACTTCAGCCCATGAACCTTCCTGATGAAAAACATTACAAACCGCACTTAAATAATTTGTTTTGTAACTCCACGCAAATTGGACTTTAGGGTATCTTGTCTTAAAAGCTCTATTTGCATTTTGAGCATTTTTACGAATTTGTCTTTCAGAAATAACAAAACAAGGTGATCCGTATTCTTTTATTAATGTGTCAACAGGAATTCCATCCAATTGAGTAACGGGAGCAAATTCTGTTTTTGTCCCAAATTTATTCATACTTGTTGTATTCAACTTTTGTATAAATGGTCTTTCATATGATAATTTACTCATGATTTTTTTTATTTAGTTTAATACTGTTTTTTTTAGACTAGAACATGTAAAGATTCAAGATTTAAAGACTAGATATTATTAAGTCTTTTATCTTGCAGTCTTTCATCTTGAAGTCTCTTATAGCTCTCCTAAAGTGGAAATTTTCTCGAAATCTTTTAAATCAACAATTTGATCAAAAGAATATCTTACAAATAATTTACCTACGTCATATGATTCGAACGGTTTCACATCCTCTCCCAAGGCCATTCTAACCAAGGCTTCCGGATGATTTTGCCCACACCCTTTTGCTAAATAAACCCACGCTGGGAATCGAGGATTCATCTCTAACAAATAATACTCGCCATCTTTGGTTTTGATAAATTCTAATTCACAGCCACCTTTCCATTTAGAATTACCAATAACACGATTCGTAATTTCAATTAATTGTTCATCATCTAATGAAACTCCAGCCCAAGCCTTCCCTTTGTCAGTTATGTATAGTTTTCGCATTGGAACAGCTCCGATACAATTGCCTTTTCCATCTCCAATAGCCGTGACATTCACTTCATTTCCACTAACAAATTCTTGAACGATGATTGGTAAACCCCATTTAGCACTAATCTTATGGAAATAATTCACCGCTTGCTCTGGTGTCGCTGCAATTGACGCATCATAGTACTTTCCTTTAATAACCAATGGATACGTAAACTCATTTTTCAATGAATAAATCTCATTTGCAGAGAAAATCATCTTTGCATACGGAACTTTCACTCCATTTTGTTCCCCAAATTCATACAAAACTGATTTATGTCTGGATTCAAATTGTTCTTGAGATGGAAGAAATGTTTCAATTCCGAAATCATCTTTTAATTGTTTGGCTAGCTTGATGAAACTATGAAGTTCAGCATCAAAATTTGGAATAATCAATTGAATTCCTTCCATTTCTTGAATATATCTCAAACGCTCCAATAAACTTGCAATTCCAGAAGAAGGCAATGGAATAGAATATGATTTATCAACTAAATCACGCATATACAAACCTGGCTCCAAGTTTTCATAGGATAATCCTATAATTCTAACATCGAAAAGTTCACTTTCTTTTAATGCACGAATAACAGGTATCCCAGGTCCTGGACTATCAATATTATTGAGTCCAGAAACGGCTACAGTTATTTTTCGTTTAGTCATTTTCGTTTAAAAGTTGGTAGCTACTTAACATTAGGAAAAAATCTCCTAAATCTTTCTCAATGGTTGATTCATCTGTAGAATATTTCTCAACGATTTCAGAAATAATTACTTCTTTCTTTTTACCTTCTTGCAGTAATCGAATAATTTCTAAGCCCACTTGATTTGTCGAAAAAGAATCCCCAGAAGATGGATTAAAGATAAATCCTGAATCACTAATGGCAATATTTTTATTTATATTCATAACTTCTCTATTTTGGTTGAAACAAATGAACAGTTACTTTTAAGATTTATTGAACATGTATCGGCGAACGATGAAAATGTATCGGCGAACGTTTTTTTTTGATGTTGAATGTTTGATTTTTGATGATGAATTAAATGCTAATATCAACAGTTACAACTATTAAACATCAATCATCCAAAATTCAAAATTCCCTAAAATCCTTTCGTAATATACGCCTTGAAAAACGCTTCTTCATGACTCTTGCCGATTGGAATTTCTGTAATGCCGAGATTGATGATTTTACCACGAACAGACTCAATTTTACTGATTGGAACAATGTAGGAACGATGCACCCGAATAAATTCAGAATGCGGTATTTTATCCATCACCGTTTTCAGGCTCATGAGTGTCAAGATTGGCTTTTTTCCAATCAAATGAATTTTTATATAATCGTCTAACGTTTCAATAAATAAAATTTCCACGAGTGCTATTTTAACAAGGCTATATTCCGATCGAACATGTAAGAAATGCTCTTCATTGTTTACATGTTGATGACGGAATTTATAAAATTCATGTACTTTATTGATACATTGATTGAATCTTCTAGCGTCAAAAGGTATCAGCAGGAAATCGATTGCATTAACATTGTATGCTTCGAATGCAAATTCTTTTTGCTCACTCATAAACACCACAATAATATCTTCATTTAAAGCACGATAAAAATCAAAGCCGTTTCCACCTTCAATAGTCGTATTGATAAAAATTACATCAATTCTGTGTTTACGAATATATCGTGTTGCTTCTATAGGATTGAGAAATGTTTTTTGAAGTGTAATAAACTGAATTTCAGAACACAAATTTGAGATGTAGTCAAGTGTCTCACTATTATTGTCTATTGCAATGCAATTTATCATCTCATTTATTCCTATTGACCTTTTAAAGGTAGGATTTAATTCCAATACTTCAATTTATCGATTATTACTCCTGAAAAGATTTAAACTAAATATCAAAACTAAAAAAGTATATTAAATTAATTAAAATCAAATAATTACAGATTAAAAGACACCTTTCATCTGCACAATTCATTTACTTAAAACAGGTGATTCTATGTTAATTTAGACCTGTTCTACGTAGCTGATTGTTTTTTAATAATCGTCCAAAACAAACGCGGAAAAAACCTTTTTATTGTGACCGCCTTGATTTCTCTATTTCCTATTAAGATTTCCATTTTTTCTAACTCAACGGCACGAATTAGTTTATCTACGCACACTTCAATTGACATTCCAGTGGCCTGATTATGATCCATTTTACCATGTGGCTTGCCTTCGCCATTCAAAGCATTAACTGAAATATTTGTATTTATCTTTCCAGGACAAGCTATCGTAACCTTAATATTGTTTTTTTCTTCTTCTAAGAATAAGCTTTCATAAAAACCATGAAGAGCATGTTTAGAAGCACTATAAGCGGATCGAAGAAAAAAACCAAACTTTCCAGAAACGCTAGAAATTACAACGAAATGGCCCGACTTCTGTTTTTTAAAATAAGGTAAAACCGCTTTTGCAAGAGCAATATTTCCAAAATAATTAATTTCCATAATTCGGCGATCTATTGCTAAAGGTGTTTCTGATGCTTCAGACCGCTGACTTAGTCCACCATTATTAAATAAAAAGTCAATTTTTCCCATTTTTGAATACACGATTTCAGCTAATTCAGGAAAATTGGAGGAATGTTCTAAATCTAAAGGAATACACATGTGATTTTCGGGATTCGGCAAGGAAGCTTTGATTTTTTCTAATGATTCACTAGTTCTTGCCGAAAGAATAATCTTTGCACCTAAACTCGCTAATTTCCTCACAATCCCTTCTCCAATTCCAGAAGATGCACCAGAAACCCACACAACTTTATCCTTCCAAGTCCTCATTTTCATTTTTTTATCAAAGAAAAGAAAAAAATAGCATATAAAAAGATTTGAAGGGAATTTTTGGAATTGGATGCGCGGAATTGGATGCGCAACGCAGAGTCGCGATTAATCGCGACTCTGCGTTGCGCAATTGATATTTTTCATTAAATTAATAATACAAAAAACAATAAACACCTGAAAATGAATAAATTATTTAAAAATAAATACCTTTCCACTTCGATTCGATTACAATCGTGGGATTATTCGTGGGATGGAATTTACTTCATCACCATTTGCACGCAAAATATGAAACATTATTTCGGGAAAATTAATCCTGAAGATAAAATGGATTTCACTGAAGCGGGAAAAATTGCTCATCAGATATGGGAATTAATACCTTCTCAATTTCCATTTGTGGAATTGGATGAATTTATCATCATGCCGAATCATATGCACGGACTTCTAATTCTTAATAATGGAAATCAAATGTATAAGTCGGATACTACTAAAAAAGAAATAACAGGCGGAGGTGTTACTGGGAATAAAAACCCTATGCTTCATGAAAATATTTCTAGAGTAATTCGATAGTATAAAGGAAGGGTCTCTTTTGAAATTCGAAAAATAATGAACGAGAATAACAATGAAATATCAAATAAGGCTTCTGTCCCTATATTTCAATGGCAACCTAAATTTTATGATAGAATTATCCATACACAAGATCGATTTTACAATACTTCTAAATATATCAGTGATAATCCTAAAAAATGGAACCTAATGAAAAAATGAAATGCATTTTAACTATATTTACCTTTCAAAATTTTTATCATGAATTTACGCATCAATTCCTTCGAGCAATATCAGCATGACTATCGTAAAAGTATTTCAAATCCTGCGTTATTCTGGGATGAAATTGCTTCTGAATTCCAATGGAAAAAGAAATGGACGAATACGCTAAATTGGAATTTTGAAGAACCGAAAATTGAGTGGTTTAAAGATGGGAAATTAAATATTACCGAAAATTTATTAGATCGACATCTCGAAAAAAACGGAAACAAAATTGCTTTTCATTGGGAAGCGAATAATCCAGGAAAAAAATCAAAGTCAATTACGTATCAAGAATTGTATCAGGAAGTTTGTAAATTATCAAATGGATTGAAATCACTTGGTGTGCAAAAAGGAGATCGAATTTGCATCTACATGCCTATGATTATTGAATCCGTGGTTGCGATTTTGGCTTGTGCACGAATTGGCGCTGTGCATTCAATAATTTTCGCTGGGTTCTCTTCAAATGCTCTCGCCGATCGAATTAATGATGCTCAGGCGAAAATTATACTTACCTCCGATGGATTAAATAGAGCCGATAAAAAAGTGGATTTGAAAGAAATGGTTGATTCCGCTCTTGAATCATGCTCATCAGTAGAACATGTCATCGTGTTTGACTGCATTCATTCGCAGCCAAATATGCTAAAAGATAGAGATATCGACTACCATGAATTAATAAAAAATCAGTCTGCTCATTGCGAAGCGGAAGAGATGGATGCTGAAGATATGTTATTTATACTTTATACTTCGGGTTCTACAGGTAAACCAAAAGGCGTTGTGCATACGTGTGCTGGATACATGGTCTACGTTGCTTATTCATTTCAAAATGTATTTCAGTATGAAGAAAATGACATTTTTTGGTGCACTGCTGATATAGGTTGGATTACAGGGCACTCCTATACGGTTTATGGTCCCTTATTATCAGGCGCAACGTCTGTCCTTTTCGAAGGTGTGCCTACGTATCCTGACGCTGGACGTTTTTGGCAAATCATAGACAAATTCAAAGTAACGCAATTTTATACGGCACCAACAGCGATTCGTTCTTTGATGACCTTTGATGAACGTTTAATTGAAAAACAGGATTTATCTTCCCTCAAATTAATTGGATCTGTGGGCGAACCAATCAACGAAGAAGCTTGGAACTGGTTTTTTCAGAAAATAGGAAAATCAAACTGTCCATTAATCGATACTTGGTGGCAAACAGAAACGGGTGGAGTAATGCTTTCTGGACTTGGTGGATTATCCCCTATGAAACCAACGTATGCCGGCTTGCCGTTACCAGGAATAAATCCTACTCTACTAGATGCCGAAGGTAATGAAATAACATCGCCAAATACCGAAGGATATTTATGTATAAAAACACCTTGGCCTTCTATGATTAGAACAACTTTTGGAGATCATGAAAGATGTAAATTGACGTATTTTTCTCACTTTAAAGGGTACTATTTTACAGGTGATGGGGCAAAAAGAGATGAAAATGGTATGTATCGAATTATTGGTAGAGTTGATGATGTAATCAATGTTTCGGGTCATCGATTTGGTACGGCGGAAATTGAAGATGCTATCAATAAAAATAAATATGCAACAGAATCGGCAGTTGTAGGCTATCCTCACGCTATAAAAGGACAAGGTATTTATGCGTATGTTGTTGTGAATACTGAAATGGAGGACGAATCAAAAATCATTCGTTCGATCATCGAATCTGTTAATCAACACATTGGCAAAATTGCCAAACCAGATAAAATTCAGATTGTAAAAGGATTACCTAAGACACGTTCTGGAAAAATAATGCGCCGAATTTTAAGAAAAATTGCAGAAGGGGAAAGTACTAATTTTGGCGACACCTCTACCCTACTAGATCCTAGTTTATTGGATGATATAATCGAAGGCGCAAAGTGAATAGCTATTTTCTGAGTTCTTAGAAATTAACTCAAAACACATGAAATAAAACATAAAAGAAAGAATTAATACTAGACGCCAATTCTATTTGGGTGTTTGGTATACTTCTTGATAAAAAGAAAATCATAATAATTTAAGCTTTTAATCTCTCAATAAATGAAAAAAACAATCTATTTAGTAGCTCTAATCATTGTAGGAAATACATTGAATGCTTCAGCTCAAGTGCCTAATATCAAAAAAGGAATTGATAAAATTGTTGCTACGAAACCAACTTCTGGATTGACGGAAGATGAAGTGGGAAAAGGTTTGAAAGAGGCATTAAATAATGGAATTGAAAAAGGTGTAAGTCAATTATCTAAACCTGATGGTTATTTTAAAGATGCTCAAATTAAGCTTTTATTGCCTGATGAAGCCAAACAAGTAGAAGAGAAATTAAGGAAAATAGGTCAAGGAAAAAAGGTCGATGATGCTATTGAATCCATGAACAGAGCTGCTGAAGATGCTGCAAATAGTTCAAAAGATCTTTTCGTTGTAGCAATCAAAAATCTTACCTTAAAAGATGTCATGAACATTCTTCATGGAAATGATGATGCAGCAACAGCTTATTTAAGCACTAATACACGAACGCAATTAGTAGAGAAATTTAAACCTATTATCAAAGCTTCTTTAGATAAAGTGGGGGCAACTAGACATTGGGAAACGTTATTCACAGCTTACAATAAAATACCTATGGTTCAAAAGGTGAACCCAGATTTAGTAGAATATGCTACGAATAAGGCAATCGACGGTTTATTCATACAAATCGCTAAAGAAGAATTAGCTATTCGAAAAAATCCAGCTGCGCGTGTTTCTGATCTGTTGAAAAAAGTATTTGGTTGATTTAGATAATAGATGTTTAGACAGTAGATATTTAGGCAGCAGACCGCTTCGCTGAAAGACGTATGGGTTGGTGTTGGATATTTTTTAAAAAAAAAGGACAATTTTATTGTCCTTTTTTTTGTCTAATTTCTAACGTCTATATATCTAGTGTCCATATCTCGCTCATAATTTCATAGCTTTCTTCGCGACACATTTTTTCTTGATGTATTTAAACAGGTAATGAGCCCCGATACTTGAAGCACTGCCAATTACAGCACCTGCTAATACATCACTTGGATAATGAACTCCGAGGTACATTCTCGAATAACCAACTCCTGAAGCCCAGAGATAAGCTGGGGCAATGATGTACCATCTTGGATAAAGTAAACTTATAGATGTTGCTGTTGCAAATGCCTGCGAAGTATGTCCTGAGGGAAATGAGTGAGATCCTGCTTTGGTGTATTTTTTAATGTCATTTGGGTAGGTTACAAAAGGCCTGTCTCTATTTACGGCAAACTTTAAAGCTGCTGTCAGAATTCCAGAAACCGCTGTAGATGAAAGGTGTTCCAGACCATTCACTTGCATTTCTTTGTTTTTTGTTATTAATCCTGCAGCAAACAAACTAACTGGAATTGAAAATGTTACTGGATTATCGCTATTTGTGATGAAAGTCATCACTTTTCCTCCGTTCGTGGTATAACTGTGATTAATTTTCTTCAGTAAATCAATATCCGCATTTTGACCTACACTATGAAAGGAGAGAATGAGGACGATTATTTTTACTATTTTACTCATACCTACTATTCGTTAATGATTAAAAAATCGGGTAGTTCTTCCAAGTAGATAAATGTCTTATTTTCTCGATCTATTTTACAGAAAACATGTTTTAGTCCATTGGTTAACATCAAATAATCTACATTAAGTTTAAAATTATAATGAGCAATTTGTTGAAATACTTTTTCATTTATTGCCACATTTGGAGCTTTACATTCTACAATTAATTTTGGTTTTTGATTGGTTCCGAACACAACTATGTCGCATCTGCGTGAAAGCGTGTTTATTTTTATGGAAAACTCAGAAATCAACAAACCGAGAGGAATACTTTTACTATTCACTAAAAAATGGATGACATGCTGTCTGACCCATTCTTCGGGAGTAAGAAGTAGCTTTTTCTTTCTAGAAGCGCACCATACAAAGATATCATCTCCTTTTTTTGAAAGACGTAAATTTGCTTTTGGTAAGGCTAATGCTTGTATCATTAAAGTATGAGCAGTTCGATGTTTTTGTATTTCAAATTAAAAACTTTTCCTAGTACCTCACTGGTTAACACTCCTTTATAAATATAAACGCCTCCTCTAAAACCTAAGTCGCCTTTAATTAAATCCTTACAACCTCCACACTCCCCCATTTCTACTAAGATGGGGCCAAAGATATTCGATAAAACAAAAGACGCCGTTCTTGCCACTCTTGAAGCAATATTTGGTACACAGTAATGAATCACTCCATGTTTCACAAACGTTGGATCATTATGATTTGTCACTCTGGAAGTTTCAAAACATCCTCCTTGATCTATGCTGACGTCAATTAAAACGGATCCAGCTTTCATTCCTTCGATCATTTCTTCTGAAACGACACAGGGGGTTCGGCCCAAGGGAGCTCTCAAAGCACCGATCACAACATCAGCACGTTTAAGTGCTTTTTCTAATACTTTTGGTTGAATAACTGACGTATAAATACGCGTACTCGAGTTATTTTGAAGTCTACGAAGTCTCGACAATGAATTGTCAAATACTTTGACGGAAGCTCCTAATCCTAAGGCGGCTCTGACGGCATAATCACCAACGGTGCCCGCTCCAATGACAACCACCTCTGCAGGCTGAACAC
Source organism: Flavobacteriales bacterium (assembly GCA_947449575.1). GTDB lineage: Bacteria > Bacteroidota > Bacteroidia > Flavobacteriales_D > Crocinitomicaceae > CAIUKX01. The sequence continues at coordinate 76,691 of CANFRV010000017.1, forward strand.
CGGTAATTCCACCCAGCATAATTCCTTTTCCTGTGCTGTAACACGAAAGTAATTCTCCTGCAATTAAGATCGATGTTGTCCCAGCAATTTCACTCATTGCTCTAACAACAGGGAAAACTCCTTCTTCATCTCGAATGTAATCCCACGCAATGGCAGTGATTTTCTTTTGCATTAATTTCTGCAAAATTACTTTTGGCTGAATTGAAATTTGCAATGCTGAAATCAACGTTTGATTTCCTGTCATCATATCAACTTCTTCCTCAGATGGCGGACCTACCTTAAAAATGATATCGCATTTAAAAATCTCACTTGAATCATGACAAATTTCAGCGCCTGCTTCAGAATAATCTCGGTCGGAAAAATTGGACATTTCTCCACTCTTTGATTCAATTTTAACTCTATGTCCATGTAAAACTAAAATAGAAACTGCTTCAGGTACCAACGCTACACGTTTTTCTTGAAAGAAAGTTTCTTTCGGAATACCAATAAATAATTTTCCTTTTTTTGGTGTAATCTCGAGCATTTCCTCCTTCGGAAGTAAACTCCCTTGCTGCATCAAGTGTTTTAGAATTTCTGGATCTGTAATCATTTCATTCAAGTATGAGAATTTAGAGTTTAAATATAAGAGATAATTGTTAAATATCAATACTTATTTTTCTTTCTCCTCTCTCATTTACATTTATAGTTACCCAAATTGTGTGTTCAGGTAATAGATTTGCTATTTTTTCTGGCCATTCTATAAAACAATAACCATCCCCGTACAACATTTCTTCAATCCCGATATCAAAAGCTTCCTCTTCTGATTGTAGACGAAAGAGATCAAAATGGTAAATTTTACCGAAAGCAGGAGTGTTATAACTATTAACCAGCGAATACGTAGGGGAACCTTGCCTATCCTCTACTCCCATGGCTTGCAACAAAGAAAGGATAAACGTCGTTTTTCCCGCCCCCATTTCACCGCTAAAGGCGAAAATTTTTCGATTAGACGTTTCTTCTAAAAATCTCATTGCCGCTATAGGCAAATCGTTCAAAGTATTTATTTCAATAGTCATTTTCATTCTTTTTCTTGAAACGAATTTACGGCATTCGTTCCAGCTGATCTTTATTTGGCTTTTAATTCATCACAAAGTATCTGTTTACTATTTTGGTTGCAACACAACGAAAGGAATCAAGATTTCTTCCAGGGAAATACCACCATGCTGAAATGTATCTCCGTAATGATTGACAAAATGATTGAAATTATTTGGATACACAAAGAAATCATTCTCTTTTGCAAAAACAAATTCAGCTGACATAGCACCTTTAGGAAGAAAAGCATCTTGCGGATTTTTGACCTGAAAAACTTCTTTTTCTTTGTACGTCATTCCTCTGCCTACTTTGTATCGAAGATTGGAATTTAAGTTTCTATCGCCCACAATCTTTATTGGGTTCGTCACCTTGATAGTTCCATGATCGGTCGTGATAATTAACTTGCATTTTGAATCAGCAATTTTCTTGATAATATCTTGCAAGGGTGAATGCTCAAACCAAGAAACGGTCAAAGATCGGTAGGCGGCTTCATCATCCGCTAATTCTTTGATCACTTTCATTTCTGTTCTAGCGTGAGAAAGCATATCAACAAAATTATAGACAACGACATTTAAATCATTATCCTTCAACTCATTGAATGTGTCTACTAATTTCTTTCCACCATCATAGCTTGTGATTTTAGTATAAGACCATTTTATATTTTTGTTCAATCGCTTTAGGTTGGTCTCCAATAATTCCTTTTCAAACATATTTTTACCTCCCTCTTCTTCTTCAGTCACCCAAAGTTTTGGATATAATTTTTGAATTTCTGAAGGCATTAAACCAGCAAACAAAGCATTTCTAGCATAATGAGTGGCAGTAGGTAAAATTGAAAAAATCACATCATCTTCTTCAATTGTAAAATATTTTAGAAAAATTGGTTTCAACATTTCCCATTGATCATAGCGCAGATTGTCAATCACAACCATAGCCACTTTCCCTTCTGACAACCTTGGCGCCACTCTATTTTTAATAATTGTGTGAATCATTTGAGGAGCCTCTTCTTTGCCATTCAACCAATCTTCATAGTTGTTCTCAATAAACCTTGAAAAAAGTGAATTTGCTTCCTTTTTCTGCATATTGAGAATTTCTCGCATACCAGAATCTTCGATTTTCTCCAATTCAAGCTCCCAATACACCAATTTCTTAAACATATCAATCCATTCATCGGCATCCATTCGATTATTGAGAGCCATTCCGAGTTGCCTAAAATCTTGTTGGTAATTAGAATTCGTCTTTTGAGACACTAATTTATTTTGATCTAGGTTCTTCTTAATCGTCAATAAAATCTGATTTGGATTGACTGGCTTGATCAAATAATCGGCAATTTTACTTCCGATTGCCTCTTCCATGATTGACTCTTCTTCACTTTTCGTAATCATCACAACGGGAATAAATGGCTTTTCTTCTTTGATTTGCACCAACGCTTCTAGCCCAGAAATTCCTGGCATATTTTCATCTAAAAATATAATGTCGTAATTATTTTCACTGCTTTTCTCCACAGCATCAGCACCATTGTTGACCGTATCTACTGAATAACCTTTTGATTCGAGAAACATTAAATGTGGTTTCAATAGATCAATTTCATCATCTGCCCAAAGTATTTTCACTTGCATGTGCTTGATATTTTATAAATTTGACGTTACGGAATCCTAATAATTGCTTTTTTTAGAATTCCTTTTAACTTTTAATAATTATGCATTCTCGTCCAAATTTAACAAGAAATAATAAGAAGAAAATAATTAACGACCCAATCTATGGTTTTATTTCAATTCCAGATGAGTTTATTTTCGATCTAATTGAACATCCATTTTTTCAACGGTTGAGAAGAATCGCTCAGTTAGGCACGACAAGTTTAGTATATCCAGGTGCATTACACACACGATTTCATCACGTAATTGGAGCTATGCACTTGATGACGAATGCTATAACTACGATCCGAAGAAAAGGACATGAAATTACGGCAGATGAAGAAAGAGCTGTTTTAATTGCGATTCTTTTGCATGATATTGGCCATGGTCCATTTTCGCACGCGTTGGAATATGATATCGTAAATGGTGTTAGTCATGAAGATATTTCTAGTTTTTTTATTGAACGAATCAGTGAGGAATTTGATGGAAAATTAGATCTCGCATTGAAAATTTTTCAAAACGTCTATAAAAAACCGTTTTTACATCAATTAGTTTCTAGTCAGCTGGACATGGATCGCTTGGATTATCTAAACCGCGATAGTTTTTATACCGGTGTAAGCGAAGGAATTATTGGCAGTGAACGCATCATTGAAATGTTGAATGTTCATGAAGGGAATTTGGTTTTGGAAGAAAAAGGCATTTATTCCATTGAAAAATTCATTGTTGCCCGTCGTCTGATGTATTGGCAAGTATATTTGCATAAAACCGTGGTAGCAGGTGAATTTATGCTTATTCATATTTTACGAAGAGCAAAACATTTAGTGCAACGAGGAGAAATCCTTTTTGCCAGTCCCGCTTTATCTTTTTTTCTAACAAGTGATATTCAACTTGATGATTTCAAAAAGAATCCTACTGTTTTAAATACGTTTGCACAATTAGATGATTACGATATCCTTGGAGCGATAAAAGTGTGGCAAACATCATCAGATAAAGTTTTATCACTCTTGGCAACTCGTTTGGTCAATCGGAAATTATTTAAAATCGAAATTGGGAAAGAACCTTTCTCAAATGATAGAATTCAAGCCGAAAAAGAACTTGCAATGGAACGTTTCGGTTTGACAGAAGAAGAATCTGTTTACTTCGTATATTCTGAAGTTTTGACAAATAATGCTTACAATCAAACCAAAGAAAACATTAATTTATTGATGAAAGACGGAACTGTACTGGACTTATCTGCAGCCTCAGACAATTTAAATATTTCTGCGTTAGCGCAACCAGTAGCCAAGTATTGTTTGTGCTATTGCGGATAAAACGAGTGAATTATTTTCTTTATTTGATTCTTTAAGCATTCCAATTAAAAAATTATATTTGTCACTGATTGAACTAAAATTCATTCGTTTTTTTTGCAAACAATAGCTATGAAGTTTCTTTGTGTTTTTCTTGTAAGTATGCCTTTTTTTTCTATTTCTCAAGAATATGAGACTGAATACATTGATACAAGTAAAACGAAAGTACTTGAAGAAATTATCGTCACATCTTATCGATCAGAATCACTGCGAGAAACATCTTTAAATATTACCTCATTGAAAATTGACAGTTTATCGCGCTACGGAAATTTCAATTTAACTGACCTTTTAGCAAAAACCCCAGGAGTAAATATGCTTTCTACCGGAATTGCTATCGCTAAACCTGTTATTAGAGGACTTTATGGAAATAGAGTGTTAATGTTAATTTCAGGTTTAAAATTCGATAATCAGCAGTGGCAAGAAGAACATGGCTTGGGTTTATCCGATGTCGGGCTTTCTAAAGTAGAATTAATTAAAGGTCCAATGAGTGTTTTGTATGGGACAGAAGCTATGGGAGGAATAATTAATCTAATCGAGGAAGAAAAACCAAAAACAAACACCAAAGAAAGTGACTTTTCAATAAGACTCAACAGTAACACTGCGGGAGGTTTAATGCAGTATGGTTATAAAGCAAATTATGGAAAAAAATGGTTTAGGTTCAGAGTAGGAATTGATAATAACGCTGATTATTCGGATGGCACTAATAAACGTGTATTAAATAGTCGATTTGATGGTTACCAAATAAAATCCACGTATGGTTTCATTAAGAAAAATTGGACCAGTACAAATAATTACATGGGAACTTTCAACCGCTATGGATTTATTTTCAATGATGTATATACTTTCATTGATGCGGACGCGAGATTTAGCAGAAAATTAAATGTAAATCCATGTCATTTAGTTTTATTAAATATTCTTTCTTCTGAAAATAAAATTCAATTAAAAGATAGTTCAAAGTTATTTCTAAATTTTGGTATCCAATCCAATCAGCGCATGGAAAATGAAGGAGGAGGCGCGATTAGTTTGAACATGCACCTTTTGACGATTCAATACTTATTAAAATGGGAAAAAAGTCTAAATCAACACAACAAATTAATACTATCCAACCTTGGTTCATTTGAAAACAACACCAACTTTGGTTCAAGAAAAATCGTGCCAGATGCGAATATGCAGGAATCAAATATTTCTGCTTACCTTGAATCGAGCTATAAAGGAAAATTGGTGTTCGAAAATGGAATGGGAATAGGCGAAAAAATAATTCAAACGCTGCTCACTCCGACTGTCAATACACCTCAAAAAGACATTCACCCATTTACAAAAATTACTCCCAATTATAATTTATATTCAGGAATGACATTCTTTCCTTCCATTAAATTTAATGTAAAACTAAATCTTGCAACAGGAGTTCGCGTCCCTAACCTAGCTGAATTATCTTCCAATGGATTGCATGAAGGAGTTTTTACCTATGAGGTGGGGGATCCTAAAATGAAAAATGAACAAAACGTTTCTTTCAATGTTTTTGCGAATTATAAATTAAAAAAAGTTGAATTCTCGCTTAGCCCTTTTTACAATTATTTCTTAAATTATGTTTATTTAGCTCCAACTGCTGAAACATGGTATGGCTTTCCCTTGTATAGATATAAGCAACAAAATGCTATTCAATATGGAACGGAAACCACCCTTACATTCAGACCAATTGAAAAAATTTCCACAAAAATCTCCTACTCGGGAATGATATCAAAGACCATTGATGGAAATTATACACCCTACATTCCAGCTCAAAAAATAAGTTCTAGTATACACTATCTATTCCATATAAGTAATCATAGCCCTATTCAATTTTATACGAATGCTGATTTTTATTTTAAACAATATAACATTGCTCCAAATGAAATTAAAACGGGACAATATTGGCTTTGGAACGCAGGAGCTTCAGCTACATTTACTGGAAAAACTGTGACATACATTTTTACGATGTCTGGAAACAACTTATTAAATGTTGCCTATTATGATCACCTTTCTCGCTTCAAATATTTTGGTTTGCTAAATATTGGTCGTAACATTGCAGTGAACATTAAAATAAAATTTAATGAAAAACAAGTAAAAGGCAAATGAATAAGATTTTCCCCATACTATTTCTACTTATTTGGATTATCCAATCTATTGGTTCGTTGATCTGCTTTGAAATTCAAAAATCAACGAATAGAAAGCAAGTTGAACAAAAAATAAAAACTGAACAAATCAAACATATTCAGCACTTTATATTTACCAAAAATGAAAAAATAAATTGGGAACTAAACAGCAAAGAATTCAAGAGAAATGGCAAATTATATGACGTTCTTACCCTAAAAAAAGAAAAAGGAATTACTTCTATAAGTTGTATAGCAGATGCAGTAGAAGATGCTATTGTTTTGAACTTTCAGAAATCAAAAGAAGGTCAAAAAAATAAAAAGGAAAATGAAAACTATAAAAAAATAAAGTTAATTACCCCACTCCTAACCGATGATGCACCTATCTTTTCAATTGTATATTCTGAAAAAATACTGGTACATTTTAAAAATACTAATTATATAAATCCATTTCAATCGGTACATTCTCCCCCTCCTATTTTTCTGGTATAATTTGCTCAACTTAATCACCAAAAAAATAAAATTTATTCTTTTATGTTCATGTCACGTGGATATAATTATCATCTTATACAAAAAAAATGAAAAACTCAATAAAATTAGTTGCACTATTAGCGATTGCTACACTAACATTTAACTCTTGTGAAAAAGATAGTGGAACACTACCAACAATAAGCTTTAAAGCTGGTTCTGCATACGTTAGCACAGATGTTACAAAAGCAGTGGGAAGTAGTATTCTTTTTGGAATCGATGCTGCAAAGTCCGAAAAAAGAGACGTTTTGAAAAAATTTGATGTTTCAATATCTGTTAATGGAGGAACGGCAGTTTCAGTTTTTACGAAAGATTTAACGGGTAATGAACAAGATAATTATTCGTATGAATATTCAACTTTAGCTGGTTCTGTCGCTGGACAAACATGTAAATATACTTTTACGGTGACAAATCGTGATGGTTTGGTGAATCAAATATTTTCAACTGTTACAGCACAATAATTTATTTTTCTAATTAAAAATCCTGGTTATTCATTTAATCAGGATTTTTTTTTATCAAGATAATTTATCACTTAACTTGCGTATATCCACCCAATTTTAGAAATAGACGCCATAATTTTCTTTTATACATCAACTTTTTCATTAACTTAAGTAAGAAAAATTGACCATGAAAGAGAATCCAATAACAAAATCACCTATTAATCAAACTATTACCACTAAAAAAAGTTCATACAACGAGATTAAGATAGAAGTGTTTGAGCGACGTATTTTTTTAAAAATTCCGAAAAACGAAGCCGATATTGCATTTGTTCGTAAAATACAATTTGTGAAATGGGACAACAATTGGTTTCATTGGATAATTCCCAACTATCCAGGCAACCTATCTTTGCTTCAAACCTACTTTAGTGGGAGAATAGATTCTTTTATTGAACACCAGAGCGAAATGCTAGAAATAAAGCCATTAGAGGAAAAAATATTAAAAAAGAGAGACGACGTTTTACTGATAAAAACAAAAAACAATCGCTTAAGAATCCTATTTGGGTTTAATCAAAAGCTACTTCAAACGATAAAAAAAATACCTTATAATAGTTGGGATGGTAAAAACAAATGGTGGTCTATCCCTTATTCAGATTCATTTAAAGATCTTATATTGCAACAAATAGATGAGTTAGGTCTTTCTGTGATCTATAAAGAAGAAGCCACAGAAGCGCCAAATACACACAAGCGTATAACTGCTTTTGATATTCCAAATTACAAGCAATGTCCGGAGGATTTTATCCTGAAATTAAAGGAATTGAGATACAGTTTAAATACCGAAAAGACCTATAAATTTGCCTTAGAAGATTATATCAATTACCATCATACAATTGACATTGACAAGCTAAACGAAAGTCATATTCAATCCTTCCTTAGACATCTTGTGATGGAGCGAAATGTATCCACTTCGTATCAAAACCAAGCCATCAATGCTGTAAAATTTTATTATGAACGAGTATTAGGCGGTCAACGAAAAACGTATTTTATCGATCGACCAAAAAAAGAAAAAACATTACCAGTGGTTCTAAGCGAAGAAGAAATCATGCTTATTTTACGCAGTGTAACGAATATAAAACACAAAGCAATTCTAATGATTATCTATTCTGCAGGCTTGCGTATTTCAGAATGCATTAATTTAAAAATCAAAGACATAGATTCTCATAGAATGCAAATTCGAGTTGAACAATCAAAAGGAAAGAAAGACCGTTACACCCTTTTAGCTACAAAAACTTTACACGTGTTAAGAGATTATTTTAAAGAATATCGACCCAAAGAATTCCTATTTGAAGGACAAGATAGCGGATGCTATTCAGCTAGAAGCATTCAAAATATTTTCCGAGATGCTGTTGAAAGAGTAAAAATAAACAAGAAAGTAAGTGTTCATTCTCTCAGGCATAGTTTTGCAACGCATTTACTTGAGAATGGAACAAATTTAAGGTACATACAAAGTTTATTAGGGCACGCGAATAGCAAAACTACTGAAATATACACACATGTTACCACAAAGGGATTTGAAAATTTAAAAAGTCCTTTGGATAATTTGGATATCTAAAAAATAAATGTAATTTAGAAGAAAAATTGTAAAAAGTATGAACCTACCGCTTAAGCTATTCATTAATAAAGAGTCACAATCGGGAGAAATCGGATATATTACTGATTTTAAACATATTAATAGATATAGATATAGTGGATATATACGCAATTGCGTATAGCGACACGTTAGCTGTAATTTAAAAACAAACAATATGAAACAATCTATAATAATTACTTTCATTTTTCTTTTTTCTGTAATTCAAGTATTTTCACAAACACACAAAGCAGTTAGATTTGATGGATTATATCAGTCAGAGACTGATAATAACAGTAGACATTTTCTACGTTTTTATTCTGATAGCACTGTAATATCAGTTACATCAACTGGAGAAGCAACGGATGTAATTAAATGGCTAAAGAAACCATTCGATGATAAAGGAAAGTATGAAATTAAAGATAACAAAATTTATTTTACTACATCTTTATCAGATTATGGGACTGTAGTTTATGAAGGTATAATTGACTCCGAATATAAGTTACAATTAAAGATGAAAAGTCTAATTAATGGACGTTTAAGTGAGAATATATTTTATTTTATTAAACTATAAAGTAAAACTACCGCTAACACGGGTTTGGCAAAAGTGGCGGTTCAGTGCTCCGTTTGACAGTTTTTGCTAAATTTGAACTTTGGTGCTTCGTATGAAATTTAGTTGTAAAAATCGCCACCTTCGCCAAGCCCGAAACCGTCAGGCTGTGAAAAAACCTACATTTTCACACTCCTCCTGTCAAAATAGCTTTGTTTTTTTTCGATTTTAAGCGTTGTATTGGGTTGTATTTTTATGCTACGGATTTGTAATTCAAAATACGAAAGTTGTCACAGAGTCTTAAAAACAGCTGTTTTTTGTTCGATTTTAGGAAAGCAGGGTATTTTGGTTTCCATTTCTTGAGTTTTTCCAATAACTTTTCTATTCCTAGTATATTGATGGCCCGTTTCATATTATAAACCGTCATGATCAATGCC
>CANFRV010000018.1 GCA_947449575.1 Flavobacteriales bacterium
CTTCAAATCTACTTCTGTTTTCATTTCCTCACTTTTCCTTGATGAAAAGTAAGCAAAAATCAAGGATCTTTCCAAGGAATTTTTTACTCCATTCCATTTCGTAAAACCGTACGTAAATACTTTCCTTCACGCTATATTTCGCGAAAAAGCGAAACGCGATTACGGAAAAATTTACAACTAATTCTGTGGAAAGACCATTTCAACTTCACTTCGAAATGAATTTAATTAGTGACTCATTTTTTTGATATTTTATAATAGTCCCGCCAACTTTTGGTATTGTTGCTTTTTTTAGAGGCTCTACATCAAGACCAAAAAACTATTTTTGAATTAATTAATTCCAATTTACGAAAATCTCTTTCTTCAGAGATTCATTAAAAAAATTTCTTAATCGTTCCAATTTTACTTGAGCATTTTTATCTCCTTTAAGCGCTTTTGCTTTGTACTTATAATATAAATCGAGAGAATGACCAAAAAGCTGTTGATCTAATAAATCTTTAATTTCTGTTATTTTTTGAGTAATATCTAAAAGAAAATATTCAATTTCGCCTAATTCTTTTAGTTCCGTTTTTTCAATCTTCGTTTTCTTAATTAGTTCTGAATAACGCGGAAGTATCTCATTCAATAAACCACAGAACTGCTCTAGCTCTTTGTTTAGCGTTTTTTTATTTTGATTAAAGTCCATGGCACGTCTTTTAATATCGATGCAATTTACATAAATAAAGTTTATATCAAAATATTATTGACGTAAATTAACGATTGTTTAATATAATTGAAAATCCGTTGCGTATTTTTGCAAATATGGCTGGGATTTATATACATATACCCTTTTGTAAACAGAAGTGCACCTATTGTGATTTTCATTTTAGTACTAGTTATCAATCCTATAAAAGTGAGATGATTGACTGTTTGATCCGAGAATTATCCATGCGAAGTTCCTATTTAGCTGAACAAGAAATTGAAACCATTTATTTCGGTGGAGGAACGCCAAGTTTACTTTCTTCAGGGGAACTACAAGCAATTATAACACATATCAATACTACTTTTTCTATCAGTGGCACTGCTGAAATTAGTCTGGAGGTCAACCCGGATGATATTTCGGAAAATCAATTAATGGATTGGAAAAAAAGCGGGATTAATCGACTTAGTATAGGGCTGCAATCTTTTCGAGAAGAGGATTTGAAATGGATGAACCGTGCGCACAATTCTGAAGAAGCCTTGAATTGCGTTGGTTTGGCAAAAAAAGCAGGATTTGAAAATATCAGCGTGGATTTAATATATGGTCTCCCCAATTTTTCAATAGAAGATTGGGAAAAAAACATTCAAACAGTCCTCCGCTTTGGTATTCAACATGTTTCTGCTTATTGTTTAACCGTGGAGGAAAAAACAGTGTTAAGTAAATGGGTTGCTCAGAAAAAAATCGTTCCTGCTAACGAAGATGATCAAAGTGAACAATTTGAAATATTAGTCAGTGAATTAGAGAAGGCAGGTATTGAGCAATATGAAATTTCTAATTTTTCACTCCCAGGATTTCACTCGAAACACAACTCTAATTATTGGAAAGGAAAACATTATTTAGGAATTGGTCCTTCGGCGCATTCTTTTAATGGGACCTCTAGAAGTTGGAATATCGCAAATAATAGAACCTATATGCGTGAAATTCAAGAAGGAAAATCTTGGTTTGAGACAGAAGAATTAACGACAAAAAATCAATTTAATGAATTACTTCTGGTTGGTTTACGAACCTCAACTGGTGTTAATGTCGAACAATTGATCTCGATTCAAAATCCCTCCAAAAAATTCTGGGAACAAATTGAAACCATGAAAAATTATGGATGGATTATTGTTACTGACCAAACGATTACACTTTCAAAATCGGGTAAATTAAAAGCGGATCATATTTCATCTGAGTTATTTATTGATTAAATAATCGTAGACGCTCGGTATAATTTCAATTCTTCCCAGGTCACTTTATTACCCAATTTCTCTTTCAGCGGCGTTAAAGAATTTTCTGTGTAATCTTCAAAAAATGTGGCTAATTGCCGTATTCTTTCTTCGCTCATTACATCCGATAAATCTATTTCTTCTGACTTAATTAAGGTGATAAAATGTCCATTTATTGTTTTTTCAGACAATTGACGTGCACGCGCTATCTGGTCAATACTATTTCCTTCTCTAATTAAATCCAATGTTAACTCAAATGTAGAACGTTTTATTTTTGTTTCCTTTTGGCTTTTTTTACTGATTTGAATAGGAATAAATTCTTCCCCATTTTCATCATCCATATCTAATAATGACTTCGCTTGTCGCTTTTCTTGTTTGATTTTTGCGATTTTAGCTATTTTATAGTTCTTTAATTCTTCATTCCAAATTACTTCTCTCGTAATTTCTCGACCGCTCAATGCTAATTCAATAAGTAACCTTCCCTTTTTTAATTTCAAGATTGCTTCAATTTGCAGTTGATCTAATTCTGTTAATTCTTCTATAAACACCTTGGTTTTTGAAATCCGTTCCAATTCCGAAATCTTTTTTAATGTCGAGTACACAACACTGTCTAAAATTTTGAAAAAGTAGTGATACGCAGCTTGCACTCTTTCGTTGATATACTCTAAATCTTCCTGCTGATTTTGAAATAGAAATGCCAATTGATTTTGAAATTTCTTTGCGGCATCCAAGGTCGATTGCATAGCTTGAGATTGATGTGTTACCCATGTTTTTGCTTTTCCTTTTTCAGACTTCGAAGGAACTGATTTGTAACTTGCTTCGTGAATTCCCCATTTGCTTACTAATTCATGCCAATCAAATGCGTCTGTTAAAGAGTCTAATAAAAATTGTTTGGAACCTCTTTTGAGAGAATCAGCCAGCATCTTTTCGTCTGCTTTGTTGTTTGCATAATTTACTACGTTGCGATCGTTTGACAAACCATTCATGCGCATCGGACTTATTAAAACCAGTCCTTTTAAAGAACGTAATCGAGAAAGAGCAACATAAGCTTGACCAGGGGCAAAAACTTGTGAAACATCCAAAACAGCTTTGTCAAAGGTCAACCCTTGACTTTTATGAACGGTGATCGCCCATGCTAATTTCAATGGATACTGCACAAATGTACCCAAAACCTCCTCCGTTATTTCTCCCGAAGTTTCATTTAATACATACCGAATATTTGTCCACTCGTATTTCTGAACTTCAATCGTCTTGTTTTCATCTGGAAAATGAACCATTATTTCATCTTCCCCCAACGATTCGATTTTACCCATTTTTCCATTATAGAAGTTTTTCTCGAAAGAAATATCATTTTTAATGAACATTACTTGCGCCCCTACTTTTAGCTCGAATGTTTCTTCTAAAGGAAACAAATGTTTCGGAAAATCATCTATTATTTCAGCAGAGAAAAAAAGAGCCTTTTCATTCAATGCTTGCAAAGCTTTTGAGTTTATTTCATCAGCTTTTGAATTATGTGTTGTCAATGTGATGTATCCTTCATGCTTCGTTGGATTAAAATCTGGCTGCACATATTGATTCATGGTTTCAATATCTGCCGCTGAAATTTTATTATTCCTCAAATTATTCAGAACATGAATAAATTCATCATCATTTTGTCGATAAATTTTAGATAATTCTATATAAACTGGCGGTTGCTCTTGAATCACTCTCGAATGAAAGAAGAACATTCCGCTGTAATAATTTCGTAAAACGCCCCATTCTTCTTGTTTTACAACAGGAGGTAATTGCAGTAAATCACCGATATATAAAACCTGAATTCCACCAAATGGCTTATTTATTTTCCGAACATTCCTTAATGTCCAATCGATTGCGTCTAATAAATCTGCACGCAGCATACTTACCTCATCTATAATGAGTAACTCTAGATTTCGAATTAAATTTCTACGCTGCCCATTCATATTAAAATGGCGTAATAAACTATCTTTCGATTCTAATTTCATTGAATCAGTGAACTGAGCGGCAACATTGAATTCAGGGATGAAGCCACCAAAAGGCAATTGAAAAAATGAATGAATAGTAACACCTCCAGCATTTAATGCGGCAATTCCAGTTGGCGCAACAATAATTGCTTGTTTATGCGTTGAGTCAATTATTTTTCGAAGTAAGGTTGTTTTTCCTGTTCCCGCTTTTCCTGTAAGAAAAACCGATTGGTTGGTTTGATTAATGAATCTCTCTGTAAATTCAGCGGGATTGTTCACACTATTAATAGATTCAGTGTTATTATTAAATGGATTTTCTATCATGACTTACTGAAGATACTGAAAAAGTTGGGTTATCTGTTAAAAAAAGAATAAATTAGGAAGTAAATCGTGCATTACAATTTTTCCATTCATCATTTTTCTATTAACTCTAATCTATATTCATCCCCTTTAACAACCATAGGAATTCCGTCAATCAACCATTTTGGCGCAGGTTTTTCTAGCAGATAATAATCAAAAAATTGTCTCAATCGGATACTGTAGTCGATTCGGTTGGCCATTTTTGTTAGATTATGATCATCCCCATTATAATTTAAAAGCCAAACCGGTTTTCCTAAACGTTTCATCCCGGTAAACATTTCTATTCCTTGGTACCATGGAACAGCCCCGTCTGCGTCATTCGACATAATTAAAAGTGGTGTTGTAATATTTGGAAGGTGGAAAATGGGCGAATTTTCAATATACAATTCAGGTGCATCCCACAATGTTTGCCCTATTCTACTTTGTTGGCGTTCGTATTGAAATTGTCTATTTAAACCTGAACCCCAGCGAATTCCTCCATACGCTGAAATCATATCAGAAACGGGCGCTCCCGCCATCGCTGCAGCATATCGATTTGTCATCGTAATCATTTGTGCTGTTTGATATCCACCCCAACTTTGACCTTGCAAACCCATGTGCTTTGAGTCAATATTTGGATATAATTTAAGCACTTTGTCTGTTCCACTCATGATGCAATCATATGCCGATTTCGCTGGATGACCTTCACGGTAGCGAATATCTGGGAAGAAAACGACATAACCAGCAGAAGCAAATTCGATTGGGTTGATCACAGAAGCAGATGGTCTAGGGGCATAATGTTTGTGAATATCCTCACTGTACAATTCATAATAATACACAATCATCGGATAACTTTTTTCGCTGTCAAAGTTTTCAGGAGTGTATACCAGCCCTTTTAGCGGAATTCCATCATAACTTGTCCATTCTACTGTTTCAACAGATGCCCAATTGTATTCTTTTTGCTGAGGATTTGTCTTTGAAATCTGAATTTCATTGGTATAGTTTTTATCTAAAAAATGTAGATCTGGATAGTGTGCAACGGTAGATCTCCGAAGTATTATTTTTTCTGTGTTTTTTGAACGCGCGATATCCACTAATTCCGCTTCCATTGCATACATTTTCTTCAACTCAATACCTTGAGGTTTCGTTGTTATTTCATAAATCGCATTTCCATTCGTTTGTTCATTAAACCCTCGAATGTACATGTTGTTATACTCTACATATAAACTATCATGGTCCCAAAAACTTGGTTGGAAGCGCGTTTTTGTATTTTTTCCTTCCTCATTCGTAATAGAATAGATTTTACCCGCTGTAATAGAATAATTCCAAACATCGTATTCTGATTGAATCATTATTTCATTTTCATTTTTTATCCAGCCGATAATCCCATAAGGCTCCGCTTTTTGAGGCTGACCATTAAGATCAACTACCCATTTTACATCTTTACGCTCGCATGTGAGGCAAATTTCTTTTTTGGTGGCTACATTTTGTAAGTAATGTTCTCCTTCTTCCCCGTTGAAATACGTATACCATTTTCCTGAAGGAGAGAGATTTCCTCCAAACCCAACTCCTTTTTTCAGAGATTCAACTTTACCATCTGCGATTGAAACACGGTAATGAT
Organism: Flavobacteriales bacterium; assembly: GCA_947449575.1. Classification (GTDB taxonomy): domain Bacteria; phylum Bacteroidota; class Bacteroidia; order Flavobacteriales_D; family Crocinitomicaceae; genus CAIUKX01. Next base: position 5,881 of record CANFRV010000018.1, read on the forward strand.
CTTCCAAATTTGGAGAAGACCAATTATAGGTTCCTTGATACATTTCTTTACTTGTGGCCAACAAATAATTTCCTCTCTTTTTAGTAGGCAGTGTAATCGTTAACGTGTCATTTGAAAGGGCAATGATTTTCTTGTCTTCCAATTGTAAAACATACAGATCCGTTTTCTTAAGATCGTCTTTTAATTCCACTTTTTGCTGTGGCTGCAGTCGTTTGTCTTGATAATTCCAGACATCCACCACGGCTTTTTCTGTCACTAAAAGTGTATCTTTTTGCTTCTGCTCAACTCTTTTCGCAATTCCAAAGAATAAACGTTCATCATTTTCAGAAAAAACAGGAGAACGATTGTCACTAATACTTTTTTCAACAGGAATTGACGCTGTAGATGTATCAATAAGCGTGATGAGTTTTTTTGATTTTAATTCTAAATAATTCAATTCGAACTGTTTGTTTTCCGTCGTATCTTCGGTAGATAGAAGTGCTAATGCTTTTTCGGAATGATTAAAAGTACAATTGCTAAAGCCCTTTTTTGTCGCTTCTACGGAATAATCACCTGAGGTAGGTTCCAAAATAGCTAACTGATACGTGACTATTTTTTTCTCTTTTTTATGCGAAATCAGGGCTACGTATTTGCCTTTTTTAGAAACTACAAATTCAGTCACATCAATATATTGCTGTTTTTCTCCCGTTATAGCATTTAAACTAGTAAAAAGTTTCCCATCCGATTTATATTTTTCTTCCTTCGCTACTGGTTTTTCCTCCACTTTCTCGACGGGTACCACTTCCACTTCCTTCTTCTTTTTAAAAAAAGTAAATTTTGATTTTTTCGGAATCTCTACTACTATCGGCGTGATCGGTTTTTCTTCAACGGAATCTTTTGGATTTTCAATTTCCTCCACAAGAGAATTGTATTCTGAGGTATAACTTAACCAGTCTCCTTCTTCTGGTAAGGTGAATGATTTTAATTTCGAGATTTTTATCAATGAATCTTTTTCCAGCAAATAAATTCCTAAGCTATCTTTTGGCCATTTTTCTTTGTCAATTTTATTCAATTCACAATTTCTCAAGGTATCAAAGCCAGGTGTAATTTTAAAAACAAGAAAATTGGAGTTCCCTGAAAATTGTTGATTATATCCTCTTGGAATAGAGTCTAATTTATTTTTAACTTTATTATAAATGTATAAATAACCATCTCCTCGCAGCGGCTTTATAGTGTAAGAAACAAAATTTCCATCATTTGAAATGCAATGAGCTTCTAATTTTTTCCAGTCATTATATGCTCTATAGTCAATTTCTTTTTTTTGAGAAATGGCTGTGTGAGAAATAAAAAGTAATAGAAGTAAAGAAAAAATATGTTTCATTTAATTTGTATTTATACAGAGCAAATATACCAAAAAGCTGCTAACCAAAGGTAGATAACTCATTAACAATTAGAATTTATTTTGAGTTTCGGGTTTTATATATTTTATTTAAAATCGAATGATTATTTTCAATAATTCTTAACGCAGCAAGTCAATCAAGACAAAGGAAAACGACAAAAAAGGCTTTATGCACCTTTCTACGTTCATAATTTCTCACAATTGACCTTCATGTGAACTGTTTTCATCCTCATCTTTGTTGTCACTAAAAGTGATTTTTATGAAATAGCAAAGATTTAGAAAGGCTAACATAAATAAAGGTCTAAAAGCTGTATTTATAGATTACCATTAAAAAACAAAACATATATGAAAATATTTAATTTATTATTTGTCCTTTCTCTTATTACTTTTTCATGCGTTCCTGCAAAAAAATACAAAGATCTTGTGGAACGTGAAAAAATCTGTAGCACAGAACTCGAGAAATACAAGGCTAGTTCATTAGATTTTGAAGGAAAATACACCGATTTAGTAACTCGTCACGACGTCGCAAAAAAAGAAATTGATGCGCTCATTATCGACACGACTGATTTAGGTGCGAAATTACGTTTACTGCATATTCAATATGAAAAAATTGTAGGCGAAAATGATCATCTGCAAGCAAAGTTTGATAAATTAAGGTTGTCTGGGGCCAAAGAAACGGCAGGACTTCAATATGATTTGGAGGCTAAGAATTTAGAACTACAAAGGAAAAGTGATGTTTTAACAGCATTAGAAAATGAACTTGCGCTAAAATCTAGCCTTTTAACAGAAAGAGAGCAACGCGTGAATGAATTAGAAGAAATGATTCAGCGGAAAGATGATGCTGTAAAAGCTTTGAAAAGTAAAGTTGCTAATGCATTAAAAGGTTTTGAAAATAAAGGGTTAACTGTTGTTCAAAAAAACGGAAAAATATATGTCAGTCTGGAGGCGAAATTATTATTTAGCTCTGGAAGTACGGTCGTAGAAACAGAAGGTAAAAAAGCATTAATTGATTTAGCCAAAGTACTAGAAACAGAGAAAGAAGTAGAAATTGTTGTGGAAGGACATACCGACACTGATAAATTCAGTAGTTCAACAAGTCCAAGAAATAACTGGGAATTATCTGTCTTACGATCCACCGCTGTAGTGGAAATAATGACCGCAAATTCTAAAATGAACCCTGTGCAATTAATGGCAGCTGGTCGTTCTGAATACATTCCTGTTGATGTAAAAGATAAGGCGAAAAACAGAAGAATTGAAATCATCATTTCTCCTAATTTAAACGAATTGTTTGAGATTATTTCTAAGTAGAGGTTAGGTGTTGGGTTTTAGGTGTTGGCCTGTGTAGGTTATGGTTGGTGTTGGGTTTTTGGTGTTGGGTCTATTTAGGTAGATTTTAGGTGTTCGTCTAGTTGAAAATAGGATTTGATTTTCTTATTTACGCCAACTCTTATATTCCTTCACTTCATTATCATTCGTTCTTCGAAAGTATACTTTCTCCTATGATTACCAAAAAAAGCTTATTTTTGAAGGTATAAAACGTAAATGTGTCGGCAAAATCAGAGGAATTAACGCTAAAAATTAAATCTCTTCCTTCAAGTCCTGGGGTATATCAATATTTTGATGCGGCCGGAACAATTATTTATGTAGGAAAGGCTAAAAATTTGAAAAGTCGCGTTTCCTCCTATTTCAATAAAAATCAAGAAAACGGCAAAACCATCTTACTCGTAAAGCGGATTGTTGACATTCAATACATTGTGGTTGAAACAGAAAATGATGCGTTATTGCTAGAAAACAACCTCATCAAAAAATACCAACCCAAATACAATATCCAATTAAAAGACGATAAAACATATCCCTGGATTTGTATAAAAAAAGAGCCTTTTCCCCGTATTTTTTCTACTAGAAGATTTGTTCGAGATGGCTCGCAGTATTTTGGACCTTATACCAATGTGAAAGTATTAAACACCCTTTTAGCATTGCTCAAAGAATTATTTCCAATTCGAAATTGTTCCTTTGATCTTTCTTCAAAAAACATTGAGCAAAAGAAATTTAAAGTTTGTTTAGAATATCATATTGGCAATTGCAAAGGACCTTGTGAAGGAAAGGAATCACTTTCAGAATATGATACTTATATTGCGCAAATCGGACATATTGCAAAAGGAAATTTAAGTCCTGTTCTTTCAATGCTCAAAACCAGCATGCAAAATTTTTCGGAAAAATTTGAGTTCGAGCAAGCGCAAGAGATGAAAGAAAAAATTATTTTACTGGAAAGGTATAAATCAAAATCGACCATTGTTTCACCTACCATTCATCAAGTTGACGTATTGACACTTTTAGAGGATGAAAAATCCTTCTTTGTCAACTACTTAGTCATTAGTAATGGGTCAATAATACACGGATATACTGCTGAAATAAGAAAAAAATTAGATGAACGGGAAGAAGATATTATTGGTTTTGTTTTACCCGAATTTCGCGAACGATTTATGAGTGAATCCAAAGAAGTTCTTCTCGCCAATCCAATTCAATTAAAAATTGAAGGAATTGATTTTTTCGTGCCACAAAGAGGAGATAAAAGGAGTTTAATTGATCTTTCCATAAGAAATACGACCTATTATAAAATTGAAAAATTAAAGCAAGAAAAACTGGTCAACCCAGAGCGACATTCAGAGCGTATTTTGGAACAAATTAAAAAAGACTTTCGATTAAAAGACTTGCCTATTCACATGGAATGCTTTGATAATTCGAATATTCAAGGAACAAACCCTGTTTCGGCATGTGTCGTTTTTAAAAATGCAAAACCCGCAAAGAAAGACTACCGTCATTTTAATGTAAAAACAGTAATTGGACCAGATGATTTCGCAACAATGGAAGAAGTGGTGTATAGAAGGTATAAGCGAATGATAGACGAGGGACAATCATTGCCTCAATTAATCATTATTGATGGAGGCAAAGGACAATTAAGTTCTGCGTTAAAAGCCCTAGAAAAATTAGATTTACGAGGAAAAGTGGCCATTGTGGGTATTGCCAAACGATTAGAAGAAATCTTTTTTCCTGGAGACTCTTTGCCCATTTATTTAGATAAACGTACCGAAAGTTTGAAGGTAATACAATTCATGCGCAATGAAGCCCATCGATTTGGAATAACGCACCATCGAAATCAACGAAGTAAATCAGCCCTTGTTTCAGAATTATTGCAAGTGGAAGGTGTAGGGCCAAAAACACAACAAGATTTAATGAAAGCTTTTAAAACGGTAAGCACTATTAAAGAAACTAGCCTTGAAGAATTAGGAAAAGTAATTGGGCCAGCGAAAGCAAAAATCGTTTGGGAATATTTTAGGTAGACAGTGGAAGGCTTTGTAAGACATTAGATCGCTTCGCTTAAAGATTCAAGAACGCTATGCTTTTAGACTTATGAGTTGGGGAAGGGAATACGCGTCAGTCTTTATATCTTGTGTCTTTTAGTCTTGAATCTTTGTAAGACATTAGATCGCTAAGCTTAAAGATGCAAGAACGCTATGCTTTTATACTTATGAGTTGGGGAAGGGAATACGCATCAGTCTTTATATCTTGTGTCTTTTAGTCTTGAATCTTTGTAAGACATTAGATTGCTGCGCTTTTAGACAGTAGATCGCTACGCTTTTAGACTTATGAGTTGGGATGGGATGGGGAATACGCATCAGTCTTTCAGTCTTGCGTCTACATCCAATCTTTCAACAATTCAATCTTAGTAAAGTTTTCTATTTTTTTTTATACATCAAATCGTTCCATTTAAATTTACAGAATGAAATGGGGCATTATTTTCTGCTGTTTACTCTTTTCTTTTGTTTCGTATACACAAAACAAGAAAGTATCTCTTGTGCTAGACGCAGGGCATGGTGGGTATGACACGGGCTTTCTGTCAGAGAATAAAAACCATCTCACCGAAAAAGAATTAAATTTAATTATTTCCAATAAAGTTGGTTCGTATATCTCTCAATATCTTACCAATATTGAAATTATTTACACGAGAACGGATGATTCTTTTGTCAGTTTGGATGATCGTGTCGCCAAAGCAAATATCAAAAAAGCAGATTATTTTATAAGTATTCATTGCAATGCAAGCGAAAGAAAAGTAGTACACGGCACAGAATCACATGTGCACACGATGGACTCTAAAAAGTCTGTTGATTTTGCTACCATTATGGAAAAAGAATTCTCGGTGAAAGCGGGTCGACATTCTCGTGGGGTAAAAGATTCTGATGATAGAGAACATTCTCTGCAAGTGTTAAAATACACCAATATGACCGGAGTCCTTCTAGAATGTGGATTTTTAAGTAATGAAAAAGAAGCCAATTATCTCAACACCACTGAAGGACAAGATATTTTAGCCTCTGCAATTTTCCGAGGAATAAGAACATTTCTTCAAAAAGAGTACCCTGCGATTAATTTTGTTAAAAATGCACCTGCAAAACCGGTAGTTGCTGGCACAGCTAAAACCACCTCGAAAGAGACAAAAGAAACCAAAATTCCTGCAAAAGATCCGACGAAAGTTCCTGCAAAACCAACGACAGAACAAGGTGCTTTCAGTATTCAAATAATGTCATCCCGCGACCCTATCGATCCGAGCGATGTAGCGTTTAAAAAATTGGGGGAACCCGTTGTTCGTCAAAAAGTGGTGTCCACTAGTGAATTTAAATATCGGTATTTGGTAGGAAACTTCGACAGTAGAGAAGAAGGAACAGCGGTATTGAAGAAGGTCCAATCCAATGGTTTCAAGGATGCTATCATTATACAAACCGAATGATTTTTAACGAATTATAATTCGTTACCTTAAAAAACAGCTCTTCCCCTCGATTTTTTTGAGAAATCGTTTTGTAAAATAAAATTCTTTCCTTACATTTGCACACGCCAAAGCAGAAATGCACGCTGAAATTCCTTCTTAGCTCAGCTGGTTAGAGCATCTGACTGTTAATCAGAGGGTCCCTGGTTCGAGTCCAGGAGAGGGAGCAAAAAGACTTACAGAAATGTAGGTCTTTTTTGGTTTTATAAGGTACTGATTATCTTTAAGATGCTCTAAACATCTGAGCTAAGAGATAATTTTCGATAATCCCAAATATATGCTTCTAGTGATTTTATTATTTAGTAGAGTGGTGTTTTAGAGTGGTGTTTTGTTTAATCAATCATAATATGGAATTTGACAATCTTGAATCTTATTACAAATATATTGAGTTAGATGTAAGTTTAGAATTTGATTATAGTCTTTCAAATAAATTACAAATTCTCGCTGAAAATATATCTAATAAAGATGTAAAAACAATATGCTTTTACGAACTATATTTTACAAATTTTAGTTTCCAGAAAGGAGAATTAATTCCAAAACTCCATAATAATGAAACTGGTGATTCTTATCCAAATTTAGCTTTATTTGAAGATGACTTAGATTATATTAAAGTAAGGTCTGAGAACACATTAAACCCTAAATATAAAGCGAAATACAACCATTTACTTTGGTTAAGTAAAGCCAAAAACATTATTTATGCAAAGACAGCTGTTGATTCATATCTAAGTTTCTTAAAGGTCAACATAGTTTCATTAGAAAAAATTGAAAATCAAAATTTATTTGAAAGCTATTATAAAAATTTATTCATTTTATCGCAGAATATTAATTACAAAATAGATGAAGTCATAATTTTGGCTAAATCCTTAATTGGAAATGAAAAGTTAAATGGTTTTCGTGAATGTTCTATGATGAAATTCATTGTTGACGAAGGTAAAAAATTAGATATAAAAATTATACAGACTTTTTATGATTATTCAATTTCAGTTATTGAGAATGATATTTATCCAGATTTTTTAAAAGAATTCTTATCATTTACTATAATACTTTGTCAAAAATTAAAGTTAAAATCACATTTTTATAATAATAAATTAGCTGAATATTACATTAAAGAAGCGGATAAACAAAAAGAAAACTTCTTTGCTCATGATTATTTTTTAAAAGCTTTAAATGAATATAAAAACGCTGCTAATCATTCAAAAATTGAAGAGGTATCTACGTTGATACAAGAAGCAAAAAAGAATATTGATTTTAAAACTATTTCAGTAGAATATCAAAGTGATTTACTTGATGCATATTGGGCTTTTAACGATAATAAAACATCCATGATTATAGAAAATAATTCAAGTGAAGCTATTTACACATATTTGATAAACGGTAAAATCCTTCCAGAAGCCCTTAAATTAGAAGAATTTTCACGTCCAGTAACATTTGATTTTATCAAAGTAGTCAATTTTGATATCAATAAAAATATTTCAACAAATAAAAATTCTGGAATTAATCAATACGATTTACATCTTAAAAACTTTAGTATTAATCATATTTGGGCAATTTTTTTAAAAGGAATAAAGGCAAATAAAATCTCACTTGATTCACTTATTGAATATCTAACCACTAAAACATGGTATTCAAAGAATTTTACTCATACTGATTCAGATGGAAATATTGAAGGATTTGATTGGATTGAACTTATTAAACCTTCTATACAGAATTTCTTTAATCAAGTAAATTCTGACATAATAAATGGAGTGGAAACTAAATCTGGATTTATTCTAGCAATAGATTCTTTAGTTATAAAATTCGAAGGTCTATTAAGAGAGTTTTCTAGATTAGTTGGTGCACAAACTATCGAAATTAAAGAAAATGGCACCAAAGAAAGGATTTCATTTGATAAATTATTAGACAATGAAAAAATTGTATCAATCATCCCAGATACAGATATAGCTTTTTTAAAATATTTATTCACCGATAAGGGACTAAACCTAAGAAATAATATAGCTCATTGTTTTTACAATACTGAAAAATATTCAACTGGGATAATGCTATTATTAATCGTTGCTTTGCTTAAATTGGGTGATTTTGAGATTAAATTTTAGGTAATTTCAAATTACTACTATTTTCATAAATTTTATTAATAATATTTTATGTTTGGAATGAAACAACCTTCGATAAATGACCAATCATTATATATGATTCACGATATAGCAGAGCAACAGCTATTATCTTTTGAAGCTAGATTATCAAAATGTACATCAGAAGAAACTGAATTAAAAAAACAAATTTTAATTCAAATAGAAAACCATAAAAAACAACTTATCGATTTTGAAAATGATATTGAACATCAAAGGAAAGAAAAGTTTCAATTTTCGATTGAAGAACTTTATTCAATGTATGGCCAATTTGAGAACATATCATTAACAATTGAATTTCATAAATTTTCAGATTCAGCTAAAATGTTTGGAAGAAGTATTAGAGGAATTATTTTGTATAAAAAAGATGAAAGAGAACAACTAGAAAGTCTTATAAAAAAAAGTGAAATACCAAGAACAAATGGAAATATAAAAATGGAAATATCTAGTGATGTTGATTTATCGGATAATCTAAAAAAGGAATTAAAAAATAGTGGGTTTATTAGTGGGGATATTTATGAAATATTAACTGTAAATCTTCCATTATTAAAATCTTACGGGGAAATTGGTAATAAAGAAATACCCAATACACTAGAAATAAAATTTGACTCAACTAATTTCGACCCATTTTTTGCATTTCAATCTATGTTTCTCCAACGACTAAAAAGTGGTGGAACGCTTATTGAATATGAAAGGAAACAATTATTAGGTTATTTGTGCTATTACAACCCAGATTCGGAAATGTTATTAAAGGAAATTCTTTACGATTCAGAAGGTCAAAAATTTAATGATATTAGAATTCATGAGCTTGAAGCTAAACTTTTTAACGTAGATATTTTAGCTGAGGAAATTCTAGAATATTGTGAAATTAAGGCTTATCAAAAATCAAATAGAATTGAATTAATTAAAAAAGAAATTAAACGTTCGACAAACAAAAAATTTGAAGTATTTGAAGCTGAATATCCTATTTTATTTAAAGAATTACAAAATTCCATTTCTGATTTTAAAGAAGAGTCTTTATTAACTTTTGGTACTTTTAAGCCCCTTTTTTGGACTTATGAAAGTTTCCTTCATATTTATCTACGACATTGTGTTGAACTTAAAATTGAGGGTCATTTTGAAGAAAAAACCAATTTTCAATATTCAATGAAAGATATTAGAAGAATTCTAAAAATTGGAATAGAGAACTTACTTCCTCAAATAAATGAAAGATTATCTGAAGGTAAAGATTTTAGAATAAGTGGTAATAGAGCTTTATATTTTAATGGTAATTATTATTCACTTCATATATTAAATGATGGTAGGATTACAGCATTTCATCCAAACTAAATTCAATATAATTTATTTCTCTCTACTTAATTTGAAAATCACAAATTGAGCGATTTTTTTGCTCATATATTTGATTTATAATTAAACATAAACTACTATTTTATAGTGGTTTAAAGCCAAAATGACACTTGCCAAAAATGTATCTATTATTTAAAAAGATAAGTATAATTGGCAAGACAAAAAACCTCAGCTTATAACTCAATATAAACAACAAAGGGCACCTTTCGAGTACCCTTTGTTTCATTTTACAGAAACACTTTTATAATTAATCTGAAACATTAACCCTCTTTCAACGGACCTAGTAAATGAGCAATCACATCAACTGTCATACTCAAACCAATTGCTTTGATTTTATTGGTCTTGGCTACACTAGGAACATCACTTACATATCCATCTGGAATTGTCATCAATCGTTCTGATTCTAAAATACTAGGAAGCCTATAGCAGCCATTTGGGAAATCATATTCATCTATCTTTACATTTCTACCACCAACATATCCAGATTGCTTTAAAATAGATGGATATTGAAGTACCTTCTGTTCTGGAGATAATTCAGCGAATGCTTTATCTTTAAATATAATATTACCAATATTCATATTGTAATATCTTTTGATACCATTCGTAAGAGTACAGTTGGAGCCCAACAATACATTGGCTTTTTCTTTGTCAACAAATCCATTAACAACAAGGTCTTGATACTTAACGTTGGTTGGAACTACTTTTCCAATGTTGGGAATATTTGACCAATAATACCTTCTACGATTGGCACCAGCAATATCTGCTGAATTGATTTTATACAATTTGATATCTGGGAATATTACAGCTAATTCGTTGGTAATAATATCTCTATCTTTTCGGCTCATACTTGCAACATTTTCCATTAGAAAGTATAATTTTTTAAATAATGGTTGGAAAGTATATATCTGTCCCATAATTCTCAACGCTTCATAGAATAACTTGGATTCACTCCCTTCAAGTCCAGTACGTTCAGTTTTATTGATGCTTGAAAGATTGGTGCATGGACTACCAAACACTACCAAATCAATTTCATTAGCATAATCAAATCCATCAATATCACACACATTCCCCAATTGGATAAAGTTTGTATCACCACTATAATGATAGTTTTGAATTGCTAGTGCATGAGGACATATTTCACTACTATAGTATTTGTTTATCTTAATGCCAGCTTTTTCTAGTGCAAGCTTTGCACAACTAACTCCATCGAATAGCGATAGGACGTTGATTCCATTTGATTTAGGTTCATTTTTACTCATAATATTTATCGTTTATTAATAAATATCATGGAGGAAACAAAACGCCTTGATTTGTGGTGGGGAAATAGAAAATAATTTATAATTCCCCTAGGATGATATAATTAAAATCAAAATATTTTTAATTATTTTACTGAAGACCAGGTGTTTATACAAACATTCCTCTTATACTCGTGTTATAAATAACACGAAACAATTATGGAAACTTCAGAAAAACAATCAGTAGAAATCGCTAAAACAATTCACCAACAATTAATGGGAACTGGAGCAACAAGAGTATGGTCTTGGGGAGCTAACAGTTGGACAGCTGTACCAAATGGACTTTTGTTCAAAGTTCAAGGTTTTTTGTTCAAGGGCCACGTTCTTATAGTATTGAAACCTAACGATACTTATACTATTCAATTAATCAAATCAAAAAAGATATTCAAGGAATTTACTGATGTATATTTTGATGAGATGATAAATCTTATTGATTCGAATGTAGAATACACTGGAGCCAATTATGAAGATGATGTAAATAAAGCTGTTTATAAATTTTAACACTTGATAATATGAGAGCCGAAGAAAAATATCAAGAATTATTCAACGAATTACAAAATCGATTGAAACAATTAAAGAAGAAACTGGACCAACACAAAAAGGATTTCATTCGGAATGCTAATTGGTCATTTGTTGGCGATGTTCAATATGTAAATGAACAATTAAGAAATATTACAGAATTTATGAAATGACTTTATAATGTCAAAAAGAGAAATAACTATTATAGTGTAAAATCTCATCCATTTAGGATGGGATTTTTTTGCTTTATGAACGTTGATAAATAATATGAAAATAATCTCCTTGAAATTTGCGTGGTTCATGTAATACGCCTACACTCGTGTCTATATCAACCCATGGTCGAATGTACATGGATAGATGTAAATCATATAAAACACGAAAAAATATAAAATGAAACAATTTTACGCATATTATAGAACGAGTACAAAAATTCAAAATTTAGGAATTGAGGCTCAAAGAACTTCAGTTGAAAATTACATAAAAAGTATTGGTGGTATTTTGATAGGAGAAGTTGAAGAACAAGAAAGTGGGAAAAATGATAAACGTAAAGGTTTAGAACTTGCGGTAGAAATGTGTGAAAAGAATAATTGCACTCTTATAATTTCAAAGTTGGACAGATTATCTCGCTCAATTTCATTTTTGTTTCAACTTCGTGATAGAGTCGCAAAATCAAACATTGAAATCCAAGCATTGGATATGCCAAGCTTTAATACTCTTTCACTTGGAATATACGCAACAATGGCACAAGCTGAAAGGGAGGCTTGCTCGAATCGTACCCGTTTGGCTCTAGCAGAATTAAAACGAAATGGTGTAGTTTTAGGTAAACCCGAAAACTTTACTCAAGAACATAGAATAAAAGGTGCTCAAGCAGTTAGGCAGAAATCAATAGATAATAAAATCAATATTCAAGCGACTGCAATGATTGTACAATATCGAGAAAAAGGATTTTCTTATGATAAAATTGTTACTTTATTAACTAAAAATAATTTTATGAGCGTTACTGGTAAAAAGTTTACATCAACTAGCGTGATGAGATTGTATAAAAGACATTTAGAATATTAAATAAAGGCTAATTCAAATTCTAAAAAAAATTAAATGAACAGAATTATTAATAAAATACAGAAAAAGGCTACAGTTATGATAAAATAGCTCTGAAATTGAATGAATTAGGATTTCGGACATCTCAAGGAAAAAAACATAATTCTACAAGTGTGAGAAGATTATACATAATAATTTATACATAATAATTCTGTATTTTCATTAAATTTTATAAAATGTAGTAAAATATTTTGGATATTTAAAATATTTTACTACATTTGCATTATAAATATGAAAATACAGAAAATGGAAGCTGGAAAAATTTGGGAAACTTCAATATTGATAAATTTCGGATATTGGTTAATTGATATAAAAAAGGAATATGGTTATGGGTTATTATGTATTCATAGTACATGTTTGGGTGCAAAAGTTGGAACATTACTAGATTTAAAATGGAAAGATTTTTTTATAAATGATGTTTCAGATGATTACAAAAATGAAATGCTTAACTGTATTCCAGTTGAAGTTTTAGAAATTAAAAACTCAAAAAATTCAACAAGAAAATTTTATGAAATTAGTGAATTTATGCAAAAGATTACAAGAAATACTTTTATAAATAACTTTCATGTTGATAATAGGGATGGGGAAAATTTTGTCTATGTTACTACAAAAAAAACCAGACAACTTTCAACAACAAGTTTAAATAAAGAATTGAATAAATTATATGAACAATATGCAGAATATATAAATTTAAAATTTAACATAAAACTCAATATGAGGCAATTAAAAACAAATGCGTTTGAAATAGCTTGGGGACGTGAGATGATTAAAGAATATAATTATAGTAAAAAAGTATTTATTGAAATTTCAAAGTATATGGGACATAGAAGTGTACAAGATACAATTGAATTACTAGAAATAAATCCAATAGAAAAAATTAGAATGTGTTTTGATTTGTTTAATCCAGATGATAATGAAATTAATCAAATTAGAGAATCATTAAATGACACAAACAAATTTTACTCCAAGTACAAATTATTTGGTAAAATAAATATTGATTTTTACGATTTTATAGAAAAACATAAAATAAACTTTGGAGAAAAAACAGAACAAGATTATTGGTCAGAATATAAAAATGATTTATAAAAGAAAGGAGAAGACATTATGATATAAAACAAGAATAAAGAAACATTAAAACATTAGGATAATGTTTTAACAAAATCAAAGAAAGACTTATTCATTCGAATAAGCATTAAATCGAAAAATTTCCTTCAAAAAAAATAACAACTCAGTTGAATGGAAATATATTTTTTAAACTTTAATAAAAAAATTATGAAAACTATTGAAAATAAAAAGATGATGAGTAAAAAAAATCAACCTAGATTTTTTGTGAATCTAAGCACCCGAAATAAACATGACGATAAAATTTTTATGCAATTTAACTACGGAGCAAAAAATGGAGAAAATGTACTTAATGACTTTATAAATAAAATTAAGATTATATCAAAAAAATCATTGGCAAAAATTGAAGATAAAATCAATGTGTTTTTAGGTGAAAACAATAAGTTAGATACTGAAATACAAATAGATGGGATATACGATATATTAGAAAAAGAAGTGTAAATTGAATTAAGAGAATGAAGTAGGCTTAATAAAAAGTGAAGAATTGAATAAAAGTAGATTGTTCACAAGAAAGTACTAAATAAATAGAATAAAAAGTTTTTACCAACTTATAAAAAGGTAAACCAATCCCATACTAACATATTAAATTTCAATTAATGGATTTTATCCAAATGGGAAAGTATTGTTAAATTTTAATTAAAACCTTGCTGTGTAAAGGCCAACAGTCGTTAATTATGGTAACAAAAATTACTAAAGCTACAATTTATAAAATTGTAAAAATGAGAAAGAAAGAACTTGATAAGTTTACTAACAGAATTGAATTTGACATTTGGTTTCTAAAACAATTTGGGAAACCTACGATGAATAAAATGAATCATTATCATCTAGGGCTAAAGGAAATAGGAATTGATATAAATAACTTTAATATAGTAAACTCATTCTCTTTTGGAGATTTTTTAGGAGCAATGAATAATATTAAAAAATGAAATTAAGAAATTAGATATGTATTTTTTTATAACTAGAATTTATTTGAAATCAATCGGAGAATTGATTCATAGAACCGACAAAAGAACAATTAGGAGATGGTGCAACAAATACCATCTCCAAATGTTCAAAGATTCATCTGGTGAATTTGTATATGAAAACGATTTTGATTTGGCATACGATAGTCCCTTAATTTTGAAATTAAAAGCAAAGTATCGAAATGGTTGGATAGATTACTATGAAGCATATAACAAAGATGAGCTATTTAAGATGTTAGAAATGTCTACCGTTTCGACAAGTTCCAAGTCCAGTTATATACCAAGAGGGAAAATAACAAGCAAAATATTGAAAAAGAAGTAAAAATGAGTTACACTCGCATTAATAAAAAGCAAAATGAAAAAACTTAAGTATAAAAAATTCCAAGGTTTGCACATCGTTTGCAAGAAGTGTGGGAAGCAAATTGAAGTATCAGATGTTGAATACAAAGACTGTAATCATCCTATTGAAAAACAGCGATATAAAGCTGTAATTACGATAAATGGAGGACGTAAAACCAAAGATTTAAAATCGTTGGAATATGATGAAGCTGTAAAAGAACTATTGGATTTTAAAGAAGAATTGGCGAACCCAATATCTATTGTAATTCCTAAACAAAAGAAGGTAGTAAAACACGATTTAATAACTGATTGTGTTTTGATGTTTGGGGATTGGTTAGAAAATGTGGATGTTCCAAAACACGAGCAAAAGGTTAGAACGGATAAGTACATCAAAGAATGTATTGGTTATGTACAAAGAATGGTTGATTTTATTGGAAGAAGTGGATACAATCTCAATAAATTTACCATTTATGAAATGAACAAATATATCATTGGTGAATATGTTGAGTATCTTTTGACTTTGACAAATAAAGCAACAACATACAACCATAATATCCGTGCTTTAAAGAATTTCTATAACTTTTTAATCAATGAAAAAGAATATGTGATTCCGAATTTGGTTAAGAAAATCAAATTGAAATATGAGAACCCAGACCCTCGAAGTGTTGATGATGATGACTTAACTAAAATTCTTAATAAGATTGATGAGAGTTCAAATGAACCAAACATCAAAGTTTATAAAAATGGCGTGAAGAAAAATATGTTTAGACCATACATTAGAACTAGTATTGAGCTAGCTGCATATACTGGAATGAGATTAGAAGAAGTTGCAATATTCAAATATTCAGACCTAAAATTTCATCCAGACGGAAGAATGGCTTATCTCGAAGGTACTGATTTGAAGTTTGAAAGAACACATAATTTGGATTCTACAAGAGAAAAAAAGATAGTATACATTCCAATCACTCCAGAATTGGAAGATTTGTTTAACCGTTTAAACTATAAAGAACACATAAATAGTGATAAATACATTCTTGATGAAGATGAAAACCTTAGTAGGAATACGGTAACTAAACAAATGAGTCATTCTTTTACCTTCTTTAGAGATAAAGCTGGTGTTCCAAAAAATATCAGTATCAAACACCTTAGAAAAACGTTTCTTACAAAGCTTGAAACTCAAACGGGATTAACTACTGCTGCTGGTTATCAAAAAACAGCTAACGTGATTCATAAGAACTACATTGATAAACGAAAGATAGTACAAGAGATTGCTAATCGAGGATTTGGATATTTTAAAGAATGAAATATGATTAAAAAGAGTGGCTTTAGAGTAATGTTGAGTCTTGCCAATTATCCTTATCTTTTTAATAATAACATCAATATTGGCAAGTACAATATGTATATTCAGACAGTTGATATACATGCATTTAAGTGATTTTATTAACTGATTTTATGAGCGATATTTTCGCTCAATTTTTTAATCACTAATTCAATTAGATTCATAAAGAATCGTATCCAATAAGCTTTACTTTCAATAAAAGTGATAGTATAATTGACTATGCTACAAGGATAACTATGTCCTTAAGCATAGGGTTCCTCCTAGCTTGCAACTAGGGGGTTGGTTGCCCTTCTCAACCAAAAAAATTGTAATAATAACCTATAAAAAACAAGAAAATGAGAACTATTTTAATTAATGACTTCGTAAGCAATGATGAAATTGCAAACACAATAATAACAAACTTCGATAACAATAAACTTGTTGTAAAAGGTGATACTGGGATTGGTGGAACAACCTCTATCCTAAACATAACAGATAAAAATGTGATTATAATATCACCTTTGGCTGGAATGATAGTTGGTAAAGAACAAAAAAGTGACCGAAAATCAAACCAAATGTTCATTTATCAGAACTCCAAAGACAAATGGCATCATTACGAACAAGAAGTAAGAAGTGGTGGCTTTATTATCTTAAACACAACTCCAGAACAAATAATTGAACTTAAAAAGAATAATTCTTCTTTATTTCAAAGGATAATGGATATTCCATTTTTTGTGGATGAATTCCAAGTATACGGTGAAAGTGACTATAGAAAAAGTATGAATGAATTCTATAACATTCTCTTTAATGAGCATGGAGGAAATTTCACACTTTCAACAGCAACTCCTACCTATAAAAACCTTGATATTCCAAATCATATATTGACAAGTATGGACCTTATTACAATCAAACGAATGGAAAAAAGAGAGAAACAATTAACTATTGAACCACTGAATAATTATTACAATTTCATCAAGAGTAATTGTGATAGAGGTAATAAAGTGGTCCTATTCACCAACGATATCAATAAGATTAAAAACTTGATAAACAACGAAGAATTTGGATATAAGATTCAGCTATTGATTGGGGAAACACTTGCAATTAAAACAAGTGCAATCAAAACCAAATCTCTCAAAGAGTATAACCTACTAGAGAAATCTATGGTTGATTTAGATGCAAATGTTTTTATTCTATCAACCAAATATCTTATTGGATTCGATTTGGAATTCGATGCGTCAGTTGGAATTATAATGAATGAAAATTCTGAAGTTGACAATTTCAATGCAAATCAACTAGTTCAAGCTTATGGTAGAATTAGAAAAAATGTAATTGAAGCTAGTATCTTCTATAACTCAAACGAAATAGAAAACGAAAGCATCACCGAGATTGAAAAAATGATTAACGAAGTTGAATACAACTCTGTTTATCTTACTAACATCCAATCTCATCTTGGAAGCCTAAATAATTCTTTGAGTTATCCTCAATATAATTTAATCAAATCGTTGACTGAATATGGTTTTAAAGTTAAAGTAGATGAAACTTCAAATGAAGTCAGAAGTACTAGGTCAACGTTTGGTGATAAATATCAAAATTTAATAAATCAAGAAAACAAAGACCAGTACTACTTACAGAAAGAGTTGATAAAAGTTTATAGCAAAATCAAAGGTGATGATTCTAGTTACAATGGCTACAACCAAAAACAACTACTATTGTGGGCAGCTGCATATATAGGTGTTGTTACTGATTCAGATTATTTGACCAACTATATTCCCGAAAGATACGAGAGACTTTTATTAAGAGTTAAAGCATTCATTGATGTAAATGATTTAGCACATCCAAATAAAATGACAGAAATGGATAAGATAACAAAATTTAGAGTTTCTGAAAATATTCAAAAGATTGCAATCAAAGATGGTGCATTGTGTAATCAAATCAAAGCTCAAAAAATCATAAAAAACTCCGACAATAAAATCGAATTTATTGATGTTTATGAAGATACAATGTATACTAAAATGAGCAATCTATATTTTGATGATACTTTCAATAAAGCCAAACAAATCATAAACAGTTTGTATGCAATAAATCTTGTTGAAAATGGTCAGTATTCAACCAATACAGAAAGAATAGTTCATGGCTTCAGTTCTGTAAGTGAATGTTTAATTGATGATTATATCAAAGCTCTTTCTGATATATCTGGAATTGAAGTAGAGGCTTTGTTAATAAGTGATGATAAAGAAAAACTACATAAATTATCCAAGGAGTTTGCTTATCAATTAAAATCAAGTGAAGTTTTCAGAAATACGAATAGAAAAATAGTGAAAAAATTAAGAAAACTAGATGGATTTGAGCACTATAATCAAGAAGAGATAAATCAAATTATGGATAAAGCGGCAAACATAAAATCATCTTTGATAGAATGTAAACACGGAATTCGCAATACAATCAAAATGAATACCTATAGTATTAGAAAACAAGTTGAAAGACATAAATACTATATTCTTTCTATCCTTTCAATTTCTTGTGCTAGTCATATTTTTGGATTCAAAACCACAAGAAGTGATAATCGAGTATTTAATCCAGCAACCAAAACTACAAGACAATTGCGAGGATATACACCTTATCAAATGATTCAATGTGACATTAAAAGTGCATTTGCTACATTTTTGGATGTTATGGTTGGAAGCAACATTGCCCAAGATGTATATGGAAACATAATGAAAAATAAAAAAGTAGATAGAAGTCAAGCAAAAACACTTTACAACTCGATGCTAAATGATTACAGAAGAAACACAATTGAGGCGAGAGCTTTTTTTAGGATTTGTGGCTATTCAAATGAACAAATCCAAAAAATTATCCAAATCACGTCAAAAGAAAAAGGTGGATTTTACAGAGAAATGACCAAGAAAGAAGAACAAGTAATAAAAGATTTCAAGGAATGGAATAGATTAGATGAAAATGCTATACGCTTACATGATGCTATTTTCCTTCCTAATCTTCCAATGTATCAAAATCTTCATTCAAAGATTGGAAATTGTGAGTTTGAAATTAAACCTATTTAATTTAAGGGGGGCTTCGATGAGGTTTTATATTGATAATCAATACGTTACCTCCCTCGTGTGTTCAATATTTCTAAGTTGTAAAATACAGCACTTGAATAGGCTTTTAAAATTTTCCATAAAAATGGGCTTACAATTTTGTAGGTCCATTTCCCAAAAAATATTTTTTTGGATTTTCGTCTATTTTATTTGTTCCATTTGCACCTTATTTAGCAAACTTTTATTCTTTTGATTTGAAGCATAATCATAGCTTTATAATCATTAACATAATGCTATGTGTGAGTATTAGCCTCGATTTAACGAATTATTTTGAAAAAGTTAGGCGTTTGGTTATTTGATGAGATATTTATCATTAAAACGAGAGTATGACGCCACAAGAGTATGACCAACAGATTCACATAATATCTCAACAAATATCAATTGCAAGAACTTCAGAGGAACGAGAACGATTAGAGATGAAGTTGAGGAAGAAAAGGCTGGAAAAACAAATTGCTGAAATCCGATTAAAGATTCAGCAATTGTCTTGAAAATCAAGTTAATAAAATAACTTTAGTAAAATTAATAAAATTAAGTTGTAAACACTCAAAATATGATATCTTTTTATGTTAAGAAACGAGATTTTGATTTGATATGTATCTTTGCATTTTAATTCATAGGATGATGCATCGAATAAAAGAAGTATTAGACTTTTGGAAATAAAAATGGTTAGCCTTTCAAGTGGGTAAGAGTTAAAATATAGTTAATTTATATGCTCAAAAAGGAGACAACCAAGTAAAGAAGACTTATTTAAAATTAGTTAAATTTTTGAATATTAATTAAAGGAATTATTATCAAGTTCAATAAAGTCAAATTCGATAAAAAATATGATAAAATACCAATTAGAACAAAAATTCTTAAAAGAGATAGCAGAACATCAACTAAATAGTTTTATTGAGGAATTTAATTTCCCAAAAAAAAGTCAAAGTATTAATCTTACATTTAATCCTAAAGGTTTTACAGTCAACGATAAAATTGACAAAATTATAAATAGTTCTACGCAAGCTATTGGTTTCTTCTCTGGTGGTGGAGGTCTTGATATAGGGGCTCAATTGGCTGGTGCTAAAATGATTTCAAGTTTAGACTTTGACTTAGATAGTATTAAGACAATGAGTAGTAATAAATATTTTTCGCATACAAAGCATCTACATAGTGATATTCAATCAATGTCTGTAAAAGATTATTCTAATATAATTAAATCGAATAATCCAGAAAAATTAATACTAATAGGAGGACCTCCTTGCCAACCATTTTCGAAAGCTGGATATTGGGTTACTCACGAAAATAGATTAGGTAGTGAAGACCCTAGAAATATGATAGGAAATTACCTTAGAATGATAGGAGAAATCAAACCAGATGGATTTTTACTTGAAAATGTGGAAAGTTTACTACATCCAAAAAACTCAAAAGCTGTTTCGGATTTAGAAGAAGCTATTGATAAATTAGGTTATAATTTCATCGTTTTTAAAGGTAATGCACACGAATTTGGAGTACCTCAAAAAAGAAAACGAGTTTTTTTTATTGGTTCTAAAAAGCAGATAAAGGGAGAACCAATAAAAACACATGGCTCAATTGAAGAAATACTATTAAATCCATCTTTGTTACCATATGAAAAAGTTATAGATTGGATTGGGAAATATGATATTGATAAATTTTACGAACCAGAAGAGTCAACTCATGGAAAAACTTATGATATGGAATTAAAAGGAATTCCTCCAGGTAAAAATTATTTTGCTCTTACAAAAAGAGATGGTCATCCAAATCCAAAATTTGAAGCAAATAAAAGATTTTGGAACTTTTTATTAAAATTACATCCTAATTTACCTTCCTGGACCATCTCAGCTCAACCAGGACCTTGGGTTGGACCATTTCATTGGAACAACAGAAGATTAAGAGTCCCAGAAATTGCTGCGATTCAAACTTTCCCAGAAGATTACGAATTTCAAGGTTCGAGAAGGTCAATTCAAAAACAAATTGGAAATGCAGTTCCATGTTTATTGGGTGAATCTATGATAAAACATTTACTTAATAATATATAATGATGCCTAAAATTGTAAGTATCTTTTCTGGTGTTGGTGGAATCGATTTTGGATTTGAAAAAGCTGGTTTTAAAACTGTCTTTGCAACAGATATTTGGAATAGGGCATGTGAATCAATTTCAGTAAATTTTCCAAATACAGACGTTATTTGTGAAGATATAGTAAACATTAATTTTAAAGAAATATTAAAAAAAAATAAAAAAATTGATGGACTCGTTGGAGGTCCTCCATGCCCGCCTTTTTCGAAATCTAGATTTTATAGAAAAGAAAAAGATAGAGGTTTAGATGATGTCGATGGTTTTACAACTGTTTCAAATTATTTTAGGGCAGTTGAAGAATTAAATCCAAAATTTTTTTTCTTTGAAAATGTTCATGGCTTTGTGTTCAAGCCTCATCATGAAGCACTAAAATTAGTTGAAAATGAGAGTGAAAGATTAGGTTATAAAATATTTCACGATGTAGTTAATGCTGCAGACTTTGGAGTAGCACAAACTAGACAACGATTTATTTGTATTGGTATTAAAAAAGAATTAGAAGATTTTAAATACCCTACACCTACTCATTCTGAATCATCAAAAATGATTGAAGGAACTAAAAAATGGGTGACATGTGGCGATATTCTAAATGATATTGACTATGATAGCCCAGATGATGAAAAAATGCAAGCTGGCTCAAAACACAAAGATATTTTAAAAGATATTCCTCCTGGTGATAATTACTTATTCTTTACAAAAGAAAGGAATCATCCTTCTCCATTATTTGAATGGAGGTCAAGGTATTGGTCTTTTTTACTAAAATTATCTCCAAACAGACCTTCTTGGACAATTCAAGCTAGTCATTCAAACAATATGGGACCTTTCCATTGGAAAAATAGATTTTTAAGAATTCAAGAGATAAAAAGAATACAATCTTTTGAAGATAATCACATATTCTTAGGTAATTATAAGGAACAGTGGAGACAAGTTGGGAATGCGGTTCCACCAAAATTAGCAGAGGTTTTTGCTCGTCAAATAAAAAAACAATATTTTTAAATATGAGTGTACGTGAAACTACAATATTAAATAAATCAGATTTAAAATATCTCCTAATAGATAGTTTAAGAATATATTCTGACAATGTTGTTTTCATAGATGGAAATAATCCTTACCGATTTTCAATAAACAAAAAAACATTTTATGTTCTAATTAAAAATGTTCATGAATCTGGTGGAGGACGGTCAAATCAAGATGAATGTAGAATTCAAGTTTCAAAAACAGATAGTTTTAATCAAGCTTTAAGTACGAGCACTGATGTTATTGTATTAGGTTATTTTGCAGATGAAAAGGTGTTTACGGCATGGAACCCTCATTTAATGAGAGATAGATATAACCAAAAACAAACTGTTTCTTTATACTCACGTTTTTCAATTCAAAAAAAATCATCAATTCAAAATATTGCTTCTTATAAAGATAATAATGGACAAGTGATTATAAGTTTTAAAGCTGAATATTTAGGTTTATATTTAGAAAATATAAATCGTATTCATTTACTTAATGAAGAACAATTATTAAAACTAGTTGAAGAATCAGATAGTTTCAATGATGAAGACGAAAATGGGACAATGGAGTTAGATGAGGGTAGATTAACAATCACTCATACTCGTTATAAAAGAGACCCAAATTTTAGACGAAAAGTTTATGATGCATATGAAAATAAATGTGCAATGTGTGGGATTCAACTTGAATTAATTGAAGCAGCTCATATAATACCACATTCTCATGAAATGGGAACAGATGATATAACAAACGGTATTAGTTTATGTGCACTTCACCATACAGCTTATGACCGTTCATTAATATATTTTGACAATGAATTTAATATACTTTTAAATGAAGACAAGATTGACTATCTTGAGAAAATAGGAAGAGATTCTGGAATTAGAAAATTTGAAAAACTTTCCTTTGATAAAATATTATTACCTAATAATCATATATTAAGACCAAATGTTAACAATATTAAGATTGCAAATCAATCAAGAGGGATTTCTATATAAATCAAAAAAACACGTCACATCTTAAAATGAACTCAATAAACAAACAATTTAGTAGTAATAATTGGTTTCACTTCTAATTTAATGAGTGCACTTAATAGGTGCATAAATGCTAAAAAATGCTTACTTTTGCAAAATAACAAAAAGATAAATTACTGACTGTCAGTCTATAATGTCACCATTTAAACCTCTGTTAATCAGAGGGTCCCTGGTTCGAGTCCAGGAGAGGGAGCAAAAAATAAGTCCAATAAGCTAGTGTTTATTGGACTTTTTGCTTTTTATAGGTTTTATAAGGTGCTGATTATCTTTAAGATGCTATAAACATCTGAGCTAAGAGATAATTTGCAAAAAAACCAAAAAGCTACACCAAGTGTTTTTTAAATTGTTGTTTTAGCAACAAAAGAAAGCACAAATCGGTCTTCAACTTGCATATAACTTGCACGTGTTTTTCAAGTTTTAGTTTAACACTGAAACAATGGCAACATTAAAACTTACACTAGATAAAAGAAGAACCTACAGTGACGGAAGAAGTCCGTTAATACTAAGATTAACAGTAAAAGGTAATAGTACTTCAATGGACCTTGGTATCAAACTTCAGTTAGGTGAATGGGATGCTAAAAATGCTAAAATAACCAAAAAACACCCCCATCATCAATCGCTGAACTTGCAAGTAATGGATAATCTTCTGGAATATGAGCGGAAACTAATGGATATTGAAAATAAATATCCATCAATTACCGCTACTGAATTGAAAAAATTATTGTTGAGTAATGAACGGTCAGAAGATATTACTTTCAAAAAGTTTGCTGATGAGCATATAAAAACGCTTAAAATTCAAAAGCGATTTGGTAATGCTCAATCATACCAAACAGCTACTAACAAAGTCGTTGAACATGGTGGCATTCCTTTAAAATTATCCCAAATTGATTACATCTTTATCAAAAAGTTTGAAAGGCATTTATCTTTAAATGGATTATCAGCAAATGGTATAGCTTCCTATATGCGTTCTATACGTGCATTACTTAATAGTGCTGGTAAAATGAAACTTTATGATATGGCAATTTATCCGTTTTTAAATTTTAAGATTCGAACTCAAAGAACCATTTCTCGCGCTGAATCAATAGATTCTATAATATTAATCAAGAATTTAGAATTACCTAAAGGAAGTGATGAGGACAATGCTCGAAATGTATTTATATTAATATTCTGTTTGATTGGGATATCTTTTATGGATTTATTACTGCTTAAAAAATCTGATATCCAAAATGATAGAATCGTTTATAAAAGAAGAAAAACTGGAAAACTTTATAGTATCAAACTAACACCTATTGTTATTCAAATATTCAAAGAATATGATATTGAAAATAGTGCGTTTTTGTTGCCTCAATTTGGATTAGATGGTAAAGATGACTCTTTGATTCGACACCATGTAAATCTGGGCTTAAAACAAACGAATCGCTACCTAAAACGAATTGGAGAGAAGCTAACATTACAAACAAAATTAACAACTTATGTTGCTAGATATAGTTGGGCAAACATTGCTAAATCTAAAGGATATTCCAAGGACTTAATCGCTGAAGCTTTAGGTCATAATTATGGGAATTCTGTAACTGGTATTTATCTGGAAGGTTATGGTGATGATATTATTGATTCGCTGAATCAATTAATAGTAAATTTATTTAATGAAGAATAATACTTTAGTTAAATCACTTATCGACACTGTCCCGATAAGTGTGTAAGTTGAAAAAAGAAAAAACAGATAATGGTACAGTTTTCATTTTAATTTAAGTTTTGTTTTACAGTTATTACAAAATTCATCATTACATGTCATTATGTTACGAGTCCCCATAATACATTTGTTATTATCACAATGGTCCATTCCTAATGTATGACCCAATTCATGAAAAATGGTTTTTTTTAAATGATTACAAGTATTTGATGCTAGCACAAGTTTACCATTTTTCATAGATATACCTGAAACATTTTCATCAGCAAAATATTCGTTTGTAATATAAATAGTTTTGTTACTAGGTCTAAGTACTGATTCACATTTTTCCATATCCAATTTTCTAGTGTTATCGGAGTATAATTCAAGTGTAGTTTTAATAGGGTCAATAATTTCACACTTAAAACCAAAAACCTCCGTAATTTCTTTTGATGCAGTTTCTAAATCAGATTGGTTGAAGTCCCCTAACCCTGAGATATAAACGGTTTCATTTTTTGATAAATTCCTCTCATCAATTGATATTCTTTCTCCATTGTAGGTTCTTGGGTCAAACAAACACATAACATCATAATGGTGTTTGGATAATAATTTATCTATCCATATGAATACAGCTAGCATTATTAAAGCTATGAGAACGTTTTTTGTTGTCATTATTAATCGTCAATGTTCTGCACGACATGCTTCTATAGCACATTTTTGAGAGCAATATTTTCCGCAAGATAGGCAATGTTCCCATTTATTGGAAGAACATTCTCCATTGGAATATTTTTGGTAATCATAGCTGTCACCTGAAAGTGAAGCAGGACACCATTGACATTTCTTTGTTGCTGGTTGTGAATTATTACTGCCACTAGAAGAAGAACCTGAAGAAGGGCTTTGAAACATATATTTCATAAAAGCAGTTGCTGCCTTCTGACTTTCTAACTCCTTCTTTTTATCAATTTGTTGATTCTTGGCGTTTACTAAATCAATTTCTTTTTGCTTTCTGATATTTTGTTCCTCAATTAACCTCAATTGGGTTTCCTTGTAGTTTTGTTCCTGTTGTAAACGTCGCACCTCAGCCTCCTGTTGAAGTTGTTCTGCTCTTAATAAGGCTTGCTTGTTCTCGTAATTTTGTTTTTCTATTAAATATAATTTTTCACAATTCTTTGCCTTAGGCAAGGCAACTCCTTTTGATGTTTGAGACACGACTTGTTTTTGAGTATTAAAATACGTGAGTGGCATTTTATTTAGCATTTGCCAATCTAGACTAACATTCATGATTGCCGTCAATGAACTATCTCTTACTGACTTCGTAAATATTTGAAATCCATTCATATAGTCACCTTTAAAATCTATCAAATTATCAACACACCCGCACTTAAATAGATTTGTAAATAAATCTTTGGCTTCTGCAGAAAACTGATAATTCATAGGTTTATATATCGGCCAAATCATTCCCTCATCTTTTCCTATTTGCAAATAAAATGAGTATATATATTCAACTGTAGCATAAGATGATATGTACTTCGGGAATACATCAGGTGTAATTTCTCCTTTACCAAAAATTATCTCTAATAAATTATTTTGATTATACGCATTTAAAAATTGTATTGCAGAAGTATAATTATCTAATTCAATGTTTTTATTTTGACAGAATACTTGTTTACCATCTGCTTGACAAATTTCATATGAATTTTGATTAAAGCCATGTATTATACCTATCAATCTAAATACTTCTTTTCGTTTCTTTTGGAAACTAATAGAATTAAAGTCAGAATCTAGAAATGGTATTTTAAAAAACTCAATTAAAGAGTTTAATGCACTTTCATTGTCATCAATAGAAATGAACATATTATAAAGTTTCTCGTAGACTTGTCTTTTTAAATTATTAATTGTGTTTTCTCTTTCGTTGTACTTAGAACCTATCGGAAGCTTTCCAATTAATAATTTGTACGACATGGCAGACTCGGAGTAATTACCTCGATTAAATTCAAGCTCCCCCTTAATTGTGTATAAATCAAAATAATTTTTCCACATCGCAATATCTGAATAGTTTTTTTCATTCATATTTTCTAAGTCACCCTCGCAAAGCTGAATATAATTAGATAATACATCAATTGAAACAACATTATTTACTCCTTTTTTTTCATTGAAGTATTCAGGATTCATTTTATATCCCATAAATAACGACAACAACCTATTTGCTTTAATCGCTATAATGCAATTACCGCCATCATTAGAATTGATAGATTCTTGGCTTAAAATATTTATACTGTTTCCAGACCAAAAATCATTCTCTTTAAATGGATATTTTTTTGATTTCTCTAAGTATTTTGAATAATAAGAAAATGCTCCAGTCTTTGATAAAAACTTTTGATTTATCATACTGATATTACCTAATCCAGCATACGGAAGAGCAAAGTTGGAATCCAGGGCAATACATTTAATTAATTTTTTTTCAAACTGCTCAATCTCTTTTTGACTTTTTCTTTGAAGTGTCCAAGTAACCAAATCATAATGAATCTCATCATAAATTTTTTGAGCCTTCTCATTAGGTTTATAATAAACCTGAGATGAAACATCATTTATTGTAGCAACTGCAATGACAAATGAAATAATTACAAGATGTAAAGAGTTTTTCATAATTAAAGAATATGTTTAAGAATTTAAATTAATTTAATTTTTAACGCACCGAACTGAACATGCTTCTGATTTAGGGCTTGCTTCTTTATCAAAAATACCGTCTGTATATTGTAACTTGTAGTACCAGGCGTCAGTAAATTCAACATTTACATCCATTTCTTCTTTTTCCGTTGAACTCCAAAAAATTGCTACAGTTTCACCTATTGGAACTGCCGAAAATCCACTACTATTAGTGCCATTTCCGTTATTAAACCAACCTTCAGTTGTTTTTAATTTGACGCCAGCTTCATTTCGCCCACCTAAAAAATCAATTAGTGTTGACCATTCGTCATTAATTGGAATGTGATATCCAATAGGAGCGAGTCCTCTAGGGTCGTTAACAGCATACCAATTATAGAGTTTTCCATATTTTGCTCCATTTGCTTTATTATAATTTACATAGCACCAAGTCGCCTTACCCTCCTTACCATATTTCTCCAATTCATATGGCGATTTTGCTTCAGGTATTTTATCACCATTTCTGAACTTGGTAACATCTAAGTTTTCGGTAGTCCAAGTTTGAGTTCCTATCACAGCGGCATCTTGAGCGTTTATACCAAACGAAAATGTAATAATTGCAAAAAATACTAATGCCTTTTTAAATAATTTTTTTTTCATTTTATTTTGTTTTATTGTCAATTAAATTTTGTATTTTTTGTCCTGAAAAAGTAAATTCTCGTTTAAAAGAATCCCTTACCCAACGCATTTTGGTCATTTATCCAAGATGTATCAACTGCCACTGATTTTTTTCATTAAGTACAACAACATTTTTTTTGGTATTACAACTAAATATGAAGATGGGAATCGCATATATTAACAAGTTTTTCATATCTTACAATTACTCCTCAGCGTCAAATTCATTTCCTTGATTTTTTTTCTTCTTAAAACCTAGTAATTCTCTTATAAAAAAAGTTATAATTGAAAAGGCGAAACCAAACATCAAGTAAAACACTAATGGTGAATGGTTGTGCTTTAAAACAATACGAATTTGCTCTCCCTTGCTTAAATTCAGTTTTTCAAATATTGTAAGTGCAAAACCACTTTGCCAGACAATAAAAGTAATTAGCGCTCCTATAATTGTTATAGCTAGAAACCTAATAAAGCCATTATTTAGAATGTCACTATTAAAATTTGCATTTGAATTATTCGTTTTTTTAGACATAAAAATTAATTTTTAAAAAAAAATGGTATATCTTATCCATGCTTGAGTAAATCAAAAATAGTATTTTTTTTTCAATTACCGTAAGTTAGATGCTATTTAAGAAATTATCAAAAAACTTAAATAGAAAGTTTATTATTTAATAAATAGGCTTAACATCTTAAATAATAAGCAGGACTAATGAATATTTTGAAAGTTTTGTTGAATTACTCTACGTTGTAGTAAAGATCATTTCGTTAAATCCTTCATAATAAGGCTCGACAAAACAAAATTAAGGAAAGTAAAAAAAGTCCAATAAGCTAGTGTTTATTGGACTTTTTGCTTTTTATAGGTTTTTGCACTGCTACACAAAAAATGGGATAAAAGGGACTATTATTGCTTAAAAAGAGGTTTTAATTGCAAATTTTTGTCAAGAAAAATGCCACAAGACAGTATGTATAACAAGTTTAAAATTGGCATTAATACAACTATTTTGTCACAAAGAGTATGCAATTTTTACTAAACTTTGTCACAAAGAGTATGCAATTTTTGCTTTTATTAGAAGTTTAAACTGCAGATGCATTTTAGAAAACGGCTGTTTTTCATCAAAAATTGGTGCGCCAAAACAAAAACACAGGGAGCAATGATGACTTTTTTATTTAAATTTGTTGAAAAAAGTGTTCAATGATAAAACTAATTCAAGCCTTTTTAATTTCAAGCATCCTTGGTAGTTTTTTCTATTTGATTATTGGTTGGCTGCTCTTTGATTGTATTCTTGGATCATACACAGATGCTCATACAACAAAAATTTTAGGGTTCAAAAAGTTAGCAGATTTTAGTTTCCTATTTTTATATCTATCGTGCTTATCCTACTCTTCCTTAATTAGCTTTATACTATTAAATGCTACTATTGCATCTTTCGGTAAAGCCATTCTATTCACTTCATCTATAGGGTTTCTGGTGGCTTGCATGACCGATTTCTTTTGGTATGCGTCAAGTCATTTCTACACCAATTTTACAGTAATCTGTTTAGACATCGCAAGTGCTGCAATAGCAGTAGGCGCTTTAGGAGGATTTACATTTTTAGTAGTAAGCAAATTTAAAAAAACATGAGTTATATCTCTATTACAGGTCTAAAACCAAAAGGAATAATAAGTTATATTGTATTTTGGCGACTTGCCATTCCTTCTTTTGCTCAAGCCCGAAATGCAAAGGGCAATCAATTTTGTGAAGTGAAACGTATAAAAAGGTATCAATGCACCTTAACGGTTTGGGAAAGCCGTGAAGACATGTTGAATTTTATGCGTTCAGGAGCGCATCTGAAGGCGATGAAATCATTTCACAAAATCGCAACGGGCAGAACCTATGGTTTTGAATCCGAGCAAATACCTTCATGGCCTGAAGCATTTGCACTTTTACAAGATAAAGGGAAGGATTATTAATCTTAAATTTTTAAACAAGAACTAGAAAAGATAAAAAATTCTGTTACAAAAAATTTAAATATTGTTTACTCATGAAATTAATTGGTAGTGTTAAATTTTGTAATATTTAATTTATCACAAATATAATGTTCTATGTTAATTACATCAAACTTAACAATAATCAAATTTATATTATTCTGATTCAGGAATTTATATTTTTCGAAATCTCTTTTTTGAGTATATTCTAAACCAACAACACCTCCAAAAAAGTCATTGCACACATAATGTTGAATCCCATTATATTCGATAACTGTATTTTTATCCGTAAGGTAAAAATCACACCTTAATTTACTTTGATATTTAAGTCCTTCAAAAGTTTTTTGTTCTTCAAACTTGATATTATAATTTTGTAAAATAGTACGAATTAAATTTTCACCACGACTACTACTACATTTTGAACAACCACTTCCTCTATAATGGTTTCTAGGAATTTGATAAAATAAACCGTGTTTTTTACATTCTATTTCAATTGGAGTAAATATATCAACAAAATTTACAAATTGGTAAGAATATAGGTTACCATGAATTTTTTTCGATAACTCAATAAAGTCTTCAAAATTAAATTTTCTTTTTTCACTACTGTCTAATAATCCACATTTTTTGCAGCCTCCTCCTCCATAGTGAGCATATGGTTTCTGATAAAACACTCCATGTTCAGAACAAATTATTTCCATTTTTGTAGAAACGTCTACATATGTGATTTTTATGTAATTATACTTATTTCCATGTGTTTCTTTAAATAAATCTTCAACAATAGCCCATTCCATTTTATTTTTGATCGTAGTTTTGATAATTCCGCATTTTGGACAACCTGTCTTCATGGAAATGTGGGAATGCGGTTTTTGTTCAAACACTCCGTGCTCAGAACAGAGTATTTTCATTTTAGATGTATAATCTATGTATGAAGATTCATCATAAATATATGTTGTATCATGAATCTTTTCAGCTCTTTTTAAAAAATCTGTATAGGCTAGTTTAATATTATTATTTGCTTCTATTCTTCCACATTTCGGACATCCTTGACCATTAAAATGACTATTTGGTTTCATTTTAAAGACACCATGTATAGGACAAATAATTGACACCTTCGTTTGGCTATTTATATAAACTACGAGTGAATAATCATATTTTTTCTTATGTTTTTCACTAATTGAATTAATAAATTCCGTTTGAGAATAGACTTGTGAAGTTCCACGAGAAAGCTGACCACATTTTGGACAATTTTGCCCTTGTAAGTGATTATACGGAGCCTGATAAAAATCACCATGAATTGGGCAAATTATTAATATTTTGAAACTTGATGTTTGAATTTCACTTTTTGAATAATCGTATTTATTATTATGAATCTTATTAGATCTTTCAATGAAATTTAATTTTGTTAGCTTAGTTTTACCCTTACATTCTAGACAACCTTGCCCTAATAAATGATTTCCTGGCGCTTGTAAAAAAGGACCATGCTTTAAACAATTGATTAATACCTTAGTTTTAGAATTTATATAATTAACTTTTGAATAATCATATTTTAAACCATGTATTAAACGTGATTCGTTAATAAATTCAACTTGAGTTTTCTTTTTGATGATCGATTTTATTAATTTATATTTAAAAGTAGATTTAAAACGCTTATTAAATGATTTATTTTAATTATTCAGTCCAATCATCCTTAAATGTTAGTTATTTTTATATTGCTTTCATCAAAACCCACACAACTTTATAAAAACCAACTTTCGACCATTTCTTTTTCTAGTGGTTGCGCGTTCTTGTGCACAAATTCATTCGTCTTTTGATTATAGGTGTAGTCTTTTGACCATTCTTGGCAATTTTCAGCTAGGTCAAGTATACTTTGGCAAACGAATTCTATTTCTTTATTGGTTGTCGTTGGATGAATGGACATTCGAATCCATCCTGGCTTTTCAATTAAATCTCCTGCGGTAATTTTATCTGTTAAATTATGAGATGTTTCCTGGTCAACAGTCAATAAAAAATGTCCGTAAGTTCCTGCGCAACTGCATCCTCCTCTTGTTTGAATTCCAAAATGATCGTTCAACATTTTTACGCCCAAATTAAAATGTAAATTCTTTATATAAAATGAGATTACTCCAAGTCGGTTTTTGTGCTGCCCTGCCAGTAAAACGATGTGTGAATGTCCACTTAATTTTGAAAAAACAAAATCAACTATTTCGTGCTCTCTTGCAAGGATGTTTTGAGTGCCCATTTTTTCTTTTAACTGAATAGCGAGAGCGGTTTTTATCACTTGAAGAAAACCAGGGGTGCCACCATCTTCTCGGTCTTCAATGTTTTCTATGTATTTGTGCTCTCCCCAAGGATTTGTCCAACTTACGGTTCCTCCTCCTGGGTTGTCTGGAATCATGTTTTTATACAATTTCTTGTTAAATATGAGTACCCCTGAAGTTCCTGGACCGCCTAAAAATTTGTGTGGAGAAAAAAACAGTGCGTCTAAATAAGATTCTGGGTCATCTGAAGGATGCATGTCAATGTCGATATAAGGCGCAGAGCAAGCAAAATCAACAAAACAAACACCATTATTTGAATGCATAATTTTTGCTACTTCATGATAGGGAGTTCTAATTCCTGTGACGTTTGAACAAGATGTAATGGAGGCAATTTTTATGGGACGGTCTTTGTATTTCTCAACCAGTAGGATAAAATTTTCGATACTGAAAAGTCCATCTTCAGCTGCTGGAATAACCTCTACATCTGCAATTGTTTCTAGCCAAGATGTTTGATTTGAATGATGTTCCATGTGAGAAATAAAAACAATTGGTCTTTTTTCTGCGGGTACAATCGTGTGAGATTTTAGATTCTCGGGTATTTTCAATCCTAAAATACGTTGAAATTTATTAATTACACCCGTCATTCCTGAACCATCCGTAATTAATACATCATTTTCATTCGCGTTCACATGGTGTTTTATGATATGTCGCGCTTTGTGATACGCCAATGTCATTGTTGTGCCCGAAACGGTCGTTTCTGTATGTGTATTTGCGACAAATGGGCCAAATTGATGTAGTAGCTTTTCTTCAATCGGGCGAAATAATCTTCCACTTGCTGTCCAATCTGTATAGATAATTTGCTTTTTTCCGAATGGAGAAACGAAATCTTGATTGATTCCTATGATATCATTTCTAAATTTCTCGAAATAACTTTCAAGATTTGATTCTGTTCTTTTTTCTGTAGTTATCATCTTTCATTCGCTAGGAAGTAAAATTACGTGTAATTTTTTAGATATACTGAATTAAAGAAAGTAAAAAAATCTGTTTTAATCGCTTCTTTTTGACCGACTTTTATATTTGCTTCGCAACAGAACAGCTGCCACAAGTGCCTTTCTTATCTTTACTAATAAAGCGCTTGTAAAAAGATTTTCCCAAGTAAAAAGTGGCTAAACCCACTGTTAATAGTACCAAAAAAATTTGCATGCTTAACTAAATAAATTAAAAACAATCAATGAGCCTAAATAGGCCAATGCACCCATAAACAGAATCTGAAAAATGGGCCATTTCCATGTTTTGGTTTCTCTTTTCACAACGGCTAATGTGGCCATACATTGCATTGCATATACATAAAATACCATCAATGAAACACCCGTTGCAAGCGAATAAACTTTGGTACCATCTGCATGTTCTTCGGCTTTTAATCGATCTAAAAGAGTTTTATTTTCCCCTCCATCGTCGTTTACAGCATAAATGGTTGCTAATGAACCTACAAAAACCTCTCGTGCGGCAAAAGAAGTAATCAATGAAATTCCGATCTTCCAATCATACCCCAACGGTCGAATGATAGGTTCTATTCCTTTCCCAATAATTCCTATGTAAGAATTCGCTAACTTTTCAGAAGCGATTCTATGTTGCTGTTTATCAATTGGTAAATTCACAAAAGAAGCTTCTTTTTTTAATTTTATAACCGCTGTATCCATTCGATTACTTGGTCCAAATGTAGCTAAGAACCAGAGTAATATTGAAATTGCTAAAATTACTTTTCCCGCTTCAAAAACAAAAACTTTCACTTTTTCAAGTACGTTTAAGCTGATATTTCCCCAACGCGGCATTTTGTAGGAAGGCATCTCTAATAATAAAAAACTTTTTTCTTTTGTTTTAAGAAACATATTCATCACCACCGACATAATCAGAGCCGAAACCAGACCTAATGCATATAAAGCAAATAAAACCAATCCTTGCAGATTAATAAATCCGAAAATCATTTTCGATGGAATTACTAAAGCAATAAGTAAAGTGTAGACGGGTATTCGAGCGCTGCAACTCATTAACGGCGCGACTAAAATCGTGATTAATCGTTCTTTTTTACTACTAATAGTTCGTGCGGCCATTATTCCCGGAATAGCACACGCAACGCTGGATAGCAAAGGAACAACACTTTTTCCGTTCAAACCTAATGGCCGCATCAAGCGATCCATAATAAAAACCACCCGCGCTAAATATCCGCTTTCTTCTAAAATGGAGAGAAATAAAAACAGTAGCGCAATTTGAGGAATAAAAACAACCACTCCGCCTATTCCAGGAATAATCCCTTGTGTTATGAGATCAAAAAAATAGCCTGTAGGCAATGACTCATGCAACCAACTGCTTAATGTTGCGAATGAACCATCAATTAAATCCATTGGAAGGGCTGCAAAAACGTATATAAATTGAAAAAGGACAAATAAAACAAACGTAAAAATCAAGTAGCCCAGTATCGGGTGAACTAAAATCCGATCGATTCGATTACTTTTGGAATCATCTAATGTTTCTTTTTCTGGTATTACTTTTTCAATTATTTTTCGGATTTTACTATACCGAGTTTCTGCCTCAATGGATTGATTTTCTAGATCATCCATCGGTAATAAGTGAAAATCCGTTGTAAAAGTGGACTGAATTGGAGAAACAACAAAAGTATCAATGGCCTCTTTTAAGCGTTCAACCCCTAGCTTGACACGCGCACTCATTTCTACGATTACAACACCAGGGAATTCGGCCTCTAATTTTTTAATATCCGCCTTCTTCCCTCTGCGAAAAGCAATATCTGACATGTTCAAAACCAAAATAGTTGGAATTTGAAGATCATAAATTTGAGTGAATAACAATAAATTCCTTTCTAAATTGGAGGCATCCACAACCACCACCACAACATCTGGGAAATCAGGATGGGTTTGATCTGATAAAACTTTATAAACAACTTCCTCATCTTTGGATCGCGGATAAAGACTATACGTCCCTGGGAAATCGGTTATTATATGCTGCTTATTATTAAAATTGAATTCGCCGACTTTTTTATCTACGGTAACCCCAGGAAAATTTCCAACGTGTTGACGCAAGCCGGTCAATAAATTAAAAACGGTGCTTTTTCCTGTATTTGGATTTCCTAAAAGGGCTATTTTCATCTGTGTATTTTAAATTTTCTAACAGTTAAAAGAAATCCCTTTTTCATTTTTTGAGAAGAAGAAGTTTTTGTAATACGACTTTTCATTTTGCGAATTTAGCCATATTTTACAAATTCTTATCATCCGTTTTTTAAAAAGCACATGTATCGCAGAAGCAGCCACAAAGTATATGACCATGTTAAAACTCATCTGTATTTGTGCTGTTTTTCGCACAGGGCGAAATTTATTTCTTAAGAAACAGTAATTAACTTTGCTTCGTCTAATCGCAGAGATAAAACAGATCCTCCTAAATCAATCGCAATAGGGTCTCCGAAAGGAGCTCTGAACAAAACTTTCAATTTTTTTCCTGCCACTAAACCCATTTCCATCAACTTCGGTTTTAAAGAAGAATCCAACAAACTTGCAATGGTGACCGTTTCACCAAGACCGACTAAAGAAAGTTTTGTGTCCATAACTTAATGCTTTTGAATTACAAAGGTATGACAGTTAAAAAGATTTACCACTCACTCTTTTGCGGTATTTTAACACTCTTCTCATGATTGTTATCATATAAGGTACTGATAGAACATTTCAGCGGGAATTAAAAATTTTAACCTGTTTAAAATCAATTTTTTAACTCTTCCTTTTATTTCTTGCGACACTTACTATTGAACAACAAATGTATAGGTAATGGGAGATACGCCTGTAATTTCTCTTACTTTAAACTCCTTGGTTGTTAGTTTAAGAATTTCTGTTTCTTGAATCACAGTAGAATCTAGAGGAAGTATTTCGAGATTTGCGTTTCCTGAACTTAAATTCCAACGCCCTAATTCCATTGCAGTTACTCCTCCCACAACTATGGTTTTACTATACGTTGAGTTCTTTTTAAAGAGGAGGGTAACTGGATCAGCAACAGGAGATTCCGTTGTAACACCATTTTTCTCATAGCTTTTCAAAATCCAGTTTCTCGCAAATCTATCTTTAGGAGTTAAAATTGTGAAATTTTGACTTTCTGGATATTTTTTACACGCAGTAAATAGTAGCACGAAAAATAGTAAAGAAATAGCCTGTGTTTTAAACATTTTCCTAATTATAATAATTATCTGGGTAAAAACTAGTTTTTATAAGCCTACAAACTTTAATATAGCGGGCGCACCGGCAAATTGAGTCTCTTTCAGTTTGAGCTCTTTATTTTTTAATGCAACAATGATAAATTCTGATGAATAATTATTCCCAGACGCTGTTAATAACAACTTTGTTTTATCTGAACTAAACTCCCATTTTCCGGAAGTGTTTATTACTGAAGAGCCTATTGCTGCAGATGAAATTGCCTGCATATACGAACCATCACTGTTAAACGTATACTTCGTAACCAGCGAAGTGGGTTCAGTATACACAACATTGTTTACTTGATAAGATTCCAATGTCCATTCATTCACTATTCGCGCTTTTTTAGTGTAAACTGTAAAGTTAGATCCTTCTTCATATTTATTACATGATGTAATTGCTAACGCTAAAAAGGCAAGCGAAAACACTGCGATTTTTGACCTTTGTTTCATATGTAGATATTTTATTTTAATGGTAAAATGTAATACGCTTGCAAGTTTTTCATTCCAATTTACCTGCATTACTTGTTTCGCAGGTGTGTTTTTCATCAAGCCAATTTCATCCGCTTTTTTTTGGATGATAGTAAATATATAAAATTATTAGAATTTCACTGCTTTTTAAGGAAATAATTTTCGTTTACCACTTTGCGGTGCTATATTGTTTGAAATTATTGATGATCGATACTCCTAATTTATCCCTCCAAATATGGAAATTTTAATTCTAGTAAGTAAATAATTACTGATTAATTTCATAGAGCTTTGAATTTAAAATAAACATTATCTTTGCTCACTATCCAAAAAGGAAAAAATATTTATTGAAATGGACAAAAATCAAGAATTATTAGATAGACGCAGCGCTTCTAAGCTTGGAGGCGGAAAAGATCGGATTGCAAAACAACATTCTCAAGGGAAATTAAATGCGAGAGAAAGAATCACTTTGTTACTAGACGAAGGTTCTTTTAACGAAATCGGAATGTTCGTTGAACATCGTTCTACCTATTTTGGATTAGAAAAAACAATTTTTCCTGGCGATGGAGTTGTCACTGGATATGGGACAATTCATGGGCGTTTAGTATATGTTTTCTCTCAAGATTTTACTGTTTTAGGTGGTTCATTATCTGAGACACATGCTCAAAAAATATGCGCGGTAATGGATTTGGCGATGAAAAATGGCGCACCAATTATCGGTTTAAATGATTCAGGGGGAGCTCGTATCCAAGAAGGAGTTGTTTCTTTGGCGGGGTATGCAGATATTTTTTATAGAAATACAAGAGCTTCAGGGGTGATTCCGCAAATTAGTGTGATTATGGGCCCTTGTGCAGGTGGAGCCGTTTATTCTCCCGCTTTGACAGACTTCGTTTTCATGGTAGAAGACACATCTTATATGTTTGTCACAGGTCCAAATGTTGTAAAAACAGTGACGCATGAAGAAGTTTCCTCCGAAGATTTAGGAGGAGCAAAAACACATGCTGAAAAATCAGGTGTTAATCATTTTACGGCAGGAAACGATGTGGAATGTTTGAAAAAAGTGCGTGATTTAATTACGTATATGCCACAAAATGTCAATCAATTAGCTCCTGAACTTTCTACTTTTGAATTTAATCCAGCGAAATTAAATAACATTCAATCAATATTGCCAGCGAATTCAAATTTACCATACGATATTCGCAAAGTTGTTGATTGTGTGATAGATGATAATAGTTTTCGCGAAGTTCAAGAAGATTATGCGAAAAACATTGTAGTTGGTTTTGCTCGTTTAGCGGGAAAAACATTAGGAATTGTTGCTAATCAGCCTGCATCTATGGCCGGGGTGTTGGATATTGATGCTTCCAGAAAATCTGCTCGCTTTGTTCGTTTCTGTGATTCATTCAATATTCCATTATTGGTTTTTGAAGATGTGCCCGGTTTCTTGCCTGGAACAGATCAAGAATGGAAAGGAATTATTACCCACGGAGCAAAATTATTGTATGCTTTTTGTGAAGCAACTGTTCCAAGAATTACGGTAATCACGCGTAAAGCATACGGCGGCGCTTTCGACGTAATGAATTCAAAAAACATTGGTGCTGATATGAATTTTGCTTGGCCAACAGCGGAAATTGCCGTTATGGGAGCAAAAGGAGCAGCGGAAATTATATTCAAAAAAGAAATTGCAGAAGCAGCAGACCCAGCAGCTAAATTGTTAGAAAAAGAAGCTGAATATGCAGAAAAATTTGCTAATCCATACAGAGCAGCAGAAAGAGGAATCGTTGATGATGTCATTCTTCCAGAAGAAACACGAGAAAAATTGATCGCAGCTTTCAAAATGCTAGAAAACAAAGCGGAAGTTTTACCATTGAAAAAACATGGCAATATTCCTTTGTAAGGATTGAAAAAATATATCCATTGTGAAAGGGTTTTTCGGAAGATGAACCCTTTTTTAATTGAAAATAGAAAAAGGTATTCTACTACTCAAATGATTAATTTGTTTTAAACCAACCCGTTATACTAAATCGTTCTTTGTTGGTTGTTAATACTTCATGCAAAACCTCACTACTTTTAAAGAAAACACTTTTTCCGTTTTGCGGTGAAATGTTTTGTAATTTATCGGTATGATGGATACATAATTCTCCACCATCTGATCGTTTCCAGTTTTCATTTAAGTAGAAAATCATGGTGTATTGTCGACTAGCGTTGTTCTTAAATTGGTCAATGTGCTTTTTATAAAAACTTCCCGTCTCATAATAAGCATAGTGAAATTCATACCCCGTTATTCCTGTATAACAAGTTGAATTTAAATGAAGAACAAAAAGATCGATCAAATCTAAAAAATTATTTTCAGAAACATTTTCATGTTTACGATCGAGCCAATACACCTTATCACCTCGAATTTTTTTATCTTGATTGATCAATAAATCATTTCCAATGCCCGCTAAACGTAATTTATTTTCTAAGAAAAGAAGGTTTAAATTTTCTTTTAAAGAAGTAGACAAGGCTGTACTTAAAAAGTTTTCTGAAATCCCGACTTTGTCATCAATAAAGCTATTGATGAGCTTGTCAAATATTTTGTTCAAAATTAATAGATTATCTATTCGCAGATTGCCAATAAGTAGCGGCAAGGTAGGCTTAATTAATTGATAATACTATTTATAGTATAAATCCTTTTTGTTCTCTTTCTTTCTCAAGAACATTTAATTATGCCGTTTTCAGTACAAGCTATTTTAACGACAATTCAACATTAAATTTAAACTCTTCAGAGTTACTAAATTTTAGGAATTGAATTCAAGAATTAAACTTTGATTTGTTATTCATGGAAAATCCAGTTGATTAAACTTTTTAGTATGTTGTTATGAAAAAAATTACCTTTCTGATATTCTCACTGTTTTCATTGGCAGTAATCGGACAAAATAATGAACAAAACATTCGAGGAACAGTGACCGATAAATTGTCTAAAACTCCTTTAGGTGGCGTGAAAGTTGAAATAAGTTCGCTTCAAAAAGCAACTTTTACGGATAGTTTAGGGAATTATTCTTTAACTGGAATCTCGCCGGATAGATATGATATTTCAATTTCATTTATTGAATATAAAGATGTATTAATTCCAAACATGGTTGTGACGACTGGGAAAGAAGTGATTGTCGACATTGAAATGGAGGAGTTAATCACTAACAATCTCAAAGAAGTTGTTGTTTTTGCGCATGATAAATCGAATTCAATCAATAAGTTAGCTACGGTTAGTGCGCGAACTTTTTCTATGGAAGAAGTAAACAGGTATGCAGGAGGAAGAAGTGATCCAGCTAGGTTAGCGGCAAATTTTGCCGGTGTAAGCGCTCCTGATGATAGTCGAAACGACATTGTTATTCGAGGGAATTCTCCTGTCGGTGTTTTATGGAGGATAGATGGTATGAATGTTACCAATCCAAATCATTTTGCATCTGTTGGAACGACAGGAGGTGCCGTGAGTGCTTTAAATACAAATCTTTTAAAAAATTCAGACTTTTTTACTTCTGCTTTTCCTGCAGAATATGGAAATGCTACTTCTGGTGTGTTTGATTTAGGATTACGAAATGGAAATAATAAGAAAAGAGAAACGACTCTGCAACTTGGCGTAATTACCGGCGCTGAAGCAACTACTGAAGGTCCAATTAATAAGGTAAAAGGATCCTCTTATTTGATTGGTTATCGTCATGCTTTAGCCAGTGTAGCGCAAGCTGCGGGAATAAATATTGGAACAACAGCAACACCTTCTTACCAAGATTTATCCTATAAATTAAACGGGGGAACAACCAAATTTGGTAAATTCTCCACTTTTGGAATTTTAGCAAATAGCACCATCAATATAGGTGGTGGAAATGGGAATACTCTTTATGGAAATGGAAATAAAGTTGATTTCACGAGTAAAATTGGAATAATGGGTTTAAATCATTTTAAGCAATTGAACAAACGTTCATATTTCAATTCTTCGGTTGGTGTGAATTATTCGTACTCAAAACAAGTAGGCTATAAAACGGATAATTTTACCAGCACGTCATTCACAAAAGAAGAAAATACCGTCGAAAAAACAAGTTATAATTTAAGTACTTCCTACAACACGAAATTAAGTTCTAAATTGTTTTTAAAAATAGGTTTACAAGATGAGGTTATAGGTCTATATTTAAACTATAAAACAAAAGAAAATTTATACGATAATTATAAGCAAATATGGGACTATAATAGTTCCACTAACTTAGCTCAAGCATATATTCACCTTAAATATTCTATGTCAACGCGCTTTAAAATAAATGTTGGGGTTCATTCTCAATATTTCGCTTTAAATAATTCAAAATCGGTAGAACCAAGAGTAGGTTTGACCTATGTGGCGGGCGAAAAGAGTAACATAACTTTTGGATATGGTTTGCATTCTCAAACTCAACCCATCAATGTGTATTTTCTTCGGTCAGAAGATATCTCCGGAAATGCGATGTACAATAATAAAAATTTAGATTTTACAAAAAGTCATCATTTTGTGCTAGGTTATTCTTTACAACCACATAAAGATTGGAGAATAAAAGCAGAAACATATTATCAGTACATTTTTAACGCTCCAGTCACTTCATATTCAAGTAGCTACTCAATGTTGAATACGGGTTCTTCATTCAAGACTGATTTGCAAGATAGTTTGGTAAATGGAGGTACCGGCACCAACTACGGAATTGAATTAACCATAGAAAAGTTTTTTAGTAACGGGTATTATGGCTTATTTACAACTTCCGTTTACAATTCAAAATACAAAGGAAGTGACGGAATTGAACGAAATACTGCCTTTAATGGAAAATATGTTTTTAACTTTTTAGCCGGGAAAGAATGGAAAGTTGGAGCGAAAAAAATAAATAAATTTTCTTTGGATGTGAAATATACAAATGCAGGTGGCAGAGCATATACACCAATTGATCTGGTAACTTCAAATTTGATAGGTCACGAACAAAAATCTACTGATGTATACTCTTCGTATTACGCAAATTACTATCGTTTAGATGTAAAAGTTGGATTTATTTTAAATAGTGATAAACGAAAAATAGCACACACTTTTTCATTGGATATTCAAAATGTGACTAATCATAAAAATATTTTCTCTTCAGGTTATGATGATAAACTTAAAGATATAAGATATACATATCAATTAGGATTTTTTCCTAACTTCATCTACAAATTACAGTTTTAGCTTTTATGCGAAATAATAAAAAGAGATTTATTTATATGCTGGTAATTGGATTACTAATTTCCAGTATATTTTTAGGTTTTATTATTCGTATGCCGCCGCAAGGTTATTTACCTCCAACAATCTTCATTCTTATTGCAACATTTTTTGTAATTGAAGGGAATTTAAGGATTGACGCACTTTTAAATCAGAAAATTAAATGGTTTGAAAATCCTAAAAAAAGAATCTTTTTTCAGTTTAGTTTTGCTTCTTTTTTTACAATTGTATCTGTCATTTTAATGATCAGAATAGCTCATTTTTTTATTGATAAAGGTGGAATCAGTCCACACGGAATATTTAATGACCCATTATTGATTCCTGGTATCTTGGTAAGTATTATTGTTCTACTTATTGATATTGGAATCCAGTTTTATAGATCTTTGCAAGCTACTTTATTAGAAACTGAAAAACACAAAGCTGAAAGTGCAATGGCACAATTACAAAACTTAAAAAATCAAATCAATCCTCATTTCTTATTTAATAATTTAAGCATACTTTCTGCCTTAGTATATAAAGGAGATCGCAAAGCAGTAGAATTCATAAATGAATTTTCGCAAGTGTACCGATACGCGCTCGCCAATGACAAAATTGAATTAGTGAGTTTAGAAGAAGAACTTTCATTTTTAAATCATTATATTTATCTGTTATCTATTCGTTTTGAAAAAGGAATAAACTTTACTACAACGATTGACACGAATAAAAAAGATTTATTTATCATACCTATGTGTTTACAAATGTTAGTAGAAAATACTATTCAACACAATGAAATTTCAATCCACAAACCATTATCTGTGGAAATTTATACGTCCAAGAACTCATTAATCATTGAAAATAAAATCCAATTAAGAAGGCAAAAAGAAGTCAGTTCTCAAATTGGATTAGAAAATATAAAAAAACGCTTTGCTTATTTTACCAATATAGAGATTGAAATAATTAATGATGGTAACACTTTTAAAGTTGTTTTACCTTTAATATCAAAAAAATGAACGTCGTAATTATTGAAGATGAAAAGGTTTCTGCTGATTATTTAGCATCGCTTTTACAAGAAATAAGTCCTTCAATAAAAGTGATTTTATTTTTAGATTCAGTTGAGGCTAGTATTGAAGCATTTAAAAATGGATTGGAAGCAGATTTATTATTTGTAGATATTCACTTGTCTGATGGGAACAGTTTTGAAATATTTTCTTCCATTCCTACTTCCATTCCTATAATTTTCACAACTGCTTTTGATAATTATGCAATACAAGCTTTTAAGCAAAACAGTATCGATTATCTTTTAAAGCCGATTCAATACAATGACCTAAAAATGGCAATTGATAAATATAATCGATTGCAAAACGCGGGAAATATTGATCAAGTTATCTTAGCTATAGCTAAAAATTATGACCTTCAAAGAAATAGTTTTAAAAGCCGGTTTTTAGTTAAAAAAGGACAAATAATCGATTCGATACCAGTGGAGTTGGTTCATCATTTTGAAATAAAAGATGGTTTATCCTTTTTAGTAAACCAAAAATCAAATCGTTTTACATTGGACTATACTTTTGATGAATTGGAAACAATCCTTGATCCAAAAATCTTCTTCAGAATTAACCGTAAAACAATTATTCATTTTCAATCCATTCAAAAAATTGCGACCTATTTTAATGGACGACTAATAATAACCACTCAATCTATAGAGCCTGAAAACTGCATCGTAAGCAGGGAAAGAGTTTCGGGCTTTAAAAAATGGTTAGATAAATAAATTTAGTGCTTTTATTTCGTGGCGAGATGAAATCGTTCTTTAAAAGATAAACGCACTACTTTTTTGGGATATAAACCCTTTTTTACTTGAAAATAGAAAGTTTTTATGGTTATAACCCTAAAAACTTATAAAAATAAATTCTTTTTCGGGTTGTATACTGCCTTGCGATATTCCAATCATTGATTACCTTTACAGCACAATAAACAATAAAATGTATAGATCTCACACTTGTGGCGAATTACGCCCTTCACATATTGGTTCAACAGTAACTTTAGCAGGATGGATGCAACGTTCACGCGATTTAGGGGGAATGACTTTCATCGATCTTCGTGACCGTTACGGAATTACGCAATTGGCTTTCAATGTGGAAG
This sequence comes from Flavobacteriales bacterium, assembly GCA_947449575.1. Lineage (GTDB taxonomy): Bacteria > Bacteroidota > Bacteroidia > Flavobacteriales_D > Crocinitomicaceae > CAIUKX01. The sequence goes on from CANFRV010000018.1 coordinate 50,678, forward strand.
AGGATGCTGCAATGGCTGATAAGGCGAATAAGCTTGGAAGAGAATTTGTTATTCAAGTCACAGGAACTGTTGTGGAACGTTCTAGTAAAAACAAACAAATTCCAACGGGTGAAATCGAAATTATTGTCACAGAATTAACGATTTTAAATGCTGCGAAATTACCTCCTTTCACCATTGAAGACAATACAGATGGTGGTGATGAAATTCGTGCTCAATATAGATATTTAGATTTACGCCGATCTCCGGTACAAGAAAAATTACGTTTACGAAACCGAGTTGCCTTGGAAACGCGTAAATATTTGGATGAACAAGATTTTATGGATGTAGAAACTCCCTACCTCATTAAATCAACTCCAGAAGGAGCGAGAGATTTCGTTGTTCCTTCACGTATGAATGTAGGGCAGTTCTACGCTCTTCCTCAATCTCCGCAAACATTCAAACAATTATTAATGGTTTCTGGTTTCGACCGTTACTACCAAATTGTAAAATGTTTCAGAGATGAAGATTTACGTGCCGATCGTCAACCGGAATTTACGCAAATTGACTGCGAAATGGCGTTTGTTGAACAAGAAGATATCTTACAAATGTTTGAAGGGTTGATTAAACATTTATTTAAAACCGTTCGAAATGTTGAATTTGAAGGAGCATTTCCTAGAATGACTTATGCGGAAGCGAGCGAAAAGTACGGTTCTGATAAGCCAGACATTCGTTTTGGAATGGAATTCGTTGATATTACTTCTATCGCTCAAGGAAAAGGGTTCAGCATCTTTGATGAATCGGAAGCGATTATTGCTATCAACGCTGAACAATGTGCTGTCTATACACGCAAACAATTGGATACACTGACGGATTGGGTCAGACGTCCGCAAATTGGAGCAAAAGGATTAATTTATCTACGTGTAAACGAAGATGGGACTTTCAAAAGCTCCGTTGATAAATTTTATTCGGAAGAAGAATTAGAAAAATGGGCTGTGGCTGCAAAAGCGAAACCAGGTGATTTAATTTTGGTACTAAGTGGTGAACTAGAAAAAACACGCAAGCAAATGAATGAATTGCGTTTGCATATGGGAAATGAATTAGGGTTGAGAAATCCAAATCAATTTGCTCCTCTTTGGGTATTGGATTTCCCTCTCTTGGAATGGGATGAAAATTCTAATCGCTACCATGCTATGCATCACCCTTTTACATCTCCGAAACCGGAAGACATGCACTTAATTCAAACGGATCCAGGAAAAGTAAGAGCAAACGCTTATGATTTAGCCATGAATGGCGTCGAATTAGGGGGTGGATCTATTCGTATCCATGATAGAGAATTACAATCAAGAATGTTTGATTTATTAGGATTCAGTAAAGAAGATGCACAAGCACAATTTGGATTCTTAATGACTGCGTTCGAATACGGTGCGCCACCACATGGAGGATTGGCATTCGGATTGGATCGCTTGGTTGCAACGATGGGAGGTTCAGATTCTATCCGTGATTATATCGCTTTCCCAAAAAACAATAATGGTAGAGATGTCATGATTGATGCTCCTTCTCCATTGTTCGATGAACAGTTGAAAGAATTAGGTATTAAATTGACGGGAGAGTAAACAATCTCTCTTTTTAACCGATTTTACTGATCTAACCAAGAATAATTACCCTTCGGTTATTATTTTCTCTCTTTTTTGGCGATTTATTTCGCCATCTACATTCCTATTTTTTAATGGATTGAATTTTAGCTTTATTAAACCATAAGGCATGAATTGCTATTGCTAAACGGGTTAAGGTTAATTGAGGCTGTTCTGCTATTAAATATGGCTTTTTATGTCCGTATCTTTAATATATCCGAATCCTTTTCACGAGAAAAAGCAGTGCTCCAAATTTCACAATTGGAACCTCTTATTTTAGGAAAAGAATTGGATAAAATGGATACTATTAACACAATTCGCTACTATGAAAATTTTTTACATCGCTATATTCTTTTTTTTCCTTTCTATTCGAGCGAATTCTCAAAATTACTCCTATTATTTTGGTAATATTCACGCGCATTCTTCCTTTTCAGATGGAAATAAAGACAGCTTAACATCTTTACTAACAACTCCTTTTCAAGATTTTCAATTTGCTAAAAATTCAGAACATATTGATTTTTACGGAATTTCAGAACACAACCATGCGGGAGCTGGAATGGACAATGTGCAACATTTTCATGAGGGGATTTCTGATGCGCATTTAGCAAGCGTTAACAATTCATTTATTGCCTTATACGGTGTAGAATGGGGTGTCATTTCTGGCGGAGGTCATGTTATTATTTATGGCTATGATTCCCTTTTGGGCTGGGACGCTGGAGGTTACGATGTTTTTGTGGCGCAAAATGATTATACTAATTTATGGAAGAAGGTCAACAAGCAAAAAGATGCTTTTGCGTATTTGGCACACCCTCAAACCACAGATTACAATAATTTATTCACAACTACCCTCAACTTAAGCGCAGATAGTGCTATTATTGGAATGGCAGCCAGAAGTGGACCTGCATTTTCTGTAGACACGACGTATACAGATCCTTCGACAGGAAATTTTGTAACACGCTATAATGATGCGCTAAAACAAGGCTATCATCTGGGCGTTGGGCTCGATCATGACACGCATTATTCTGTCTTTGGGCGTTCTTCTGCTGGTAGACTTGTGCTTATGGCTCCTTCTTTGACACAAAGTGAAATATACAAAGCGTTAAGAAAAATGAGGTTTTATAGCTCGGATGACTGGAACACACAAGTTAATTTTAAAGTCAATAATCAAATTATGGGCAGTGACATTGTGCAAACTGGCAATCCTGTGCTTTCAGTAAATATTAGTGATGCGGACCTAACAGACGCCACCTCAACAATTGCAATTTATTACGGTGTTTCTGCCAGTGGTGTCGCTCCAACAGTTTTAACCACAGTAAGTAATTCTAGCGTATTGAATTATACGCACACAATTGCCAATAATACTTCCTATTATTATTATGCAAAAATAACACAAACAGATGGAGATATTATTTGGACTTCCCCCATCTGGTATAAGAAAAATACGGCTTCTACGGTGATAGCTCCAAGCCCTAATTTTTCGTTGCCTGCATCATTGTGTGTTGGTGATACCTTACATTTAGCTGACCTTTCAACCAATTCGCCTACTGCATGGGATTGGACAATTAGCGGTGCTGGTAATTTTACCTCATCTGACCAAAACGCTCCATTTGTCATTAATAATTATGGGCTTTTCACTGTTTTATTAACCGCTACCAATGCAGCAGGAAGCGCTTCTTATTCATCTACTTTTAGCGTTAATGCTCCGCCAAATGTTTCTATCACCGCTTTGGATACTGTACTTTGTCCTGGAGAATCTATTAATTTAGCGGGTAGTGGTGCAACATCGTATTCTTGGCTGCCGACAACTGGTTTGAGCTCTAGCACTCTTTCCAACGTGACTGCAAGCCCTGTTGTAACCACAACGTATGTATTAACGGGTGCTTCTAACGGTTGCACAGCAAAAGATTCTATTCAGATTGTGGTTTCCTGTCTTGGAATAAATGCTCTTTCAAACGATTTAATAAAAATTTACCCAAACCCTACAAATAGCCTTATTACTATTGATTTAGGCGCATTAGGTTCTGAAAATTTTATAGAAATAGTGGATGAAAAAGGTGCTTTAATTTTTTCTAAATTAACACATGATAAAAGTCAAAATGTTGATTTATCTAAATTTGAGAATGGAATGTATACCATTTCAATTACTACCAACAGGCAACAAAAAATCAGTAAAAAAATTACTTTAAGCAAAAAATAGTTTCTACAAATCCTGCTTGTGAATGAGTTTTCTCAAGGAGGTTTTTATGATTTTTAGGGGAAAGATGATACTTTTTCCTACCTTTGATTGGCAATTTACATGCAATAAAGAATGGTTTTTAGTAGTATAATTTTCCTGTTGTATTTTCTTCCCCTTTTTTTAATCACCTACTATTTGGTTGGTAAAAAATACAAAAACCTAGTTATACTGTGCTTCAGCGTGTTTTTTTATAGTTGGGGAGCTCCTAAATTTATATTTGTAATTATCGCCACCACGTTTCTTGATTTTCATATTGTCAAGTGGATTTCTAAAAGTGAAGTGGAATCTAAAAGGAAATGGCTGCTCTTTTTTTCCGTTGCAGTAAACCTGGGATTATTGTTCTATTTCAAATATTCCAACTTTTTTGTCGATAATATCAATGCTGCTTTATCTGTTGCTGGGTTTCAAAAAATAGAATGGCTAAAATTGGTCTTGCCTATCGGTATTTCATTTTACACGTTTGAAACGATCACCTATGTGATGGATGTGTATAGAAAGGTTCACAAGCCTTTATTGAATTTTTGGGATTACCTTTTATATATTATTTTGTTTCCTAAATTGATTGCTGGCCCAATTGTGAGGTACCATGATTTGGCGGATCAAATAACGGATAGGTCAAAAAATGATACTACTGATAATCGCTTAATTGGTTTTTATAGGTTCGTGTTTGGACTCTCTAAAAAGGTCTTGATTGCCAATCAAATGGGTTTAATTGCAGATCATGTTTTTTCGGTGAATAGCCATGATTTAAGCACAATAACTGCTTGGATAGGAATTTTAGCATATACTTTTCAAATTTATTTTGATTTCTCGGGGTACTCTGATATGGCGATAGGATTAGCCAAAATGATTGGATTTAAATTTCCCGAAAATTTTGAAAATCCATACACATCAAAAAGTGTTACGGAATTCTGGAGAAGATGGCATATTTCTTTAGGAAATTGGATGCGCAATTATTTATATATTCCCTTAGGGGGCAACAAAGTAAATAGCAGAAAGCGGCTGTTTTTCAATTTATGGATCGTTTTTTTATTATCCGGACTATGGCATGGAGCCTCCTGGAATTTTGTCATCTGGGGTGCGTATCACGGTTTTTTTCTAGTGATCGAAAGAGGTTTCTTTCAAAAATTTCTCACTAAAATAGGCGGCGTTGCAAGTACTATCCTTACTTTTTTCTTTATTACCATTGGTTGGGTGTTTTTTAGAGTTGAAAAAGTGGAAGATGCTTTCAGTTATATCAAAAAATTATTCCTTTTTGATTCTTGGAAATTTGAATCGTTTGACAGAGAGTTTTACATTTTCTTTTGTTTGGCCATTTTCTTTTCGTTCTTCACGTGTTTTTCTCGCGGACAAAGAATTCAAAATAAATTCTATTTTACTCAGTATTCCAATCGCTTTCATTTGCTCGTATCTGTGATTTCAATCTTGCTTTTTGCTATTTCTGTGGGAAGTATAACTGCTTTTGGATTTAATCCGTTCATTTATTTTAGATTTTAGCCGATGAGAAGAAAATTTAAAATATCGTTCAAAGAAATTCTGCTCATTTTCATTCTATTGATCTTAATTTTTCCTGCTTTTCAGCAAGTTACAGGCTTGATTCGGGTGAAATGGTTAAAAGGAAGCATCGAAGCTGTGGCAACAAAACCTTTCACAGTTAAAAACTGGTTATCTGGTGAATACCAAGAACAAAATGAAAAATATCAAAATGATAATTTTGGATTTAGAAATGCGTTCATTCGATTAAACAATGAAATTTCATTCGATTTTTTCAAAAAAGCACGCGCAAATGGCGTTATTATTGGGAAAGAAAATTATTTATTTGAAGAAAATTATATCAAAGCGTATTATGGAACCGACTTCATTGGAAAAGATAGTATAGAACATCGGATGAAGCGATTAAAGTTTGTTCAGGATACGTTGAGCAAATTAAACAAAGATCTCGTCTTAATTTTTGCTGCGGGAAAAGGAACATATTATTCAGAATTCTTCCCCGATGAATTTGTCACAAAGAAAGGAATTACCAACTACGAGTATCATTTGAAATGGGCAAAAAGTCTACATATAAATTACATCGATTTTAATAGTTACTTCCTAAAAAATAAAAAAACGACCAAATATCCGCTCTACCCTCAGTATGGAATTCATTGGAGTAAATATGGCATGTGCCTAGCGGCTGATTCAATTATTCATTTTATTGAAAAGAAACGCAGTATTGACATGAATGCTATTTATTGGGATCAGGTGGACATGGAAAACCCAAAAGAGGAAGATTATGATATTGCCGATGGTATGAATTTAATTTTCAAATTGGGAAGTTTTAAAATGGGCTATCCTCAATTAAAATTTGAAAATAGCCCACAAAAGATAAAGCCAAATCTTCTGGTTATTTCTGATAGTTATTATTGGGGGATGTATAATTTTGGACTTTCACAGGTTTTTGATAAAAGTCATTTTTGGTATTACAACAAAGAAATTTATCCTGAAACCTTCTCAAAACCATTAGCGCCGCTAGATGTAGATTTAAAAAAAGAGATAAATGACCATGATGTAATCCTGTTAATGTCAACCCAGGCGACTTTGCCAGATTTGGGTTGGGGATTCATCGAAAGAATGTATCAGTTGTATAAGAAATAAAAGTTTCTTGTTTGTGTTTGATTATTCCTTAATACATCTTACAGGCATCCCTGAAGCGCTTGGTTCTTGATAATAAGAAAAAGTAGTGCCTCCTAAAAATTGGGAATCGGAAGAATAGTAAAATGCATTTGTTGTAAAATCTTCTGAGGGGCACCAAATAACAGAAACACCTGTAAACATGCCATATAAATTTACTCTACTTTCTGGTATTAAATTAAGTCCCGAACTATTTTTACCATCCGCATAGTACTTTTCACTCACAATTGCTTGCACAAAAGAGGTGGTATCTTCATAACTTTTTTGAAGTGATTCCAAGTCCTTTTTTGAATTAATTCTCCAACCCTTTGGCGCTAAATTTCTAGCATCATTGATTGCGAACGTATTATAAAATAGGCCATAAGCAGCTTCTGTGCTAGGGTCGAAATTATAATAACACCAAGCAGGCCTTTGCTCTGCAGATGCCAAGGTCCACGCTTCTTGGTTTTTTGCAAAAAGGATCTTTTCAGAATTACTAAAAACGCGCGTATTTAAATTTTCTGTTTGCCAAATTATTTGAGCCGTTTGCACATCTTGAGCAGAAACTGCCATAAAACAGAATGTGGTAAGTATTAGAAAAAATGTTTTTTTCATCTGTTTTCTATTTTTTAAATTTAATCTCATAACTTCCAGTAGGTAATTGCTTAACTTCAACAGTTTTAAGATATCTGTCAAGTTCCTTTATTCCAACATCTTTTCCTAAAATATCCCTCATCATCTTTTGAGCGTATTCTAAATCTCCTTCCGACCTCTCTAACGCAATTGAATACATTTCATCAAGATATTTCTTAATTTCAGGGTCTCTAATAAATTTATCATACGTTTTAACAACTTCTTTAGCGTACTCCGCGTCTGCATCTGATCTTTCAGAAATGCCCTTAGAAATGACGCTATCTTTTTGTTCTTTTAATTTGCTTGTAAGGCTATCCACATATATTTTTTGAGAAGCTTTATTATCATTCTCTAGTGAATCAATCAATGTATACATTTGTTCTTTTTGTTTATTGCTCATTCTACCTTGTCCGCCATAACGTGGCTTGCTTAACCAAAAGAAAAAGAGTCTTGCTACTACAAGAATTGCTATTATTGCAATTAGCACTGTTTTGTTATTAAAACCTTTCTGGATTTTTTTCATCGTACTTTAATTTAGTTATCTGTTTTCCTATTCTTATTTCTCTTCTGCTTTAAAGTTTTTAGCCCATCAAAGCTAAAAGTTGCTTTTGTTATTTGAACCTATATTTTTAACTCGTTACTAATACGGTTTATTAAATTGAGTTATCATCGCTATTGAAAAATTAACCCTTCCTAAGATAGTCCATTTGCGGAATTTTTAATTTTTTTATTCATCTGCAAGAATCACTATAAGTGTCCATATATTCAAAAATGTATTTTTGAGCTTCTGGTTTCACGTCTAGAATTATACTTGGATTTGTTTTAAAAAACGAAAATATTTTATCCGCATAACAGCTTTCCCCTAATAAAGTTAAACCTTGTGCTTTAATTAAATTATAAATCATATTGACGGCGAAACTGTTTGGTTTTTTCTTTCTAGCTTCTTCTGCTATTTCACAAGCATATACCACGTCAAAATAATTATCGAACGCTCTAAGATAGGCATAGCAAATTTGCTCATTTGATGTGGCTAATAATTTAAAAGCAACTAAATCATCTCCTAGTTCTGTTTTATATTTTTTGTTTTTCATGACAAACATTAGAAATGATTGACTATTTGAAATTCCTGTATGATCCCAGCTTTTCGCATTTATTAAAGCTAATTTCACATCCAATGGATTTAAATTATTATATAGATATTCTAGTTCCTCACCTGAAAGTGAACCTTTAGCATTTGAAGCCTTCTGCACAATAGGAATATCCATATATGCTTTATAAAATACCGTTGACGTAAGCGGAGAATCAGCAAAAACTGAATTTATTGCTAATGAGAAAATGAATAGTGTGATAATTGTTTTCATATCCTTGATTAATAAAAAATAGTTAAATATAGTTTAAAATCCTATAAGGGTAGCACTCAATAACAGTATTATTGAGTAGTGTCTGCTTGTACCTCAATTGTCGTGTTCCATAATTCGCGACGTTGTTTCCTTGATAATTTATCGTGCATCGATTTGTTTGCCACTCTGTTTGAATGCCTAAATGAACTGTTTATTCTTCTATCAAACTGCTTTTCTGTGACCATTTTTCCATTCGCTAAAGGAATTGTTTTCTCAGCGCAACTAGAAACGATAAGTAATAAAATTATAAAATTTAGCAGATTTTTTTTCATGTTTAACTCTCTTAAATTGAATAAATAAAATTATTGAATTGTGTCTACTGTTACTTCGCTTCCTTTTGAATTCAAGAATTCTCGTATTTGTTTTCTTGACATACTTCCTCGGACAGCTTTGTTTGCCACTCTGTTTGCATGCCTAAATGCTTGGTTTGATTTTCTGTTAAGATAGTTTTCAGTGACCATTTTTCCATTCGCTAAAGGAATCGTTTTCTCAGCGCAACTGGAAACGATAAGTAATAAAATTACAAAATTGAGCACCTTTTTTTTCATCCTAGATCTATGTATTACTGTAGTTTTAATAAAATGACTAAGGTCCTGTTATAAATTAAAAAACTTTAATATTAATAATTTTTTTATCACTATAGTCGTCAAAACAGTAAATAAGTACATATTTATTTAACTTCGATTTTCCGGTAAGATGTGGGATACTATCAAAAGTAACTTCGCCTGTTTTTTTATCTAACATATACACATAGGATGTGAATTGGTATTCATTATGTAATTTCTTATTAAATTTAAAGTCTTCGAAAAAGCAAACTGAATCCAACTCTTTTAGCTCAATAGAATACTAGTAGCGATAATTCTATACGATGAGAATGCTGTATAAAGTCGTGTCTGTCCAAAACAGCATCTGCATTTTCCTTTTCTCATAGTGATCTCTTTTAAAAAAAAACGGTAATTTTGTGTTATTTACATATGGAAAGTGAAACGATCATCGAAGTTGAAAATTTGGCTAAACGCTTTGGCACGTTTGAAGCGGTGAAGGACGTTTCTTTCAGTGTGAATAGGGGAGATGTGTTTGGATTTCTTGGTCCGAATGGCGCTGGAAAAAGTACAACAATTCGTTGTCTTTTATCCTTAATCACGCCAGATGTTGGATCGATCAAATTGTTTGGCAAGTCATTCAAAACGGATCGGTCAGCAATTTTATCAAATATTGGCAGCATTATTGAAAAACCTGATTTTTATAAATACTTATCTGCACAGAAAAACCTTGAAATCTTTGCACGTGTTTCGGGAGCGAATGTTTCCAAAAAGGAAATTCAAGAAATGCTTGAATTTGTTGGTTTGGGCGATCGTGGCAAACACAAGTTGGGTGGTTTCTCTCATGGAATGAAGCAACGTTTAGGCATTGCGCAGACACTTTTACACAAACCTGATCTGATCATTTTAGACGAACCAACTACTGGTTTGGATCCGCAAGGAATCGTTGAAATTCGTAATTTAATTTTACGACTCAAAAATGAACAAAACAAAACAATCCTTTTGTCTTCGCATCAATTATCGGAAATAGAATTGATCGCCAACAGAATGGTGATTATCAACCAAGGTCGTTCAATTGTGGAAGGCAGTGTCAGCGATTTGTTGAATACGCAAGAACTGCTCGTGCGCATCGAAGTGGACAATGCACGCGCTGCGGCCGAACTAGTGCAAAAGGCATATCCAGAAACGATTTTAAAAATCAATTCCGATATCGAATTAGAGCTTACGTTCGTCAAAGAGTTGGTTCCTGCACTCGCTCGTTTGCTGATCAGCAGCAACATGAATGTGCATGCCATCGAACCAACACGCAAACTAGAGGATTATTTCATGAAAATCATACAAGCATAAAATGTTACTAAAAAACACATACAACGAGTTTATTAAAATACTTGCGAAACCTCGAAGTTATTTAGGAATCGGCGCTTTGACCTTGCTTGTCGGAATCATCATTTTTGCAATGAAAGCAGATGGACTGTCGATCATTTCATTTGTTACTTCTTCTTTCGAACAGACTTTGACGTTCAATGGAGCTGTTTTGAATGGAAACCTAATCGCCTACATTATTTTACAAATGTTGATTGTACACATTCCTTTATTGGTCGCTTTGGTTACAGGCGATCTCATCTCCGGCGAAGCAGCAATGGGAACAATTCGCATGTTGGCGACAAAACCAATTTCGCGCACGAACATTGTTTTATCGAAATTCATTGCTGGTGCAATGTATACCTTGTTTTTGACATTATGGCTTGGATTTGTTGCTTTATTCATTTCACGACAAATTTTTGGAACGGGTGATTTAATTGTTCTCAACAGTGATGGTTTAGTCATCTTACAAGACGCCGATGTTTTGTGGCGTTTTGGACTTGGGTTCTGTGTTGCATTCTTATCTCTTTTAACCGTTTCAACACTCTCCATTGCTTTGTCTGCGTTTACAGAAAACTCAATAGGACCAATTGTCTCCACGATGGCCATCATTATTTTATTTACCATCATTGGCAGTCTGGATGTTACCGTATTCGACAATATTAAACCCTATCTTTTCACTACACATATGGCATCCTGGCGCAGTTTCTTTCGAGATCCTATTCCTTTTTCTTCGATTATTCAATCGATTGTCATTCTCGTTGTTCACAACATCATACTCGTAGCAATTGCTGTATATAAATTCAATAAAAAAGACATTACATCCTAAATGAAAAAGTTCCTTACCATCTTAATCATCGCAGTTCAATTTGGCGTTATCGCTCAAGAAGCGAATGATATTCTGAGTAAAGTTGTAACGAAGCTGAATACAGTGAACGATTACACGGTGACTGCTACTGTGAAAGCAAACATTCCTATGATTAAAATCTTACCTTCTAAAGCGACTATCTATTTCAAGCAGAAAGATAAGTTCAAAGTAATTTCGAAGGGAATTGTCATCCTACCCAAGCAAGGATTCACAGAAATCAATACATTCCTAGCGAACAAGAAATCCTACTTAGCTGTTGCTGGAGACACGGCCAAAATTGGTGGCGTCCTAACAAAATTAATCACCGTCATTCCAAGTGGTGAAAGCAGTGAAATTATACTTGCAAAATTATGGGTCGACACAAAACGCTCGGTAATAATGAAATCGCAAATCACCACCAAAAGCAACGGTTCGGTCACCACGACCTATATGTATGGCGACAACGTGACGTATGGTTTACCGAGTCAACTGGTTTTCGAGATTGACGTGAAAGCCTTCAAACTTCCGAAAAGTATTGCCTCCGATATCAATAAAACAACAACGGAAAAGAAAACCAAACCGAACAACAAAGGGGTGATTACCATAACGTTGACGGATTACAAAGTCAATACTGGCTTGACGGATGCGATTTTTACGAAAAAGAAATAGGACGTATTATTAGCTGACATTGAAGGGTCTCAGCAGCGGAGATGGGGCTCCCACTTTTTTACATACTTCAACAAATGGATTGGCTAGTTCTGCCCAACTATGATCCGATAAATTGAAACTTCCCCAATGCACGCGGATTCGAAAATTATTGTTCAACAGAATTAACCAACCATTTTAGAAAAAACAGCATCAAAAATACCTACGTAACAAAAATTATGATGCACGTTATTTTTAAAAAAGGGTAGATAATGAAATTGCTAAATTACGTTCAAAATCGAATCATTAAAAAGTTAACGCCCGCAGTTAAATATATTGTGTTGATTAATTGTGTGGTTGCAATCATAACTTATATTTTCTATCTAGTTACGGGAATTGAACTGCAATATATATTCAGTATTTACCCCACGTATTCTGAACACTTTCATTTTTATCAATTGTTCACTTTTATGTTTGTTCATTCTTCGCATCCTGCGCATATAATTTTTAACGTGTTGTTTTTATTGATTTTCTCTCCGTTTATGGAATTAAAAGTAGGATTTCGCAACTTTATAATAAGTTATTTTCTCTGTGCCTGGATTGGATTTCTTTTTATAAATCACTCTTATTACCTTAATAAAGAGACCGTTGAAAAGAGAATTAAATTAACGGGTATCAACCCAAACACGATTCAATTGAACAAGAAACACCAAGTAGCAAGTAATTATTTCGAAAAGTTGACGCCACAACAGCAAGTAGCAGTAGAAGAATACAATTGGGTTACCTCAAAATCGAATGGAGCTTCAGGCGCGTTGTTTGGAATAATTATATTCTATGTCGTCCTCAATATTTTAAATTACAGAAAAGCCCTTTTTCTCGCCTTAGGCTTCTATCTTTTTTACAATAACCTCACTGACTTCTTGACCCCCAGTCCTTTAATCAATGGTTCTTGTTTGGCTCACTTCGGAGGGATGGTAGGAGGTTTGTTGATTCTTGGTTTCTATTTCATTTTTACGGTTAAAAAGAATAGCCGTGAATCTAGTACTGCTCAATCTTTTCAGTAAGATAGAATTTAGGAAGATTGGGGAAATTCTTACTTCCCAATACAATATCCTATACCACCTCTGAACCCCTTGATTTCATTGGGTTGTAGAAGTGCTATTTTGTGCGTGTGCCACTAATGTGTCGTGTAATGAAAGTAGATATTAAAGGGGTATTTAGGAAGATTTTAGCGTGTTGATAAGTTTAAGATGAATAACGTTCTACGTGTAGGCGATGGTTCCTTGCGCTGCGCCTGCAGCAAGGCAATTTTGCCTACACGCTGTTAGGGTATCGTTGTTTAGAATGATCTAATCGCTCTTACATAAGCTATCCTATCTTTAGGCTTATCTCTCTCGGTAAAACCACTGTAAAATAAAGCACGATCTCCATCAATTTCGCTACTAGACCAATAAGAAGGTCCTTCTTCAAATAAGCCATTTTTACCCTTTTTTGGAATGTGTTTTATATATCCTTTTTCAAAAATCATTTTTAATTCTAAAATACTCGGTAAATACCAATCTTTATATCCATTGTGACTCCACTCTGTACATAATCTAGCTGCGGTTGGAGCTGGTTTTTTACTAAAAAAACCAGAGTTCCAACTAGCTTTGTCAACTATTAATTGAGTGTTATTTTTGCCACTGCCAAATTTTTCACTTGTGCCAATTCTTCCTGCTCCACCCCAATTTGCATGGCCTTTCATTGTTATTGTAGTTTTTCCTAACTGATGGTGATTTACGACCATGTTATATTCTTGAGCTTCTGAAATATCATGTTCGGCGACCACTAGACCATTTTTGCCATTTTGGTCAATAAAAAAAACTATACCACCTGCAAATTTTACACCTAATTTTAATTTGTCTTTCTCAATGATTGACTGAATCTCGATGAATTTATTTTTAATATGGGAAAATTCCGACGAATTAAGACACGTTAACTTTTTTAGCTCGGTTATTATTTCTTGAATTTCAATTTCTGATAAGTTGCAAAATTTTGTTTTTTGAATTTCAATTATAGTCTCCTCTATAATTAAAATTTGTTTCTTAAAATCACGCTCTTTTGTTTCAATTAAGCCTTCATGAAATAAATCAGATTTAAAGTCTATCCTTATATCTTCACTAATTTTATTCAAATGAATGATTGCATCTTCAATATTAACATTCTTAAGTTCTGTAAGTGAATTAATTAAATATTTTCGTTTTGATTCATTAAAAGTCCTATATTGATTTCTGTCAATTAATCTATTAATTTGCACATCTATTTGAGCGAATAATTCTTTAGTTTTGTTCTCTACACTAATCAATTCTTCCCTTTTGTTGTTTAGGTCTAAAAGTTTTTTTGAATACAATAATTCAATCTTTAGATTTTCTAGATCAGATGCTATTTCCGAAGAGACTTTTGATTTTATTTTTTTTGCAAATCCAATTATGTTTTCTATTTCAATATTTATTCTATTATTTTTTTCCTGAAGTAAGCTGGCAACTTGAGGCTCTCCAGCAATATCAAGATCAGATAATTGAACAATTGCATCAAAAAAGTGAGGGTTTAATTCAATTGCTTGATCTAAATTTTCTAAAGCTTCAGTAACATTACCATTGCGAAATTGGTATTTAGAAAGCAAGAATTGATTTTTGGGCTCTGGGTTATACCTAAAGGCTTTATTTTGATTTAAAGTCGCCTCATTAAAGTCGCCGAGAACATAAGCTGCAAAAGCAGCTTTTTCAAAAGAGTCCGCGGTTAACAATTTAAGTTTTTCAATAGAATTATTTACCTCAGAATTTGGAGAATTAAAATTAGTTATCAAAACATTCACTAATCTTACTGCTTTTGGATCACTTTCTACACTTGAATATTTAGCAGCTTTCTTAAAATACTCTAAAGCTTTTTCTGGATTGATATATTTATCAGCATATAGGTATATACAACCAATTCTATGTAACACGAAATAATCTTGCTTCATTAAAGCTTCCGCCTTTAGTAATTCTTCGAGAGCATCAGCAAATAAATCAGAGTCATTTTGAGCATTAACAAAAAATTTCAAGCCTAATTCTATACAGTGTTGCCTTTCTTTTTCACTGTCAGGAACTCTGAGTAGTTCTGAAATGTTTTGAAGGAGTAAATTGCTGATTTTTTGTTGTTCAATTTGTATATCGATTTTCCTATTAATGAAAGTTAAACTATCATTTGTTTTCGAAAATATGTCTTCTATTTGAGCACCTAAATTATTTATTGCGTTTACAGTTTGTTTTGTGCTTTCAATAGTTAAGAATGATAAAATATTTAACCCTTTTCCAATATCATCACCAACTTTGTTAATAGCGCTAACCTGTTCTTTAGAAGCTGATTGAATATATTTCCCAACAGTATCGGCTCCATATTTAACTAAAGAAATGTCTTTTCTGTAATCTAGGTAACTTTCAATTACACTAGATCCTTCTTTCCATGGGCGCCAGTAATTAAAAACGAACGATGGTATTGATGGCGTTATGTTATTCATTGTTTAATTTTAATAAAAATTTCTGATTCGAATATAATAGGAATTTCACTTGAATATGATTTTCTAAATTCCTCTTGGTATTTGAAGTAAACTTTGTAATCGGTTATTTTACTCCAAGGAGATTTATGTTTATGCTCTTTAAAAATTCTTTCCTTAATAATTCTATCTATTGGGATATGAAAATACTCATAATTCTTTTCGATTCCGGGAATGCCACATTCACCAATTATAAGCCAATATTTTAAAGTCATATTTATCCATTTTTGTATCTGACCAAATGACAATAATTTCCATTTATTTCTGATTTGAATAGATAGTTCTTTGTGAAATGAATCAAACGCAGCTTGATTTTCAAATCTCTTCAAAAGTAGCTTTGAAAGCTCTATTTCTAATAAATTAGCAATTTCATTTTTCTTTTTTTCTCTGATAATTTTTGATTCGTTGCCAAGTTCTAAAGTTCTATTAAAATCTCTGTAGGCTCGTAAAATAGCATTGCGTTTGTGATTGCCATCGTTTCCGAAGTATAAATGAATTAGTGTTTGAAATTTTAAATCTTGTTTCATATGTGTTTTAATGAACAATTTACGCTAACTTGTTTGTAAGCGAAACAAATTATCGCTTATCCGCACAAATAAGTTAGCTAAGTGATAAAATCTTTCGTTTAATTAATTTAAAAACACTAAAATAAATAAAACTAATACATTATCACATTATTTTATAAAATAATTATCCCCGTGAATCTTCGAAGCAAAGCGTTTCATCACGGGGATTATTGTGTCCTTATCGGGTTACCTTGAGAATCACTAGAGTTCTTCCCAGTTTTCAGGAATATTCACGACAATTATCCCCCTTTCCTTGAGGGCGGAACTTACTTTCTCGAAGTGTGATCTTGTCCGATTCGATAAATCCCCGACATAAGTAACAATGAGATTATTTTTAAAAATAAGTTCGTAGTAGGAAAGTTGCCCCAACAATCCATTGAAATGTTGGGAATAGTCTCCTTCCAATTCACGGGTAAGTTTAACCTCTATTCCAACCTGTTTTTTATTCTCTTTCACACATAGGTCAATGCGCTTTATAAACTCACCTCCAATAGCAAATTCAGAAGAGACATTGTCAAAAGCGAATTCTAAATACCAATGAATCATTTCGTGAACCTCCTTGTGCTTGTTTGCCGGCCCGGGCATTTCTATTTCTTGCAGAGCGGTTACAACTTGATTTCTCAGAATGAGTTTTTCGTGAATGCGCGGTTTGTGGAAATGATCCTTGCAATAATCGAAAATACCATTGAATTCAACACAAAATTTTCTACTCATTTGGTCCGCAATAAATTTTCGACCACAATGGGGGCAACATCTTAAAAATGGATTGAACGGATCAATCACTAAAGATTCTAAAATCATAATTTTTTAGTTAAATGGTTTAAATAATTTTTTGGACGACCTGATGCCAACCAAGTCATTAATTCTTTCTTGCTGAAAAGCAAGGGGCGCCCCCGTGTTAAGGAGGGCATTTCAAATCGACTGACTTTCGAATAAATGGTTGACGAACTCAAACCTGTTAATTCGGAAGTCTTTTTTAAATCTAGGGTGTCCGAGGAGGTGTCAGCAACTTCGCTGGACCGCTCCTCAAATGCCTTTTTCACGGCCAGTTCTATGAGTGTTGAAACCATCTTTTTAAGACGGGTTTCAAACTCTCCTATCGAGAACTGCCACATTGGTTTCGAGTAATAATTATCGGAATTCATAATGCAAATTTCGAAACTTTTTTAATATATCCTACTGATTATTAGATGTTTATTATTGACAAGGTCTGTCAACTTTAATCGATTTTCAGAAGGGGCGGGGCCCTCGTTGTCAATAATAAATTTTAAAGGTTGAGTTTTGGAATAGAATTAACTGCTTCTATTTTCTTTCTATCGACAACTTGCGCATATATTTGGGTGGTGCTGATGGACTTGTGCCCTAACAGTTTGCTCACCGTAAAAATATCTACGTCGTTTTCCAATAACAAAACTGCATTGGTGTGCCTTGCACAATGGAATGTGATGTGCTTTTTTATCCCTGTGTCAACCATCCATCGAAATAATGCAACATTGTGATAGGCACTATATTTTAAACCTTTAAAAACACGCTCATTCAAATCTGTTTTTTCAGGTAATAAGGCAAGTGCTGTTTCGCTAATCGGCAAATATTCTTGTCCGCCCGTCTTTTTCTGTTTAAAGTCAATTTGGTATCCTCTTGATTCAGAATGGCGAATATCTTTCCAAAGTAGGTTATTTACATCTGACCAGCGCATACCTGTCAGGCATGAAAACAGAAAGGCTTTTTTCAACATCGGATATTTACATTCGGTATTTGCCAAAGTTTGTAATTCTTCAAATGTCAAATGCTCTCGGTGCGTTTCACCTTGCTTAAACCCTTCTATGTATTCTGCAATATTATCTTTAAGTACTTTCTCTCGGAAGGCTTGTCCAACGCATGCCTTAAATTTATTAAAATAGGTGTGCCTGCTGTTTTGTAACAAGGGCGTTCCATGTCTAGTTTCGGCTTCAAATTCTAAATAATTTCGAAATCTACTAGCCAAATCAAGGTCAACTTCTTGAACCCGAACTATTTTACCAAAACACTTGATAAAGTGTTTTAAACTAGCATCCCAATTTCCATAATTGCCTTTTGACTCAAAACGCTCCTGCCCTTTTCGTTCAAAGTAATCCACAAAATTATCTTTGCTATAGTCCTTTCGGCTAATGCCAGCTTTTTTATCCTGAAGACCTATTATGGCTTCTGCTCTCTTGCGTTCAGCAAGTTCGATCGTTAATTTGTTTTCTCTTTTTTGGTCAGCATTCATTGGTGAAGTATAAATCGAAAGTTCCAAAGACCTTCTTTCTCTTTTACCATTGTTAAATGTATGGAGATACAATGCTGATTTACCTCCTGCTAATTTTCGTTGTTTAATACTTGCTATCATTTTTGAAATTTTTAGTGACACATTAGTGGCACACATACCTTTATGTGCCACATTTGTGCCACAAGGATATCCAAAAATTACAATATAGCACAATTAACTTTTCAACACAAACAGCCTTTAAAGTGTTGATTATGTTGGATTTGCAAAGAAATTGTTTGTGCTGTTTTGTGTTGTTTTGCGGTGGTTACTTCCCAATACAAAAACGACTAAAAATATTCCCTAAAATCTCATCGCTTGAAATATCGCCTGTAATGGTTCCCAACTGGTACATGGCTTGTCGAATATCCATCGCTACAAAATCTGAACTAACATCGTTTTCTAACCCGTTTTTAGCGCTTTGCAGAGAAGCTTCCGTTTTCGTTAATGCATCATGGTGGCGCGCATTTGAAACAATCGTATCGTTTGCTAAATCAAAATTTCCTAGCACCTGCTCTTCCATCCAAGATCGAAGCTCATCAATTCCTTTTCCCGCTTTCGCACTGATAGCTATAAAGGTTGAGGTTGAGATTAAGGTTGAGACAGATTCAGAAATATTTCTTAAATCAGCTTTATTACCAATCAATAAAAATTTCTTTTCTGGGTATTCTGTTTGTAATTGTTCCACCCATTCGGCAGCAGTTTTTGTATCCATTGAAGAATGACCTTCAACTTTTGAACCTTCTTCACTGTAATCGCTCATTACAAGAACAATTTGAGCCGATTTAATTTTTTCTAATGAACGCTCGATTCCCATCGCTTCGATGGTTTCAGCTCCTTCACGGATTCCTGCGGTATCAATTAATCGAAAAATAATTCCATTAATATTTAATGTTTCTTCGATAACGTCGCGTGTCGTTCCTTCTATATTGCTAACGATCGCTCGGTCTTCTCCTAAAAGCGTGTTTAAAAGTGTGCTTTTTCCTGTATTTGGGGCGCCTACGATGGCCACTGGTACACCATTTTTAATAGCGTTCCCTAAGTCAAATGATTTCGCTAACCGTTGGATGTATGCTAACACATCATTGACCATTTTATTTAATTGCGTGCGGTCGGCAAATTGTACATCTTCTTCTCCAAAATCCAACTCTAATTCGATTAAACTCGCAAAATTGATTAGTTTTTCGCGGATATCTTTCAATTCATTGGAAAATCCACCGCGCATTTGCTTCATGGCGATGTTGTGTGCATTTCGCGATTGAGAGGCAATTAAATCTGCCACTGCTTCTGCTTGTGAAAGGTCCATTTTACCATTCATAAACGCACGCATAGTAAATTCTCCTGGTTCTGCCATTCGACAGCCATTTGCTACTAAAAGTTGTATTATTTGTTGTTGTATAAAAGGTGAACCATGACAACCAATTTCAGCGATTTCTTCCCCGGTAAAACTTTTTCCTTTCGAAAAAATAGTAATTACTACCTCATCGATGATTTCCCCTGCGCTATTTTTCACGAGAGAGAAATGAGCTGTATGTGAGTTTTTTTCTGTTAAATCCTTAGAAGAAATACTAGAAACGATCGATAAAGCTTCTTTTCCAGAAATTCTAATTAAACCAATAGCACCAATTCCATTTGCCGTGGATAAAGCGCAGATTGTATCGTTGTTTTGACTTACATTTAACATGTGGCAAAGATACGAATTAATTAAAGTCCGTCATCACTTCGTATTTTTCAATCAGGGATAAATGTACATCTATTTTACCAGGTCAATATTTTCAAATTATTGTCAATTGCATTCATATAATTCGAATACATAGGTATTGCCTTTATAAAATTTTGATTCGTACTTTTTAATCCCTTTGCCATTCTATTTGTTAAATTTTTGATATAGATATGATCTTTTTCGGAATAATAGATGCTACTTTGCGAATAATAGGAAAGTTTTGCAAGTGTTTCAATGTATTTTTCAATTTCATCTCTGTAAACAGACCAAGCACAAAGAGATAAGCCATCATCATCTTTGTAATAGTATCGTAGTCTAAATTCTTTGTTTAAGAGATTTCTATTCGCGGGATCCGTTTCTGGAATAAATGGAGCATCATAAAAAACACGTGCTTCAATTACATGGTTTAACGCTTTGTTTATCGCTTCATAAACTGCTTTTTTATCTGGATCATTATCTGCGAGTATAGAAAAAGTTTCAACCAATCCTCTCAATGCCATAAAGTGATAAAATATTTTTTGATCGTGCTGTAAAACTACTTTAATTCCATTTCCTGAAATATCGGCAGGCTCTTCTTTTCCTCCTGTTCTCCACTGTCCGTCAGTACTTTGATCTTTTATGAGTAGTCTGTTTATTTCTTTGACGAGATTTAAAATTTTGACATTTTTCGTTGCTTTATATGCCAATGACAAACTCCATAAAGCCAATCCTCTTGTATTGTTATTTACATGCAAAAGCTTTCGTTTGGAATTATCATACGATACCCTTGTCGTCATGAATTTTACTGAAAGTTCAATTGCAGCAAATACTTCCGTTCTTCTGTAGTTGTAATTTGATAAATAATATTCAGATAAAACGGCCAATGCATGACTAGTTTCATAATCGTCACATTTGTTTTTTGACATGTCTACACTACTGGGGGTTTTTCGTTTCAACCACCAAATATTTCCTCCAGCATTTTTTCCTTTTTTAATTTGCTCATTTAGTAAATAATCAATTCCATCTTTCATTTTCGTCTCATTTCTAGTGGAATTATACCCTGTTAAGTACATGTGAATGTGTCCTTGCAAGAAAAATGAAGCGTCTCTTATTGAGGGGTAGCAAGCCAAATCGCTTTTGAAAAAGGTGTAGTTTCCATTACTTTGAACTTTCCCTTCTCCACTTACATCACCTGGATTACATTCTGAAAGATCTGGACTGTCTTCATAATTTCTTCCCCAAGCACCTTTTGGCCAAAATTCTGTTTTCGAATAACTGTAATACGGTGGAGACTGCGCACCAATATTTATTTTTTCAACTTTCGCTAATCCAGAAAAAGCTTCACTTTTTGAAACTAAACTGTCAAAATCGGTCGTGTTGAAAATTCGTCTTGTATAATTTTCATTGTACGCTTTTCCACTAATAGGAACTGATTGAAGCGATTGAGTAAAACAAGTTGAAACACTCAATAGGATGCTTAAAGTAAGAAAAATGAATTTGTTTGATTTGATAATATGCTTCATAGTGGTAGCAAAACTAATAGATTTTTTAAAATACGGAAAACCGAAGGCTGATTCAGTATCAATAGTTTGCAATTTCGAAAGACGTCACTGAACTCAGGTTAATATTCAATTTTATTTATTTTTTCTTCCCACTCTTTAAACGCAACGATAGCTTCGTCTTGTAATAATTGCTCTGCTGCTAATTGTCGCTTATCTAAGGGTAAGTCGAGCTCTTCATAAATAAATTGATCGTCGAATCCTATGTTTGCTGCGTCCTTTTTGGTATTTGCATAATACATTTTAGAAGGTCTTGCCCAATAAATCGCGCCTAAACACATGGGACAAGGTTCACAACTCGTATATATTTCACAATCCTCCAATTGAAAGCTATTCAGCACTTTACACGCTTCTCTAATGGCAACAACTTCCGCATGTGCTGTCGGATCATTGCTAGAAGTAACCTGGTTAAACCCTCGTGCAATTATTTTTCCATCTTTCACAACAACTGCTCCAAAAGGGCCACCATTTCCTGCTCGCATATTTTCTATCGACAAGCGAATTGCTTCTCGCATAAAACCTTCTTTTTCTTTCATTTGAATAATTTTAACCCGACGAATACATGCACAAAATCGCACAAAAAACGCAGGAGTTCTTGCACTAAATTACCACAATTAGTTGAACAACAACCGAATTCTCAAAGGAATAATTGCCTCAAAAACAACATAAACGGTTTAGATAAAGAGACAGACAAAAAAATAATTATCGAACGGCGATTTTTATTTCAACTTATAAAAAATAGAAAATTGTCCGTAAAATGGATAAACCGTACCTAATCCTTTTACCCCGTTTCCATTGATGATATTATACCCGCCACCAGCGACAAGCCTTAAAGAGCAAGGTAACGAATAACTAATTCCGGTTTCTAATGACAATAAGGTGGCACTATTTGGAATAGAAGAAAATTTGTCTGAGCCATAATTAGCATAGGCATACCCCACATTTAAGCGGAAAAGAGGTTTCAATTTTTTTGAATCGCGCAAATACTTGATAAGAGAAACTTCTGCTACGAAAGTTGGAATTTCATACCCCGTAATACCAGAACCTACTTTAGAAGAAGCGATATTAAACCCCAATGAAAGTTTGTTCTTTAATCCTTTTGGAGAATGCAGTTCCCCAGAGATTCCATTCTCCCAATAAAATCCAACAAATTTTTTGCAACGAACACCTAACTCAAAAGAACTATAATGTGCGCTATCGGAAGTAACGGCTAAACATTCTACTTGTCCAAAAGAAATAGCTGTAACAAAGAAAATTATTATACTACTAAGAATCAATTTCATAATGCATTTTTTATAGTAAGGAAAACTTTTTGTTGCAACTGAACATCCGCGTCAGTAATAGTGTTTCTACCTTTTAATCGCGTAAAAACATGCAAATTCGATTTTTCAACAGACACATCGATTTCTGAACCATCATTGTGCTTCACTCCTTTGTATAAAATAGAAGCGCTGATAGGATCTGCCGAACCATCTTGATTAGATTTATAGACCGTTAAGTGCACTTTTCCTGGCAAAACAACTCCATGTTCCACTTTCTTTCGAACTTTCTTCACTAACGTATTCAATTGATCTAATGCTTCGTATGGACGATATTTATACCAAAAACCATTTTCACCTGCTTCCATTGTAGTAGCAGAAAATTTTAACAACGGTCCAACCACTTTAATGATCGACAACGTTTTATTCGCTGGAACAAGGATAGGATCGATAAAAAACACATCATTCAAAACATCCATTTCTAATTTTGCCGAATAAATTGCTTCTAAAACAAGCGGGCATCCTGTGGAAGAAGCAATAAAATTAATGTTGGTATATCCCAATGCTCTCAGTTTTGTGTACTCATCAATGATGGGTTGTTGCCAATTAGCCCAAGTGGCCGCTTTAAAATCAGCATAATCACGTCCATGACCACCTAGAAGTACAAGAGAAGTAAGAAATGTACCCTCTTTTTTGGCATAATCTCTCATTTCAATCCATTCAAAAGTAGTGGCTGTAAAACCATGCACCGCAATTAAAACGGGTTTGCTAAGGTCTGCAGCTGTCGGAGAAGGAATTGCCGACGATAATAAAAATCTTTCTGGGAATACTAAGCTAGAATCATTGATTAATGTTCCATCTAAATCAACTGCGTTGTCAATCGCAGGAAGTTTTTCTTCTTTTTTACAAGAAATAAAAAGTCCCAAAAGGAGAACTACACAAAAAATATTTTTCATACTCATTTTTTTGTTTAACTATAAAAATCCCTTTTTTAAAGCCCTGTGATTAAGAAAAGTCAAAAAAGTTGTGACAAAAAATACGGGGATATCTTAAAGAATTAATATTAAACAAAAATACCATAAATCTTTCTTATAAAAACGATTCACCAAAGATGAACTACTATTTAATAATTACATTTGGTATAACAATCAGAAAATCAAATTCCTTCATCAAAAAAAGATTTTGACAACCATTCTCTATGGTTAGGGTGCGCAATACTGATTAATAATTTTGCTCGCTCATGCAACGATTTGGCAAATAAATTCACCGCGCCATATTCGGTAATTACCCAATGTACATTTGCTCTTGTGGTAACAACACCAGCACCATTTTTTAAATAAGGAACAATCTTAGACTCTCCCATAATCGTTGTGGAAGCAATTGCAATAATAGGCTTTCCTCCCTCAGACAAAGAAGCCCCTCGAATAAAATCCATTTGACCACCCACGCCAGACACCATTTTCTTCCCTATAGAATCTGCGCACACTTGGCCACTTAAATCGATTTCAATAGCACTATTAATCGCTGTAACTTTGGGATTTTTTCGGATGACTTCTACATTGTTTACGTATGCAAAATCTAGCATTTTAATAAAAGGATTATCGTCTATAAAATCATATAATTTTTTTGTTCCTATAGCAAATGAACCAACAATTGAATGGCAATGTTTTACCTTTTTAGAACAATTAATGACACCAGACTCAACCAAAGGTAAAATACCATCCGAAAACATTTCTGTATGAATTCCTAAATCTTTGTGACTCGTTAAACAAGCTAGCACCGCATTCGGAATAGCGCCAATTCCCATTTGCAGCGTGGCCCCGTTTTCGATTAAATTAGAAACATTTTCTCCGATTTTTAATTCAATAGCGGTTGTTGAGTGACCTGTAACTTCAGGTAATGCTGTGTTTTCTTCAATGGCAAAATGAATTTTTGAAATATGAATAAATCCATCTCCATGCGTTCTTGGAACAAACCTGTTTATCTGTGCCACAATAATTTTAGCCGTTTGCACAGCTGCTAAAGAAATATCTATGGATGTTCCTAATGAACAGTAACCGTGTTTATCAGGAGGTGAAACAGAAATTAAAGCTACGTCTAAAGGAATGTTTTTAGACCGAAACAAGGCGGGTGCTTCACTCATAAAAACAGGGATATAACTGCCGCGATTCGCTTGAATGTTTTCACGAATATTTTCCCCAATAAAAAAAGGAGTGACTAAAAAAGAAGCTGCCATGTCTTTATGGGCATAGGGTGCATTTCCTTCTGTGTGCATTGAAAAAATTCTCACATTTTTAAGTTCAGATGAACGATTTGTCATGGCTTGAACTAATCGCGAAGGCACAGCAGCGGCTGAATGAATAAAAACATTATCATTTGATCGTATGCATTTTACGGCCTCCTCTGGACTTGTTATCATTACCTTTTTATGTTTGGTGCCATCAATAGTATTGATTATAGCAACATAAAAAAATGATATGTATTAGTATTCAGGTTTAATTCTGATAGTTAAAATATCAAAATAGGAAACAAGGGGGGATTATTTCAAATAAACGAATACTTTAGGGTCGCTTCTTTTTGTTAATTTCAACTCTGATTTCGTGGAGCTATTAATTTCAAAAACATCCGTATCGTAAGGATATTCTGAACTATTATTTGGGAAGGCAAGTGTCATTGTACTACTTTTCAATAAAGAATAAATTCCTGTTTTTATAGTAGTTAGCCCATTTTCCACCTTTGTAATTGTTATATCACCTTCAACACCATCTTTAACAAACAATAGTTTCTCAGAATAATTAGCAGGAAGCGCTTCCCCGTTAATCGTTGATAATTTCCATTCTCCGTCTAATTTTTTATTTAATGTCTTCTCTGGTCTGCAGGCAACCAAGGAAAATAATAAGGAAATAAAAACAAATAATTTCATGGCTGTATTTTTTGTTGTAAATTATTTTTTCTTCTTTTTTGTGTTTAAGTTCACCCCTAACACCATTGTTGATTCTAAAAAAGAAAAATGCTGTTTCACTCTATCCGCTTCAAACATAGTCGTTCTAACACTTGGCAGATTAATAAAACCAGCTTTAAACTCTGTTCTAAAAAAGAATCGATCATAAAACTCAATATTTAAGTCCACAAACGCTAACAAACCAAAACCGGCTAAATGAAATTGATCATATCTTGGATTCCCCATTAACGTGCAATTTGTTCTCGGCACAACAACTCCTCCGCCAAAACCTTCTGAAAAATAAACCTTGCACTTCCCTTTTTCAAATAACTTATCTGATCTTCTAATTTCTGAATTAATATAATTTAACCCATCAGTATGCTCAAATGATAAAAACGAAGGATCAATTTTAAGGGGGCTGTTATCGTAAACCCCATCAAATGCGGTCCCTGATTTTGAAATATTTCCCGAAATCGTTGTCATTTGTGGAGAAGACATCACATATTTCATGTGATCAACCCCTATTGAAATAGAATAGTTATTCGAAATAAAGTATCCAACTCTTGCATTGTATTGCGGAATTGTTAAGTTCATTGGGTTTAGATAAATATTCGCGTCTAACTTACTTTGTCTGTCTTTTGCGGCAACATCATGTAGAACAAAATTATAATCATTTCCCTTAAATGCTAAATCTGACGTGGAATACAGATCTCTATTCCATCCCCAATAGACATAAAAACTTCCTTTTTTTGACATTGTTGTAGACGGCAATTCATCTTGAGAAAAAGAGAATGAACTTATAAATAGGGTGATAAATAAACCTAGTTTCATAAAATTACTTTTATATACAAAGCAAAATTATCTCTTAAAAAGATTGTATCCTATTAATCCTCTAAATTAAATTTACCCTTGAAGCCATAATAACATCATATTCTGTGTTAATAATTTATTCCTGGGGATCTCTCTCAATTATTTCTACCTATAAAAACAAAAAAGCCTCCCTAATCCGAGGCTTTAAAGTATTGCTGAGGGTAACCACTTCCTGCAACAATAATAGCAAATGATAGTGTACTGTTTTCTATTTCTTGTGATGAAACGCAATCAATGGAATATTTGAATGTTTTAAAAGTTTTTTAGTGACACTTCTTTTGCCAAAAACACGTTCCAAAAAAGTCTTATGTTTTGTTGAAACTCCAATTAAATTAATCGATTCCTTTTTAATATACGTATCAAACGTTTGATCTATTTCTGAGCCGTCAAGTAGTTTATATGAAATGTTTTTAAAATTATTTCTTTTCCCCATTTTCTTCTCAAAAACAGATAGATGGTCTACTTTTTCTTTCGCTGCGTTTTCATCAACAAAATGGACAACATCAATATGTGCTTTCGAATCCTTGGCAATATCTATCAAAAACTCTAACGAAGCCACATCCATTGAATGATAATCTGTCGCATAAACAATTTTCTTGATGGCGGAATGCTTTCCTTTTTCCGGAACAGCTATAACAGGGCAAGAAACCTCTTGAATAACTTTTGTCGTATTACTTCCCATAAGAATTTCCTCAAGACCTGTTTTCCCTTTGGTTCCCATTACAATTAGTGATACTTTTTTCTTTTTTATGACTTGTTCAATGATGTCCACAAACAAACCTTGTTGCATAAATGCTTCACAAATTATTCCGTGCTCTTTTTCGACCTTTTTACTCAACGATAATAATCGCTTATCAAGTTCTTTCTCAGCCACTAAATTTAATTCTGGAATTAATTCTGGCGTCACATCTCCACTATAATAGGCGAGATGATAGGCATGAAATAAAATAATTTTTGACGTTTCAATTTTTGCTAACTTAATAGCATAATTCAATGCTACTTTAGCATTTGAAGAAAAATCTGTCGGAACGAGAATTGTTTTTATCATCTGTATTGTCTTTTAGTAAATTTATCTTTTCATCGAAGCCCCCTCACTATGAACGTATACAATATTAATTGATTGCTAAACTATTAACTATGATTATTATCATTATTTAAGAGGTTCTTCATCGTGTTTCTGCGCAGCATACATTGATAACATAATACTCCTAGCAGAGCGTCAATGACGGAAGAAAATCATCCTGTGTAACTTTTCTATTCCCCATCAGAATCATGTTCACTTAGAACTCCAAAAATAACAATTGAAAAAGCGGTAATCGTGAGAAGGGGGATCAATACCAAAAGATGGTGATACTATTATAAAACATCAAAAAAATGAGTCACTAATTAAATTCATTTCGAAGTGAAGTTGAAATGGTCTTTCCACAGAATTAGTTGTAAATTTTTCCGTAATCGCGTTTCGCTTTTTCAGCGAAAGAGAGCGTGAAGGAAAGTATTTACGTACGGTTTTACGAAATGGAATGGAGTAAAAAATTCCTTGGAAAGATCCTTGATTTTTGCTTACTTTTCATCAAGGAAAAGTGAGGAAATGAAAATAGAAGTTGATTTGATGGTTATATGAGAGTAGTAGATTTGAAAGTAATTTTTCTAGCTCCCCACAACATTCGGGTTTGATCCGAGAAGGGTTAATACGACTAATCTGTTCATCTGTAAAATATTAATTATTACTTCAGAACAAGGATAATACAACTATAAAAATTAATAGATGATTGCTGTCAGTGATAGGTATGTTTAATAACGTGAGTTCGACTGATATTTTATTTTAGGGAAGTATAATCAAGTTGTTCTTAGAAATGGAACTATCAAAAAGAAATTTCACCTGAAATTAATCTTCTTTTGTGTATTCATTTGTTTTGTCATTATGATACATTATTCCAAAAAAAGTAATACCAACTGCTAATAATGACACCATTCCTGCTATTTCTATTGTGGTCATAATAATTAATTTAAAATAATAAATACTCTATTAACCTGAGTTCGACTGATATTTACCTTAAAATATTCACCGACCCAGTAACGAGTTGGTGTTTATCTTTTTTATTTGTTTTAAACTCTATTTTCCATGTATAAATACCTTCTTGAACCATGTTTCCATTCTCTCCAAAGGTTCCATCCCAACCCATGGAGGCGTCATTAGTTTCAAAAACAACTTCTCCCCATCTATTATAAATCAACATTGAAAAGACAAGTGGATCATAACCAGAAGTGAAAATCGGTTGAAATGTTTGATTATATGTGTCACCATCTGGAGTGAATGTGTTGGGCACATAGAAAATTAATTCATCATTAATGATTACCACCTTTTGAGTCGTGTCTGCACATCCATTTATAGATGTCACAATCAAGGTTATTAATTGCTCTCCAAATATACTATCTGGAAAAATGTGCGTTGGATTGATTTCTGCAGAAGTTCCCCCATCCATAAAAAACCATTGATAAGACTCCCCTCCAACAGAATTATTCACCATTGTACTAGATAAATTATAAAGATTAAGCGTTGAAGGTGTTGGTATAAACTCTGCTTGAGGAGAAGGTTCAACCACAACGTTAACAGGTAAAATAACCTCACATCCAAAATTATTTTCGCTAATAATATAATAGGTCCCAGAAACTGAAATAGCTGACGGATTTCCTAAATGTGGCAAACCGGTTGAACTTGCGCTATAATAGATGCTACCTGTACTACCAGCTGTTACTTCTTGCAATGTCAAGTCTACTTTCGCGGGAAAACAAACAGCTGCAGGAGGAAAAACAACTAATGTTGGATACGGATTAACAACAATATTTAATGTCGCACTAGCAGCACATTGACCGATTGCGGGTGTAAATGTATAGGCAGTGGTCGCAGGAATTGAAACATCAACAGTAGGAGACCATGTTCCAACTATTGGCGGACTATTAAGAGAACTTGTAGATAAAACTGGGGGTGGCGCATTTTGACATAAATCAGGAATCGCCGAAAAAATGGGGGTTATAGGAGTTGTAACAGCTATACTTAAGGTTGCATTCGTAACACATTGACCTACTGAAGGCGTAAATGTATAGATCGTGGTTCCTAAAGTTGCGGTACTTACTGCGGGTGACCAAGACCCTGTGATTGGCGGAATGTTAGTTGAATTAGTTGGGATTACAGGTGCGGTTGCATTTTGACAAACACTACCTATCGGGGCAAATGTTGGGATGATTTCAGGATCTACAGTAATTTGTGTGGTAGTAGTAATAGCACACTGACCTGTCGTAGGCATAAAGGTGTAGATAGTAGTTCCAGCAGTCAAAGTGCTTACTGCAGGCGCCCAACTACCCGATATTGCGTTAATAGATGTGAGAGGTAATACGGGAGCTACTGAGTTTTGACAAACATTTGCGATTGCTGAGAACGTTGGAGTTACTGGAGTGCTTACTGTAATAGTTAATGTGGTCGTTGACGCACACTGACCAACGGTCGGGGTAAATAAATAGCTCGATGTTCCTAATGTTGCCGTACTTACTGCAGGAGACCATGTTCCTGTAATTGGGGGAATATTAGTTGAACTTGTAGGGATTACAGGCGCCGTGGCATTTTGACAAGGATTACCTACTGCTGCAAATGTGGGCGTTACAGGCGTGCTGACTGTAATATTTAAAGTTGTGTTAGTCGCACATTGGCCTGCCGTTGGAGTAAAAGTGTAAACGATAGTGCCTAATGCTGCAGTACTCACTGCGGGCGACCATGTTCCGGTAACAGGGGGGATATTGGTAGAACTTACTGGGATTACAGGAGCAGTGGCATTTTGACAAGGGTTAGCAATTGCAGCAAAAGTAGGCGTGATAGGTGTGCTTACTGTAATGTTTAAAGTTGTATTTGCTGCACATTGGCCTGCTGTTGGAGTAAAAGTATATACAGCTGTTCCTAAAACCGCCGTGCTTACTGCAGGAGACCATGTTCCTGTAATTGGGGGGATATTAGTTGAACTTGTTGGGATTACAGGAGCAGTGGCATTTTGACAAGGGTTAGCAATTGCAGCAAAAGTTGGCGTTACAGGGGTGCTTACGGTAATGTTTAAAGTTGTATTTGCTGCACATTGGCCTGCTGTTGGAGTAAAAGTATATACTGCTGTTCCTAAAACCGCGGTGCTTACTGCGGGCGACCATGTACCGGTAATTGGGGGAATATTAGTTGAACTTGTAGGGATTACAGGAGCAGTTGCGTTTTGACAGGGGTTAGCAATTGCAGCAAAAGTTGGCGTTACAGGGGTGCTTACGGTAATGTTTAAAGTTGTATTTGTCGCACATTGGCCTGCCGTTGGGGTAAAAGTATACACTGTCGTTCCTAAAACAGCTGTACTCACTGCGGGCGACCATGTACCGGTAATTGGTGGAACATTTGTTGAACTTGTCGGTATTACAGGAGCAGTTGCGTTTTGACAGGGGTTAGCTATAGCGGCAAATGTAGGTGTTTTTGCTGGTAAAATGGTTACTATATAATTGGTGACGGCTCCTGGACAACCTGCTGCTGTAGGAGTTATTGAATAAGTGACTGTACCATTTGTACTACCAGAATTAGTGATGGTTTGAACCGGAATGGTAGAGGTTCCGCTTGCTGAAAAACCACTAACTCCAGGGGTCGCAGTGGCTGTCCATGTAAAAGTACTTCCAACCATATTTGCGGTTAAATTCACTAAACTAGTGCTACTTCCTGAACAAATTGTTTGTGTTAATGGAGAATTCGTTACAACTGGCCCACCTGCAGATGCAGGAACGGTAACAGTAGCTGTAGCTGCGGTAGTACACGCATAAGTATCATTCACCGTCACAGTATACGTTACACCACCTGTTAAACCCGTTGCATTTGCTGTTCCTTGCCCACCACCTGGCGCGGGTGACCATGTATATGTTAATGCTCCCATTCCTGCGGTTGCACTTGCCGTTGCCGTTCCATTCGTTGCGCCACAGGTTGGTGCGGTTGCCGTTGCTGTTGCTGAAAGAACTGTCCCACATTGCAAAAAATCAACTAAAACACCAGAATCATAAGAGTGATCTAACGCATCAGCAATTGCCATTTTCCAATGGTATGATTGGCAAGGCGTGACACTTAAAGAGGATGTAATGGCAGAAGTATAACCACCAAAAGGAAGTTGAGTTCCACCAGTATTATCCACATAAAACCCTGCATTCGTAGTCGAGTTTACATTGTTAATACTACATATTGTGGAGCCTGTAACAAGCGCAATGTTTTTATTTGTATAATTTCCCCCTGCAGGATTTGGGCCTGTGACAAAGAATCCAAAAGCATCATTAAATGAAGATGCCACAAAATTGGGATACTCCTCAGAACCAAAAACAAAGCGAATCGTTAACGAATTACAAGAAGGTATTACATCAAATTCTAAAATACAACAATC
This sequence comes from Flavobacteriales bacterium, assembly GCA_947449575.1. Taxonomy (GTDB): domain Bacteria; phylum Bacteroidota; class Bacteroidia; order Flavobacteriales_D; family Crocinitomicaceae; genus CAIUKX01. The sequence continues at coordinate 82,798 of CANFRV010000018.1, forward strand.
ATTCGTTGCTAAAGGATCAAGAGCAATTAATTGAGGGTCTGAACAAGTAGTGCCGTTACTTGTGCTCATAAAAAAGCTCTCAGGATTAGCCAATTGACTTGCCGTTCCATTTGTAAGCACAACACCGTTTGTAACTCCGATTCCTGAACCTCCGGAAAAAGTTCCATATGCTACAGAAGGACAAGTAATGACTGGGTTTGAAATTGTTAATCCCACACCAATAAATCCTGAAATGATTGTCGCCGCAGGGGCACCTTGATTAGAAATAACTATTTGAGAATAAGTGCCTTTGTAAACAGTAAAGAAAAAGAATAGGATAATAATCCTATTAATATTTACACTTGTTTTTCTTCGTTTCATTTGAAAGGTGTTAATTTTTTAATAGAACGTCAAAAATACTTAATGGTTGCTAATTTATTGAGGTTCTTCTTGTTAAATAATTTTTTACTAACTACTTAATAATTTATTGACAAATTTACAACTATTAATTAATCTTTTTATAATGCTATTTACAATAATGTGTTAATTTTTAAACAAGTAGGTATAGTATGGCTGCCTTGATGAATCAAATTGTAAGGCATTAGTGATTTTCTATAAAATGCGGTTTTATCGGATCAAACCTAAAACTTGTGGGGAAATTCTAGTATATTGATTTTTTGAATGAATAATGAATAGTTATGAAGCTTGAAAGTTTGGATATTTTAAAGAAGTAGCTGTAAATTTCTTCGTAATTGCGTTTCGCTTTTTCAGCGAAAATAAGCATGAAGAAGAGTATTTACGTGCGGTTTTACGTAGAGTAACGAAGTA
>CANFRV010000019.1 GCA_947449575.1 Flavobacteriales bacterium
GTAAATGTGATTAAATATAAATTAACACACTACAAATCCATCGAAATTGCCTCCATTGCATTCGGAACCACCTTAATACCAAGTGTCATCCTCCTATATCTAAGTGGCGCCATCGGTTTCTTGCAACACACACCAAAGGCATGGGAAGGACTAGGATTTATTGCAATACTTAGTATCGTAGGAACGGTAATCGCTTTATTTTATTTTAATAAGTTAATCGCAATTTCCTCCACCATTTTTGCGAGTAGTGTAACCTACATCATTCCAATTGTCGCGCTATTTTTTGGTTTATACGATGGGGAAACAATAAATTACACGCAAGTAATTGCCATGTTCGTCATTCTGGGCGGGGTATTTATGGTAAACCGAAACACAAGACAAAAGACTTAAAGACAAAAGAACACAGACAGTAAATTCAAGGTCTTTGAGTGAAACGCTCTTTTTTCTTTTCTTCTTTTATCTTATTGTCTATTTTTACAAAAAAAAATCAACCATGCAAAACACTCAAAATTATATTCAAAATAACAAGGAAAAATTCCTGAACGAACTAATCGATTTATTACGTATTCCTTCCATTTCTGCAGATCCTGCATACGCAACAAGTGTTAACGACGCGGCGAAATCGGTAGCGGATCACCTGACACGTGCTGGTGCGGAAAACGTTACTATTTATCCTACAAAAGGCTACCCTATTGTATATGGGGAGAAAATTATCGATCCAACGTTACCAACCGTATTGGTTTACGGACATTACGATGTACAACCTGCAGATCCATTGGAATTATGGGATAGTCCAGCGTTTGAGCCGGTGATTAAAACTACCCCTATTCATCCGGAAGGCGCAATTTTTGCTAGAGGTGCATGCGATGACAAAGGTCAAATGTTTATGCATGTGAAGGCCTTTGAAGCGATGGTACAAGCGGGAGAATTAGCATGTAATGCGAAGTTCATGATTGAAGGAGAGGAAGAAGTTGGAAGTGTGCATTTGGGTACATTTATCGAAGAATATAAAGAACTCTTAAAAGCAGATATCATATTAGTATCGGATACTGGGATGTTAGCTAACGATACTCCTTCCATCACTACTGGACTGCGAGGTCTAAGTTATGTAGAAGTGGAAGTGACAGGACCAAACCGCGATTTACATTCTGGTTTATATGGTGGGTGTGTTGCAAATCCGATCAATATTCTAAGCAAAATGATTGCTTCTTTGCACGACGAAAATAACCACATCACGATTCCAGGATTTTATGACAAAGTAGAAGAACTAACGCGCGCAGAACGAGACGAAATGGCGAAAGCACCTTTCAGTCACGATGCCTACTGCAAAGCCTTAAACATTGAGAATGTATATGGAGAAGATAGTTATTCTACCATGGAACGCGGTTCGATACGTCCAACCCTAGATGTCAATGGAATTTGGGGAGGATATACTGGTGAAGGAGCAAAAACGGTAATTGCTTCAAAAGCGTATGCTAAAATATCCATGCGTTTGGTACCGCATCAAGTTCCAGACGAAATCACCGAATTATTTAAATCACATTTTGAAAGCATTGCACCTGTAGGAACAAAAGTAGTAGTTACACCACACCATGGAGGAGACCCTGTAGTTACTCCGGTTGATTCTATAGCGTATCAAGCAGCAAGTAAAGCATACGAAACAACCTTCGGAAAACCAGCAATTCCAGTTCGAAGCGGTGGTAGTATTCCGATTGTAGCTTTATTTGAAAAAATACTCGGTTTAAAAACAGTCATGATGGGATTTGGATTAGACAGTGACGCAATTCACTCCCCGAATGAGCATTACGGCTTATTTAATTATTACAAAGGAATTGAAACGATCCCGTATTTTTACAGTCATTTTGCAGAGATGCATGGGAAGTAATGTCATCACCTAAATAACCTTATCTATAAAATAATGTTTGTTTTTCTATTATTTATTTTCTTTTTACTTTCAATCAATTTTTTCTTTCATAAAAAAGGTTCTATATCTCTAGCATTTTTATTTACAGGAATATTTTTTGGGATAGCAACAATACTAATAACGGAAATCTCTAGTTTTTTCGAGGCTTACAATAGTAGTTCTTCGATATATTTTTGGTCAATTTTATGCAGCTTACTTACATTCCTTTCTTTCAAACAGAAATTATTCGATTGGAATAACTATAAAATTCTCTATGTTTCAAACAAAAAAATAATTTGGTTTATAGGAAGTTTATCCATTTTACTTTTCATTCAAGGAATTTTGTATCCCCCTAACAATTGGGATTCGATGACCTATCACATGGCTAGAATTGCACATTGGGTAATGAATGAATCTATTGAACCTTATCCAACGCATATTTATAGACAGATATATCAACCTCCTTTAGCAGAATGGATGATTGGTCAAATCTGTTTATTAAATAGAGCAGATTATTTCGCAAATAGTTTGCAATTATTTTTCCTAATAGCTTCGCTTGGGGTAGTAAACCTCCTGATGCTACTATTAAAAATAGAAAAAAAGACCAGAAATATTGCTTGTGTGTTAGTTATTACAACTCCAAGTATATTCATGCAGGCTACCGCTACACAAAATGATATTGTAGTTGGTTTTTTTATTCTTTGTATCCTTTATTTTTTAATTCTTTTTTTTAAACGTAAAAACACTATAAATGCACTATTGCTTGGGTTAAGTATTGGATGTGCATTACTAACCAAAGGAACTGCATTTGTTTATCTTATTCCAATTATGGGGTTAGGGGTACTGTTATTAATACGAAGTATTTATCAAAAACATTTTGTTTTTTTGAAAGACACCCCTTTACTTATACTCGTCATTGCTTTAAGCCTAACTATTCCTTTCTCTCATTATTATAGAAATTACAAACTTTCTAACGATATTTTTGGTGCATCAGAGGACAACTATTTTAATGAAAATATCTCTACAAAAAGTACGTTAATAGGGATTGTAAAAAATATAGGGATACATATGAGTACTCCCGTAACAAGTAACTTAACGAATCAAATTGTTGAAAAAGCACATTTAATAACAAAAATTCCTATTTCGGACAAAAAGTATTCGTACAATGGTATCCAATTTAAAATGAACAATTGGAATCACAACGAAGATGAGGTATCGAATTTTTTTCAAGTTATACTATTTGGTTTTATACTATTATATTGGATTGTATATCGAAAAAAACATAACCCAACATTTACTTATACAATCCTATTTTGTCTTTTCACTTTCTTTGTATTCACGTTTATTCTCAAATGGCAACCTTGGCATATGCGTTTACAAGTACCATTATTTATGTTAATGGCTATTCCAACCGCAATGATGATAAGCTCGTTAAATAAAGAAATGATCCGTTACGCAATTTTGGGTATTCTAACCGTTTATTGTCTTGTTTTAGCAATCTACAATCCCAATAGACCACTATTAAAAAATGAAAAACAAGCAAAATTGAAAACTAGGTTTGAAAAATACTTTGTGGCAATGCCTCCTTACCTAGAGGAGTATAAACAATGGAGATGCCGTGTTACAAAAAACAGTCCTACACAATGGGATGTGCATGGAGACACTTGGGAATACCCGATTTATTATGATTGTTTTCATATGAAAAGAAAAGAATTTAACATTGTTCACATAAAAAACAAATCAAAATATGCAATCAAATAACAAAAGAATTTTAGAATTAGATGCCTTAAGAGGTATTGCTGCTCTAAGTGTGTTTTTTTATCATGCATCCATATATTACAAAGAATCTTTCTATTTTTCAATTTTTAGATTTGGATTAACCGGTGTCGATTTGTTTTTTATAATAAGTGGATTTGTCATATTATCAAGTATTCAAAATAAAACACATCTTCAATTTATCAAAAGTAGACTTATCCGTTTATTTCCAACTTATTGGATTGCTGTAACATTCACATTTATTTTTATCATCATTAAATATTTCGACAAAGGTATACTTAACCAAATCCCAATTAAACAATATTTAGTGAATTTATCTATGATTCAAGAGTTTTTTAAAATTGAAAATCTAGATGGACCATATTGGACATTATATATTGAACTGTTTTTCTATCTCATTGTTTTCATTTTTATCAAAAAAGAAAAATTAATATTTGTAATTTTATCTTTAATTATAATTATTACACTTATTTTAAGATTTGATGTATTCTATGTTCCATTTCCAATATCTATTTTAAATAGTACCCCAATTTCCTCACATGCATCTCTTTTCTTAATCGGTATGTTATTTTACAAATTACGAGATTCAATGAATTCAATGTATTTAATCCCAATTTTAATCTTTTTTGCTACACAAATCTTAATTTACAAATACCATTATACATGGATAAAAAACACCGATATAAATTTTAACGAGCACTTAATAATGGTATTATTATACTTTTTAATATTCCTACTATTTGTATATAATAAATTAAGCTTTCTTGTAAATAATATATTTATCTTTTTTGGCAAAATTTCATACACACTTTACTTAATACATCAATATGTTACTACAGAGATAATTGAATATTACCTTGTAAACAAGATGAACTTTAATCTAGGTGTCGTAATTTTCATGATTATTTTACCAATTATAATAATAACATCGTTTTACTTAACGAAAGTAACGGATAAAATCAGTTCCTTTTTAACAAAAAGATTATAATTTAATTCTCTCAATTTCAATAATACAAACTAAAAAATTGAAATGAATAAAAATATGTGTTTTTAATAATTTAGATTACTTAACTTTATTTGCATTATTGATTATTATGTCAATTATATTACCGAAAAAAATGATTATCAAATTAAAAGCTTATTAATTAATATTTAAAACAATTTGATAAATATTTTTTTACCCCTATATACAATGATTTTATAATTAATATAATCAAATCTTTCTGAATTCGTTTTTTATATCCAATAGGATAATAAAACAAAGAAATTAAACAATATTTTATCGTTAGTACACTAGAGTTTGAATATTCCTTTTGAGCTAAAAAATAATAACATTTACTCAATAATTTATTTTTATCCCAAAAAGGGATATTTTTTCGAAATATTTTTTTTCGAAATATTTTCCTTAAATAAAACAACTCTTTTTCCCATTTATAAAAATCACCATGTGTAAAACTATCTGATGATTCTACATAAACAGTAGATCTATCAAGAATTTGAATTATGGGATAATTAAACACAACCATTTGTAGACTAAAATCAAGATCTTCGCAAATGACTATTTCTGGATCAAATAATATTTTTTTAGCAACACTACTCTCAACACACCATCTTTGTGGATTGACTGTGTAATTTAAAAAATAATGATATAAATTCATTCCAATTATTGATGGACAAACACGTTTAGTTCGAAAACCTACTGCTGTTTCGTTCCAAGAAGATGTAAATAAAAAACCTAATGGAAATGCTAGATCAACAATTTTATCATGAAAAATTTGCAAATGATGTGGTAAATGATAGTCGTCACTATCTAAAAAACAAATATATCTACCTTTAGCTGCTTCAATTCCAATATTTCGTGTAACACATCTTTCTTGATTAATCAAATTTCTAATATAAAATATACGTTTGTCATTTAATTGGAAATTGGAAACAATTTCAGCTGATTTATCGTTAGAAGCATCATCCACTACAATTAATTCAAAATCTTGAAAAGTTTGATTTAAAATACTATTAATTGCACGACTTATCGTTTTCTCACGATTATACAACGGAATAATTATCGAAAAAAAAGGATTCATTAGGATTGAAGTTGTTTGCAAATTTTAAGAATATGTTCAACATTTTTATCATAACAACTTCTTTCTTTTCCTAAAAACAGAATCAAATCTATATTTCTTCTAATATTGAATTTAAAAGTAAATAATTTTATAATGAGATCTAAAAATGTATATATCATTTCTTTGAACCAAAAATACTTTTTTACTTGAATGTTTTGACCAAAAAAATAGTCTCTATAAAATCGACCATAAAAACCAGATTTATCCATGTTATTTGTCAATGATTTAAAATAACCTAAAGAAATACGATGAGGTTCTATAAAATGTTGAAATGTCAAACTTTCATCATAATAAATATGTCTTCCCAAAATTTGGATGGCTAAACATAATTCACTATCTTCTCCAGAACTTAAATTACTACCCGTTCTACCTAATGATTGAAAAACAAAACCTTTATCTAATACTTCATTGAACACATCTGTTCTTATAATCATACCTGCACCATAAACAACATTTCGAACACCTATTACCCTACCTGTTGTTGGCATTTGAGGCCCAACAGCATAAAACCTTTTTGCATTAGCAAACCAATCAGGAAAATCGACAGTACTAACAGGTGTTCCAATCCCTCCTAATACCCCTATTCTACTATCCGCATTTATTATTTTTTCAGCAAGATTTAAATAATTAGATGACAACCAATTATCGTCATCACAAAAAACAATGAGATCATAAGAAACGTGATTTAATCCACACATTCTTGCATTTGATAATCCAGGTTTATTTTCTTGTACAATTTTCCATGTAAAAGTGTCAAAATCTTTCATTGTATTTAAAATAATTTCTTCACTGTTATCTGAGGAAGAATTATTTACAAGAATAAGTTCAGTATTTTCAGAAGATCTATTTTCCTGTTTTTTAATATATTGTAAAGTATCAATTATTTTTTCTCCTGCATTATAAAAACAAATAATAATAGAAACTCCTTGCTTATATTCTCTTTTAACTTTCATAACTTCATTTAAGTGTACTTATTTTTTCTTAATTAGAAAATGATTCAATTCAAAACTTACTTTGTCAAATAGTTTATAAAATCCTTTAACAATTATCGGTAAATAGGTTCTTCTGAATCTATATAGATGAACTCTCAACTGAAGGTAAAATGATAATTCCTTTAAATTTAGTTTCACTAATTCCATTTTTCGAAACTCCAATTGATTAGCTAATTGATCTTCAAAAGTTTTTGCATTGGGAAGAAGTCTGAAATTACCCCATCCTTTAGGGAAATAATGAAATTTAGTAACTTTTCTGAAGCGGAATATCATTTCTAAATCCATCGTATAATGATTGGTTAAAGAATAATACCCAACTTGTGCGTGTAAATTTTTCTGATAAAAATAGGCTGTTGGGTTAACCGAAAAATGATATCCACTAAACACGTGCCATTTTTGGAGTTTTGATGGTCTATTGACATATATCAAATCGCCATACTGATTCCATACATTACAATTCCCTACCAAATACTGTATACTCGGATTTTTAGTTAAAATCTCTGTAACTTCCTGCAAACAACCGGATGAATAATAATCATCTACATTTAAAAAACTAATATATTTTCCTTTTGCTAGCTTAATTCCTTTATTCATCGCATCCGATTGTCCCTTATCTTTTTCAGAAATCCAGGTAATAGATGCATGAATTTTAGCATATCCAGCGATTACATCAACTGTTCCATCTGAACTACCGCCATCCATAATAATTAGTTCACTATCGGCACAAGATTGGGAAAGATAATTATCTATCGCTTTTGCGATATAAGCCACATTATTGTATACAGGTAATATAATAGAAAGCAGTAACATATAGTTTTTTTACACTAGATTCATAATTAAAAATTAATTACAATTAGCATTATTTATATAATGTATTTTGAATAAAAATCTCGAATTATATTTGTTTAATTATTTATTTATTAGATAAACTTAATAAATAACATCGATTAATTTACATTGAATTTATATTATTTCTTAATATCTAAACTGGAAAATTCAGACTGTTTTTCGTGCATCAAGACAAGAAACAAAAATGGTAGTAACGGCGCTTTAAAACGGACCAATACACCAAATAAACCTGAAGTATAACCAGCAAAAAAACCTAAAATTAAAGAAAAAACAATAGAAGTCATTAATAATTCATTGTTTCGAATATTATTTAATTTATTGAATATATTTCTTGTAAAAATAAATCGTAGGGTAAGTAATAAAAATATAAGTGCTTCCAATCCACTTAGGCGTACGAAAAAACTTCCATCATCCCAAATATAAGGTCGGTAAAACGCGGTGTATATAGAAATAGGCATGGCCCTTAGCATACCTGCTGGTGAAAAATCCGAAATTCCTAAATCATATTTATTTTCTCCATAAATCGAATTTGTTTTCAAATCCGTTTGAATTACTTCTGCTTCCTTTGCAAACTCTTGCCCTTTAGAAGATCCTAAAAATGATAGTACTGCTCCTAATATTGCTCCTATAAATAACAATTGGATGAGCCACTTAGAAAACTTGGATGATCTTGATCTACTAATACGTGCACCTATCGCCATAAAAAATGGACCAATAGCAACAATTAGCATGAAATCTCGAATATTAAGAATTAAAAACACAGATAGAAATATTAAAATCCAATTTCGTTTTTCAGGTAATTCTGTGGATTTAAAAAAAGTAAACAATTGAATCAAAAGAAATAGAAGGGAAGAATAGATGAGCATGTCTTTTGTGATACCTGTACACCAAAAACATGTGGATGGCAAAAATAAAGTCGCTATAGCAGCATTACGTTCAGAAATAACACGATGTTTCAAAATCAGCTCAAACAACATCCAACTAACGCGAAAAGATATAAATGAAGTAATCATCGTCATGGCAAAATAACTGCGAAATGTTATAAAGGTTAAAATACTATATATTTTTGCAGCAAACCAGGCCTCGTCTTCTTTGTATATCCAATTCGGAGGCATTCCAATTCTATAATTAAAGACATGATAACGAAGTCTATCCGGATTATTCGTAAATATCTCCTGAAAATATTTTAGTGGACTATCCCAAAATAAATTATTTAATTTTTGTGCAGAATCCCAATAAGCGGTAGAATCTCCTCCTGAGTACATCTTAATATATATTACAGAAAAAAAAATAGCAGAAAAAAACTTCACATAAAACCCAGTTTTATAATACTTGTAGTACGATTTATTTTTATTGTTATTTGCTGTTGAATTAACAAACCAAAATAGAATAATAACCCACAATAATATAGACAAACCATCTACAAATCCTAAAAACTTAAAAGATCCTTCAGCATCTAACATTTATTCTATAAATCATCATAATTAATACTAGTAATTTTATTCGTTAAATAGGCGTTTAACTCTTTATTATCTTTTTCGCTTAGAATAAAATTTACATCTAAAATAGATTTCATTTTCCCAAATCTAAATAAATTAAATAAATAACCTTTACTTAGGAAAAAGAAATATAGTTGGTTTTTTTTCGGTTGAAGGGAAACAACATATTTCCCTGATTTAAAAGAAGTAGAATGCAGTTTACGAAATAAAATTGCTAATATCTGTTCATTAGAATATTCAGAATAACAAACTATTTGGTATGTTTTTAAATGGGTAGAATATAGAACAAAATGGGAAATACCATTAAGTTGCATAGTGATAATCGCATAGTTAAACTTAGGGTTTTGCGTTCGCCATCGCAATTGTTGCTTCAAACAAATAGATTCTGCTTCTGAATATGGTAAAATTAACTGGTTTATCACGTCATTTAAATTGTCCTTATGTAGTTCTGTATTATGAAAGTTCCGAATTAATGGAAATAATGGAATTCTAAAAAAATAAAGCATCGCATCTTGCTTTTTCCACCCTGCTGATAAAAATGACTTGGTTGCAATTTTCGAGCAAATAGTATAAATCACCTTCGTTTCCTCCAAACCTTTTTCAGTCATTGCTTGCACAATTTTTTTTGCTAATCCTTTACCACGGTAGGCGGGATCTGTCATCAGATCTGTAAATTTTAATAATTTCTTTTTTTCAGTTGGTAAAAAAATCAATTCTGGTAATAAAGCAGCGGATGCTATTAATCGCTGATTATCAAATACGCCACATAAAATTGCATCTCCATCCGGATTTTCGAAATATTTCCATAGAAAAAATTGTTCTGTAATTGTATTTGCATTGAAACAGGTTTGAAATAAACGATATATTTCAGGTAAATGGGATTTATTCAGCCAAACTAATTCCATAACTTTTGTTTTACTTTTCGTATTTCTGAAAGTATCCCTAGCATCTGTAAAATTGCACGTTCTAAAGAAGCATGGTACATATTCATTCGATAATAGAATTTATTGGTTGCTTTTATATTCAATTTATCTTGGGTATATAAAATATATTCATAGCCAACTTGTCTTAAAAGTTGATCACTTTGCGAATTTCCTATCCCGTTTGGATAGGCAAAAATTGTTACTTTTTTGTCAAGAATATGTTCTATAATTTGTTTTGACTCGGTAATCTCAGCTATAATTTCATCGTTTGAAAGAGTAGAAAAAACAGGGTGGGAATGGGAATGGGATCCAAATTCAATCAGTGGATTGTCTTTTTGTGCAGCAATCCATTCTTTTGTCAAAACCTTTGTGTAATTTGGTTGTAACACCCCAAATTCCTGTTGCATTCTTGCTATAAAATCTTCTTTTTCATGTTTTTTTAATCGCGACAAAACGTTGGTAAATGCAGATTCAACTTTAGCTGGTTTTTCTCCAGAAATTTGAATTGGATGCTCCATATACCTATCATCCAAATAAGAAATAGGTTTGGAATTATGATTCAATATATCATAAATCTGTATAAAATATTGCGGTTTTCCATCGATAAGGATTTTAGTGTCTATGTTTATGGTGTATTTTAGTTGATTTAGCTCCATGTAATCAAATACATGCGTTCTGATGTCATCCATCCCATCGTCAAAAGTAATGATCAATAAAGGTTTTTTGAGCTTATTTTCTACAAAATCAGGAATTTCCTTAAAATGTATTACCGTAAAATTCTGTTTCACAAACTGCATTAACTGCTCAAACGTTTTGATTGGAACACCTGGGTAATACGTCGAATTTAAATCATTCACTTTATGAAACATTAGTACATAGATTTTTTTACTGTTTTGAAAAAATCTATAATTACATGTTAACCTTCGCAAGTATTGTAACATAACTAAAAAGTATTTATGCGTGCTTTAGTATCAATTCGGCCAAAATTTTAGTCTGAAAGTTAATCGAAAAATCTTGAACATTTAATAAATCTCGGTTTAAAAAAGAATTGTTACTCGACTTAGCGAGGATTAATCGTTCTATGTATTGAAACAATTCCATTTCACTTGTTGCCACAAATCCTAGTTTGGATGCTACTAGTATACGTTCGATTACGTCATTATCGGAACCAAAAAATAATATATTCTTACTGGTCGAAATATATTCAAATAATTTACTCGATGGTATTCCTTGAAAACCAACATACGGTAACATTATTAGTAAATCTGCATTATTTTGTATTTGTATGTACTGATCACGGTTTAACCATTCATAGATTACAAGATTAGTTTCAAATCCTTTAGCAGCATTCAGAACTCGACTTTTTTGTGCTGGATCACTTCCTAAGCCAGCAAAATGTAAAATTACTTTTGTGTTTGAAACTTCAAACTTTTGTTTTTTTAGAAATAATATAAACGCTTCGATAGGTTGATTATAATACAATGTTCCCGCATACAGTATATTAAATTCTTTGGTCTGTGAAAACTCCGTGCTATTTTGAATGCTTGTAAAACCATTATAAATAGTATGTCCCTTTACATCTAGAATCCCTTCGATTTGTTTTACGTAAGAATCCGATACACTTGTAAAAAAACTTGCCGAATTCACCCACTTTTTTTCAAAATAACGGTAATATTTATACAAATATCTATTAAATGGCCTTACTTCCGTAGCCATTTTATTCGTTGTCCAAGAATCTCTGTAATCCGCAATCCAATGAATGGATAACTTTTTTGCTAACAGATAGCCAAATTTAAATTGAACAAAGGGATTTGCTGAGATAAACACATGCTTTACCTCTTTGTTTTTTAGCAGATAATCTTTCGAGAAATAATATAGATTGGAAAATGGTACAAAATGATTCGTAAAAGGCTCCGTTATTAATTGAATAAAAGTTAATACCTTACTTACAATAGCCAACCATTTATTTTGTTGGGATTTAATAACACATTGATCCCGTAAAGAAGACTTATAGGGTAAATAATATACCTCATAGCCATCCCCTATTTTATGCTCAATCGTATTTGATGTTGATTGTAAAAAGGCATTTGGTGTATCATTTTGTTGATTCCAATGGCGTGTAACAACAATGGGATAAAACCCAAACTTATGAAAATTAGCAACAATGCCATGAATACGATTCGATGCTGTTAAGGGACATGGCGGAAAAAAATAAGAGAGCACTAAAATTTTACGCATATTAGTTATTATCTCTCTTTAAAATTATTGCTTTTACGAATCCCATAATTTCATTTTTTAACACGTTATATTTACTATTAATTGAAAAATGATTATTATGAATTAATATGGAAAGTTGAAATCCATATCTTTCACATAAATAAATTTTGTGTTTAACGTCTTCTATTTTATTAAAATTGGAATCAGTTATATGTTTTTCAACGGTAGTATCCATTAATGAAAGAGGAACTATTTCAATGGGAAATGCCTTTTGATCTATTGGATTCCACATTCTAAAAGTTCTTGTAATTCCTCCTCTAAATAATAAAGAATCAAAAAAACAAAAAGAATGTTCTTCTTGTACGCCTAAAACCGAAAGTAAAAATAAATCTTTTTTATAATTTATTTTTAAATAATGAGAACGATAGACGGTAGGATAATAACCAAAAATTTGATGAAACCGATTCAATTGCATCCCTAATATTTTAGGGGATTCAAAACTATGTATTGAAGGATGAATCCCCATTTTAACCCCTTTTAATTGCAATTCTTTAAAAAACTTTTTTTCTAAACTTCTAATTTTATTGTAAAAATCAATATTACCATCAAAAAAAACACCTTTTTCCGGCAATAAAATAAAAGCAATATTTTCTATTTCGATATTAGTAAAATTAATCTCCTCTTGATTTAATAAAAACATCTCATTATTCAGCATAGGATTATCCATTTTAAAAATGGACCAAAAATAACTTCTAATTTGCTTTATAAATTCAATTTTATCATTTCGAAACCAGTAAAAAAACCATTTTGCTTTCTGCAGCAAAGAAATACCTTGCCAATAATTGATGATATCGTAATCACATGAAAACTGTACTTTAAATGACTTAGAAGGTATTACCTCAAAAGTGAAGGATAAAATACGAATCAAAATATCCGATATTGGTATAGATAAGTATTTCTGTAACGAACTACTTAAACTCTTAGAAATAATTCTGCCATAGCTATCTAAATCTATGAACTCTTGATAACATTCATTCGTGAAATAATAAATCAATTTAAGATAATTCGAATATTCTAATTCTTTCAATATGGAATAAACCAAAGAAATATCCTTTTCTTGTTCACAAAGATATACAAGCAATTCTAAAACTTTACAATCATCGCTGTCTAAAGACAATGTGTCAAAATCAAAATGTTTTTCAGTATACAGATGTTTTTCACTATAAAAAAATAAAACGCCACTTGCATCATTCGTAAAATCAATCTTAAACAGTGGATTTAACTTATAAAAAGCCAAATCATAAAGTAAATAATTAACTTTGTTATTATCTAACATATAGGTTCGTTGTAAATGACAAAGGTAAAATTTAAAACATTAGTTTTATTCGTTTCTTCCTATCCAAGTCCAATTGGAGAGATGTTTATTGAAAATGAATTAAAAGTATTACAAGAAAAATTCGGTAAAATTTGGATTATTCAAACAAAATTCTTAGAAAATTACAAGTATCATAGATTATTTAAGCCAAATAATTCTGAAAAAAAAATAATGTATGAAACCAAAATAAATAAAGCGCGATCAATCGTTCGATTATTTTTTTCTAAATACTTTTTCTCTGAAATATCAATGATTTTAAAAACTAATCCAAAAAAATTAGTTAATTACAAAATATACAAGGATTTAATATACTATTACCTAGGTTCTGAAAAAAAAAAGTATTGGTTAAAAAACTTTATTTTTGACAACAATATCGATTTAAAAACTACCCTTTTCTACACTTATTGGTGTGATGAAAATACGTTTTTATTAACTAGATATAATTTAGAATCCCAAAAAATTCATTACATATCGCGTCTACACAGTTGGGATTTATATTACGAAAGACATAACTCAAACTTTTTACCTTTTAGAACTATAATTTTTAATTCTGCTTGGAAAATTTTTCCAATATCAAAAAATGGTAATAACTATATTACAAAAAAACTTCCTAAAGTTGCTAAATCTAAATTTTTCATCTCCTATCTAGGAGTTGAAAATCTAAAATTAAATAATAGATATACAAATTTATTAACCTTACCTAAAAAACCTTATTTAGAGATTCTTACATTATCATATATATCTCCTATTAAAGGACTTGAAAAATTAATTAATTCTTTATCCAAAATTTCTGATTTTAAAATACATTGGCACCATATTGGTTGGGGGATTAAAGAATATGAACAAAAAATTCGATCTGCCTCATTAGAATTAATGGAAAAAAATCAAAACATTAAGATTACATTTCACGGTAAATTATCTCAAATCAAAGTCAAAGAATTTCTAGAAACTAAAGAAATTGACGTGCTTATTAATTGTAGTGATCAGGAAGGTATACCTGTTACAATGATGGAAGCTTGCAGTGCGGGCATACCTATAATTGCGTATCCTGTTGGTGGTATACCTGAAATCGTGAAACATAATTACAATGGTTTTTTAATACCTTTAAATAATTCTGATTTTTCGGAACAAATTAGATCATTTAACTATTTAAATAGCGATGAAAAAAAAAGATTATCCAACAATGCTCAAAATTTTCAAAGAAATGAGTTTAATGCAATAGTAAATTATTCAAATTTTTTCGATACTATTCAAACAAAAAAATATTTTAATTAATAAATTTTAATACTAATAAATTATCTTTTAAGTCTATTTAATTATTTAAAAAGATTTGAATTCCTTAATCATTACAAATTAAATCTATGAAATTCAACAGAAAGAATCTATTTATTTATGTTTCTGATTTTTGGCGTGTCGAAGCAACCTTTTTACTTCCTGAATTGGAAATTTTAGCAAATAATTTCAATCAAATTAAAATTGTTAATACAAGTGAAGATAGTAGCAAAAGTCTTAAAGATTTAAATTTCAAAAAAGAAAACTATGATTTACCAATTAACATTGAATTCTATTCATTACCAAAATCAATTAAACCGAGTTCACTATCTAATTTTTATAAATTAGGTAATTTAGTATTAATCAAAGAATTACTAAGATGTATTTGGTTTTTAAAAAAAGTACGATATGCAGCACTAAAAGATGTTATTAGCTATCATTTGAAAGCTCAATTATTTTATGATGCATTAAGAAAACAAGTATCCCTAGCGGATTGTGATATAATGTATACCTATTGGTTAGATTTTCACACATTAGCACTAATACAAAACAAAACAAGATTAAAGTCTAAAATTATTTCTAGAGCCCATAATTGGGATGTGTATTTTGAACGAAGCAAAAGTGGTTACCTCCCTTTCAGAAAAGATTTACTAAGAAATTTAGATTTATTCTGTCCCATTTCAGAACATGCAAAAAAATACCTTTGTGCAACACTTAAAGAAAGTTTTCAAAATATTCAGGTATCTAAATTAGGAATACATGCTTTAAAACAGTGTGAAACAATAAATTTCAATATAAACAAACTAAAAATTGTAAGCATTTCCTATATTTCACTAGTAAAACGTGTTGAATTACTATTAGATGCAATGGCACATATTCCTTCCACCATAAACATCGAATGGATACACATTGGGCCAGGAAATGATTTAATGCAACTACAAGAGCAAAGTGAAGCTCTGACCAAATTAAAACCCAATATTGCTATCGAATTTAAAGGATTTATGGATATGAAGGAAGTGCAAGCATTCTTAAAAAATGAAGTAATCGATTTACATATCAATGTAAGCGCATTCGAAGGGATACCTGTATCCATTATGGAAGCGATGAGTTGTGGTATTCCTTGTATAGCCACAAATGTCGGTGGTAACGCAGAGATAGTAAATGAAAAAAATGGAGCTTTATTAACAGCTAATCCAACAAAAGAAGAAATTGCGGATGCCATTACTGCTTTCTACAATCTTTCGCAAGAAGTAAGAATCAACAAAAGCAAGCAAGCAAAACAAACCTGGGAATTAGAGTACAATGCAGCGATAAATTTTGAAAAATTCAGTAAATTATTGACGGAAATGTAAAAACAAAATCTAGCTTTTAAAACGATTGAGCATTCGTCTTAAAAAAGAGTTATTTGACTTGTATATATGATGAAAAGGTATTAATTCACCTCCAAATGCACGCACATAATTTTCAATTCCTAGTAGCATCGAGCCTTCAAAATCAAATCGATTTGTATAATTAGACATGTCTTGTATGGCGTTCCACAATAACAAACTATTTCCATTACTTTTTTTGTAGTTAGGATCGCTTGCACTCATCAGATAATAGGCACATTCAGAATCCCAAAGTACAAGAATCGCATTTATAACAGTTCCAGAATTGTTTTTAGCGACATATAATTTTCCACATTGATGGAGTGAAATAAACGTCAACAACTTCTCAATTAATGCAAGACTATATGGATTTTTCACTTTATTATTTTGAAAAGTAACATCCAACAATGCAAAAAATTCATGGGAATCTAATTCATGCGTGACGAATAATTGTTTAGAAGCGCGTTGAATGTCGGAGCGTAAAGCAGTTTTAAAATTAGACCAAATAGCTTGTAAATTATGTAACTCTTTCAGCACATACGTATATCTTGTTTGTTGCTTAAATCCTTGCTGAAAAAATGCGATGTGGTTGTAAAAATGAGGATGCCAACGTTGTTCAAAATAATCAAACTGAATATTTTCAAGTATGTAAGCTTGAAACTTCATTTGAATAGTGGCAAATTCTTTAGGTGTAATGTTTTTTTCAATGAGGTATGGCCCCATATAGGTCGTTAAAACAGGAGAAATAATTTTATTACCTTGCTTTGCAGAAGTAAAGACACCCTTTACTATGTTATTTTCTTCAAAAATTAATACATTCCAATTATCTTTACCACATACAAAATCCAACCAATCTACTTGAAAGAACAAAGGTAAACTTGCTTGTAATGTAAATAAATTATTTTTGATTTGTTTCATAGATATTCAATAACCGATCAACATATGAGACAATGTCATACTTTTTCACAAACTCAGATGCATTTTGAATTAATGTTGTTTTAAAATCATTATCATCAAGAAGCAACTCAACAGCATCACAAAAATCATCAATAGATTCTTTTTTAATTACTAAAGAATTAAATCTATCAATCGTAATATCTGTATTTCCTCTCCCATCAAGCGTAACAATTGGTACTTTAGCAGCCATTGCTTCTAAAAAAACGAGGCCAAACGGCTCATACGTAGCAGTATGAATCAAAAGGTCTGAATTATATAAATTTTCATGTATATTTTTCACTTTACCTAATAATCTAATATTTGATTGAAGATGATATTTATTTATTTTTTTCAATAATACATCCCGATAATTACCATCCCCACAAATATCTAAAATAACATCACGTCCTCTACTTATTAATTCTTGGACAACATCAATTTGAAACAATTGATTTTTTTTTGAAACCAAACTCCCTATAGAAATTAATTTGATGGTATTTGATGGTTGAAGAAAACGTTGTTTATTTTCAAGTTTAAAGCGGGATATATTTATTGCATTCGGCAAAAAAAAGATATTCAATGCTTTATTTTTAGGAATATTTGAATCAATGTAAGATAATGTATCTTTTGATATTGCAATTAAATTAGAATTACTTTTTTTGTATCGTTTAATTAACCAATCCCGCTCTATTGAATTTGTTAAGCTAGTCTTTGATGATATTGTTTTCAAACTTTTACGTTTTAACTGAACAATATTGTCATGAAAATGAGAAAAATATCTAGTATTTTCATTAATTAATGCCCTAGATAAAATCTCTGCTTCGAATAAATGCGAATGAATTATATCCGGCTTAAATTCTTCTAGTAAATTAATTAAAGATTTTAATTGATATTTATTCTTCTTAAAAACAGATAATTTAACCCTTGAATTGGTAACTAATACAGGGAAATTAATTTCTAAGTCAAAATCATTTATATTATTCATCACAACTAACGCAACAGAAATATTTTCTCTAATTGACAATTCATTACAAATATCAATAACAAGCCTTTCAGCTCCTCCCATGGAGAGATTAGGTATAAAATGTAAAATGCGCAACATCTATTTCTTTGAACAAATAAAAAAAACAGAACTACTTAAAAAGAAATTTTTTCGCAACCTAAAAAATTGAATATAATCGGGAAAAGGATAAAAAGCTGGAAGTAGAACATGCTGGATTTCAAATTCCTGCGAAATAATTTTTTTCCAATTAGAAATTCGATAATGCTTTAAATCATAATAAATAAATTTTGCATTCGGATAACTATGAGAACGAGGTGTAAATAATAAAGACAATCTATCTTTAAAATCTCTGTATTTAAACGCTTTGCATAAAAACAAGAGATTGATATGCGTTGTAAATAAAAAATGAGAAAAAAATGCTAGCCAAGCCATAGAAGCGGTTGGCATACCAATAATTAATGTACCATCCGACTTAAGAACTCTAGACATTTCAGCTAACGTTTTACTTTCTGAATCTACATGTTCTAAAACATGAGAGGAATATACCACATCAAAAGAATTCGATTCAAAGGGTAAATCTTCAGCAGCAGCTTTTAAAATGGGTCTTTCTTTCCATAAATCATTTGTAAATCTTCCAACACCATGTTCCCCAGGAGCTGGATCAACACCTTGCACCTCACAATCTAAATCAGTTCGCGCCTTTATTAAACTATATCCAGCACCACAACCTACATCTAGAAACGAGGAACAAGAAGGGATGTATGATTTTATCGCATCCCATTCAATATTTCTTATTCTTTCTTGATATAATTCTACTTTAGATTTAGTAGAAGTGGGATACCAAAATATTTTTTTTATCATTTTAATTATAAACATTTTTTTGAATTCATTTTCATGAATGTAAAAATAACATTTTAATTTTGTGTTTAAATTCAATTTTAGGATACATAATTAAAGATATAATCAACCAATACTTAGATAAAAAAAACATATTTTTATTTCTATAGTAATCTGAAATACCAAAATAACATCTATTTAACTGCTTTTGTTTACAACTTATCGGTATTTTTGATCCTATTGAATATTTTGTAAATAATTTTGTCAGACCTCTCATACGTTTCAAATAGGCATTAGAATTACTGATATTCACGGAGTTATTATCATGCAATTGATACGTTACGGAATGAATTGGTATATAAAAAACCGAGTAAACATCCATAATTACAGTCCATAATACCGTATCCTCAACTACAATACAATCCTCGTCAAATTTGAAATCATTCAAAATATTTCTTGAAATACATACACGAGCGGGAACAATAGACTCATTTATAAAAAAATCAATTTTATTTAAATCATCACTAGAATAATTTCGAGTATGTTTTATATCTTGAGATGAAACTATAGTGGCACCTGTAAAATAAAGCCCTTCAGAGTATTCGTTAATTTTAATATAATTGTAAACTTTTTCTAAATGATTTTTTTCATTAAAAAAATCATCACTATCTAAAAAAATTAAAAATTGTCCGTTTGCTTTTTCAATCCCATTATTTCTAGCGACTGCTCTTTCGGAATTAGATTGATAGTAATACGAAACTCTTGAATCATTGCATATTAAAGTTTCAACAACACTGGATGTATTATCTGAAGAGCCATCATCAACTATAATGACTTCTAAATTTACAAAGCTTTGCTCTAAAACACTTTCTATAGATTTCTTTAAAAAAAATGCTCTATTATACGTAGGAATAATAATTGAAAAAAAAGGAGATCGCATACAGAATAGATAATTAATTTATTTGAAATATTAAATTATGTTTTAAAAAGAAAATAATAAAATTAAAATGTAAATATAGTATTTAGATGAAAATTAAATAATTATAAAATCAAATTATGTAATTTAAAATTACAAAAGCGAATATCATAAAATCATAATAAGAAAGGATTATTAAAAAAAATTGAACCAATAAAAAACTTTTTAAAATTCAAATTTTAATACTAATCTTTAATATTTAAAAGTAAATTCTTTTTTTATCCCTAGTAGATATAAAATTTAAATGTAATATATTTGTGTAAGAACTTAAACCATGCATTCATCAAATTATAAATTACCTTTGAATTTTAAGGAAGAATGGAAGTATCTTTTCAAAGAAGATAATAAACATGTAAAAGTAAATTTAAAATCTAAAATAATCAAAAACACTTTTGTAAGTCATTACGGATTAGTTTATAAAAATGGTTTGTTAAATATAAATTGCGCTCCAAACATCAAAATAAGTAATTATGATACCAACGTTTATATTCGACATTGGAAAAAAGTTAGTGAACAATTTTTGGTATGTAAATTCGGTAATAGTCTTAAATCAATAAATTTAGAACAAGATAAATTATATCTTGTAATACATTCCCCATGGTTTAGTTATTATTTTTGGATTACGGAATGTTTACCAAGATTGCTAAGAACGTTGGAAAAATTCACAACAAATGATTTTGTTTTGATATATCCTGAAATTTGGAAAAATTTTACTTTCGTTAATGAAACCCTAGAACAAATTCCCAATCTTCAATTAAAACTAATTGAAGATGGTGTTCACTTATTTATACCCAAACTTATTTTGACAGACATTAAACCATGGACACCTATGTTCATTCCAAGAGAAGTTATATTGACACGCGAATTTCTCTTTAAAATATCTAATAAATACAGTAAAGAAACAAAAGAAGATAATTGTCGAGTTTATATTTCAAGATCGGCTGCAAAACGGAGGAAATTCATCAACGAAGAAGATGTAGAAAACTTATTCAAAAAATACGATTATAAAATTGTTCAAATGGAAGAATTAAGTTTTTTCCAACAAATTCAATTAATGAAAAAAACAACTCTTTTAGCGGGACTAACAGGTGCTGGTCTCATAAATATTATGTTTATGAAAGAAAACGGCGCATTCTTAGATCTTTCGAATGAAAGATACAAAAACAAAACACAATATAAATTTCACTTTTTTAAATTATGTAATATTTTAAATATTACCTACTCGATTTGTTTTTTCAAAAGTGAAACAACCAAAAATATTGATCATTGGAGCAACGAAAATTTAATCGCAGATATAAACACCATCGAAAAAGAAATAATTAAACAAATTGAAGATGTTGAAAAACGTAGAAAATAAAAAAATATTAATCTTAGCTCCTCATACCGATGATGGAGAGCTTGGTTGTGGTGGTACAATTTCAAAATTAACATCTGAAAATGCAGATGTATATTATATGGTTTTTTCTGTTTGTACACGATCACTTCCTAGAGGATTAAATCCAAACACATTAACCGAAGAAGTTACAAAAGCTACACAAAAACTTGGAATACCAAAACAAAATCTTATAATACATGACTATGATGTTCGTGTTTTTAATGAATGTAGACAAAGTATTTTAGACGATATGATAAAGTTCAGAAACGAGCATAATCCTTCTTTAATATTTCTTCCTGCGAGAAGTGACATTCACCAAGATCATGAGGTAGTTACCAACGAGGGAATAAGAGCATTTAAAAAAAGTAATATACTAGGATATGAAATGCCTTGGAATAACCTAACTTTTGATACAAGCTGTTTTTCAATTCTAAATAAACAAAATTTAGATTGTAAAATGGATGCACTAAATGAATACAATTCTCAGAAAAATAGACCTTATTTCAATGAAGACTTCATTAGGTCTCTTGCTATTACAAGAGGGACACAAATCGGGTCAAGCTATGCTGAAGCTTTTGAAGTAATTCGTATGATATGGGATTAAAATCAATTGTATTTATATTAAGTTCCCTAAACTTAAGGGAAATTACTTGTTTTGATTACTTTAATAATCTAAATTTTATTTTCATTAATAATGAAAATGAACTTTATAATTATGTGAAACAATCAAGCATTAAGCAATTTCTTATTACATATAATACGAATGTAATTATCAAAGAAGAAATATTAGATATATGTGAATGCTCATATAATATACATGCTGCTTCACCCGAATTCCCAGGAAGAGATCCTCATCATTGGGCTATCTATAGAAAAGCTAGTGAATATGGCGCAACACTTCATGAAATTGACAAACTTGTTGATAGTGGTTCAATAATACAAACGAAATCATTTAAAGTGACAAACGAAGACACACCATACTCACTTTTAGAAAAAGCGAATAAAAAGTCTGTAGAACTTTTGAATTGGGTATTAAACGAATTAAATAATCATAATACCATTAAGAAAAACTCTAAGCTAAAATGGAGTGGAATTAAAACAAAAAGAAGTGATTTTCTAAAAATATGTGATTTAACAAATATTATAGATATACATGAATTTGAATTAAGAATTAAAGCTTTTTATTCCTCAAAACAACCGAATCTTTTTCTCCATAAATTTAATCACAAATTCTATTTAACAATTAAATGAAAGTTGCAATTCATCAACCTAATATTTTTCCATGGCTTGGATATTTTCAAAAAATTCATGCATGTGACACCTTTGTATTCTTAGACCACACAGTTAATAATCGATCTGAATCTAACTATACGAGAAGGGTAGAATGTTTAAATAATCAAAGTGAAAAATTTTATATTACAATACCGATATTAAAAAAAGAAACAAATTTCATACCATTAAATCAATGGGAAATTAATTGCAATTCGAATGGTTTTCCAAAAAAAATTCTTGATACTTTGTACTTTTCCTATAAAAAACATCCTTATTTTGAAGATGTGTATCCTCTTTTAGAAAAATATTTTGACTTTTCAAACTCAAATTCAATTGTCGAAAAAAATATTGAGTTTATTTCAGCTGTTTGTATTAAACTAAATTTAAATACAAAATTTATAAGAAGTAGTAATCTTAATATTTCAAATCACAAAACAGAAATGTTGATAAATATTATTTCTTTTCTAGATGGTAAAACATATATATCTGGAAAAGGAGGTGTTACTTATCAAGATCCAGAATTATTCAAATTAAATAACATTAACTTAAAAACAATTGCATACAATGATTTTGAATATGAACAAATAAACTCAAAAAAATTTATCCATGGTTTATCGATAGTCGATTGTTTAATGAATTTGGGTTATAAAAAAACATTCAAATTAATTTCCTAAATACCAGCTATATTATTTCAATTTAGAAAATGTACAAATAAATTCATTCTTAAAATTCAACTTAATTATTATAATAAAGCTTAATAAACACTTTATTTTTTACTCGAACTATTTCTTTTAATCTAACTGCAGCTGAACTAAGTTTATGTATTTTTTTATTAAATGAATAATTATAAGACAAAATAAATTTAGGCCTATATTTATTTAACCATTCCAAAAGGACTTTTTCTTTCGATTTATTAGATTTTAAATAAATTATGTCAATCTTACTTAAATTATTATCATGTATTTGAAATATCTCTTTTTTATTCAAACAAATAAAATTAGAAATATCTAGAGGATAATCTAATCGATTATCATACATTAAAAAATATCCTATATTATTAAATGAATAGGCTATATTAGAATTTAGGTCTAAATCTGAAGTCTCATTTATAACTATCCATTTCATAAAACTACTGCTTCGATCACATTTCAAGTATACTTGAACACGTTTTTGGAATACATCTATCTTTTGTTTTCTTACTAAACTTTGCTCTCCAAAATTAACACAAGAACTAATGAATAAGAAGAACATAATCAATATTTGATACTTTTCAATTTTAAAAATTAAATATATGGAGATAACAACAACAAAAACTGAAACTGGATTAATAAGCATTTGAGCTAAATTAGGAGTTCCATGTTTCATGGAAATATAGATCGAAAGTAGTATGATTGTACTAAATAAAACTATTATTATAAATCTATTTTCTTTCGATATAAATAAATTATATATGACTAAAATTATAGCTATTAGATATGTTAAAAAAGGTTGTAAGACTAATTCAATAAAAATTACAAGAATAGACTTGAAAGAATAATTATTTATTTTTGGTGAAGAGTGAAATAAAGCAATGGAGGGAGCGTGAATGTGTAAATACAAAAAATATAAATAACTTAAAAGTAAAATAATAAAAAGCAAAAAGTTTTGTTTAAAGCTATATTTTTTTAACATATAAAAAAATATGAAAAATATAAAAACACTACAAAATAGAATCGTTGTAGTATAAGTAACACAAATTACTAGTAGTAAAATAATAGATTGAAAATAATTTTTTTTGAAAAAGTCACTAAAAAATAAAGCTACAATAGGAATTAATATAATTATTTTAGTACTGTAAATGTTTAATCCAGGGCTGAAAATATACCTAGAATAACTTATGTTTAAAAGTGGGGAATCAAAACCAATTAGTTTCATACTTAACCCAAAAAGAACAAATAAAATTAAAAGGTATTTATATATTTTCGTTTTATTATTATCTCCAACCAATTCAAATAAACATAATATTCCTTGAGAAAAAAGTATTGGATAGGTTATCAACAGTAAAGAAAAAGAATTAGATATTGAAAAAAATTTAACAAGAAATGCTGAAAACCAAATATCCGAAAAATGATATAAAGAAACACCATTTACATTATAATAACCAGAAACTAAACTATGAAAATTTTCCTGACCTGAAAAATATAATTTTTGAGCTAATTTTGCATATACAGATAAATCAAAATGTACATTTAAATTAGAAGGATGTATTGGAAACCCTAGGATCGCAAAAAAAAACAAAAAACCCAATAAATAGATTAAAAGTATTTCTTGTATTTTAATTCGAATTCTAGAAACTGAATAATGTTTTTTGAAATAAAAAAAAAGTAAAAACGGAATTAGTAAACTAATTGAATTTCCTTTCGTGAAAATCAAAGCAGTAATAGAACTAATTAAGAGAAATAATACTATCGAAAATCTGTTAAACAAAGCTAAAGAAACAGATTTGGAGAAAAACCAAGGAATAGATTTAAACATACTAATCGTTATAAGTTATTAAACTGATGTATAACGTAATTGGTATCAATCCCAATATAAAAAGGTAATCTCAATAATACATTAGAGAATTTATCTGAGTTATATAACACTCTACCATCATGTTGTTGATGGTAAAAAACACTAGAATGCAAACTTTGATAATGAAATACGGTTTGAATACCCTTCATTTTAAGGGAACTAATTATAAAATCTCTTTGTTTAGTTGAATTACACAAAATATAAAACATATGTGCATTATTTGAGGAATAATCAGGAATTGTAGGTAATTTAACATCTTGATTTTTTGCCCACTCATCTAACCCTTTATAATAATTTATCCATATCTCTTTTCTCAAATTTTGAATAAATTCTATATTTTCAAGTTGCGCCCATAAAAATGCCGCTATTATTTCTGACGGTAAAAAAGAACTTCCTATGTCTACCCATCCATACTTATCCACTTGTCCTTTAAAAAAAGCAGATCTATTCGTACCTTTCTCCCAAATTATTTCTGCTCGATCGTTAAAACTCTCATCATTAATTACCAACATACCACCTTCTCCAGAAATTACATTTTTGGTTTCATGAAACGAAAAAGCGGCTAAGTGACCTATGCTACCTAAGGGTCTTTTAATTCCGTTTTTGCCTGTATAATAATTATCAATCGCCTGCGCTGCATCCTCAATGACAAATAATTGATATTTTTCAGCAATTTCCATTATCTTATCCATATCACAAGCAACTCCTGCATAATGTACAGGTATAATAGCTTTAGTCTTGTTTGTAATTAATGATTCTATTTGATTCTCATCCACACATGGATTATCAAAATGACTATCTATAAAAACAACTTTTGCACCTCTTAAAATAAATGCATTTACAGTACTTACAAATGTGAAACTTGGCACTATAACCTCATCACCAGGCCTAATATCAATTAAAATAGCAGCCATTTCTAGCGCATCGGTACAGGAAGTAGTCAATAAACATTTTTTAAAACCATATGTTTTTTCGAAATATGATTGACATAGTTTAGTGTATTTTCCGTTACCCGAAATGTGGCCGTTTTTTACCGCATCCTCTATATATTCAGTCTCTTTACCTGTAAAATAAGGTTTATTAAATGGTATTTTCATTAGTATATATTAATTTTCCTGGATAAAGTATTAACAAGATCATAACCATCCCAAACAACAGAAAACTCTGAAGTTTGTCCTATTGGAACTATCCTATCAACTCCTTTGATTCCATTTTCACTAATTAATTGGGCAAAAATTGATTTCTCTACCCCAAAATATGAAATGGTTTGTATGCGAGGGGAATTCAAAATAGTAGATAAACTAATTAAATCTTTTATATATACCTCATTAAAATAACCACAATTTATATGACTTTCTAATGTTTCAGAATCTAGTTTGTTTAAATTTGCTAAATATATTTCATTTCCGTGCAACGCGTAAGAATCAATTTTTTCATCAATGACTTGCGCATATAAATAAGTAAGTTTGTCCACGACTGAGGATGCTTGAATAGTATATTTTTTGGACTTTATTATTTTCTTAACAGCCGACCAAAAAATTTGTTTTGAAATTTCTAATTTTTGTTCATCTCCAGTCCAAACCAAGGTATGAGGTGAGGTACATGCATTTTGATCAAATAAATATGTATCATTAAAAAAATGTAAAGCTAATTTATCTATTTCAGTTGTTTGACTCAATTGATCCGTATCTATAATACAAAGTGAATATCTATCACTAAAAGTAACATCAAAAGCGCGAGGAGAAAGATTAGATTCTCTTATTTTAGCAATTGTTTTGTCACCTCCCCATATAACACGATTTGCACATATGGAAGAAAAATAATCAGTTATTATATTGTTAATCGAATATTTAATCAAAATAATTTTACTCAAAACAAGGGTGTATTTTGAATCTCGTCGCATTTCATTCAAAATTTCTATAATTATTTCAACTTGTCTAAAGTTTTTGGAAGGCAACCTAACAATATTAATATTACCTGCCAAAAGCCCCATAACCAGAGAATAAGCAAAATTTAAAGGAACATTAGAAGGTGCTATATGAAATGTAATACCCCTTCCTATTTGTAACGTTTTGTCATCATTTATTTTATGTTTAAAAATTTGATCAATGTTAGATCTCCTACAAAAAAATGCAAAACTAGCAACTTCAGGAAAGATTCGAATTTCTTTATGATTAGTTATTTTTTTTGAAAATGAATTTAAAAAATAAATAACATCAGTATTTAAAATTGACAAAACAGATTCATTTTGAACACTTTCCCAATTACTATGTGTCCAAAATTGAATAGACATAAGGTTTTTTATTTCTTCATTCATACGTATCACTACATCCTCTTATTTCTGCCGATTTTATTCGACCTATAACTTTAAAATATTTCCCTTTTCGTCCACACAAACATGTATCTTCTCCTAATAGTACTCCTTCGTCTTCGGTTAACAACGAATGACCAGGATAGCTTTTCGGTAATATCGACAGTACTTGAATTATACCTATCTCTCCTATATCTGCTAAAGAAAAATCAGTTGGCCTTCTTATTAATATTTCTGCATAAATTGGAGCATGTAAAAATCCAAATTCACATTGCATAAATATAGAACCTGTTTGTTCAGCCATTCCATAATAATCATATATTTTTTTAATGCCAGTAATTTTAAAAAATTGATTTTTAAACTCTTGATCGGAAATAGAAAGATTTATTAATTTTTTCCAACCACCTCCATGAATCAAAATAGCATTACTTAAATCATAGTGAAAGGTTGATTGCTGTATTTTTTTTAAAAAACATTCAAAAACAATATACGTAAAACCAAATAATAATATTTGCTTGCCAGAATTCTCTTTTAGAAAATCTAATATAACTTGCTCATTTAAATTCATTTCACTGTCTAAAGCATAAACTACTTTTGAAGCGAAAATTGAAAAACCTAATATACCAGCCCCTCTAGCTGAAAAATAATTCCTATTTTTAATAACTTCTGGAGAATCTATGATTAGCATTGGTAATCTAGATGGACCTATATAAGAACTTACTATTTTAGTTAAAACTTTTGTTTGACTAAGAGCAGTATCTTTGTCTAAAAAAATTCGAGAAACTTGTTGATTCGATGTTCCTGAAGAAGTTACTACTTTAACAACATGAATATCTAAAATGGATTTTAATTCTCTTTCTTTAAACAATCTAACAGGTAAAAAAGGAACTTCAGAGATATGCTTTAATTTTTCAACATTAAACTTTTGTGCTTTTAAAATACGATTATAGGAAGCACAATTAGAGGAATGGTAACTTGTCAAAACACGCAATTCATGCATCATTTTTTCCTTTTTTCGTATTTTATCTAATTCATAAGGTAAATATTCGATTAATTGCTTGTCCATATCAATTATTTAAATAATTCAAAATAGATAATCTTTCCAGATGCATTTCGTGGTATTTTATCTATATACCGAATATCAAACACACTAGTGTGTAATTTTGTTAAACTAACTACCCAAGTTTTTACATTTTCTAGTTGGTTGGAATCTGTTAAGTAAATGACAAGTTTGTCATCTACCCCTCCGCAAACTGCATCGATACCTTTCAAATGTAACTTTTCCTCTATATCGGATAAACTAACTCTATTTCCAAATATTTTAACAAATCGATTTTTTCTACCAATCAAATAATAATATCCATCTTGATCCTTATAACCAATATCACCTGTATACAACTTCCCTTTGTTTTCATCTTCTTTTATTAAATCTTGAACACAAGTTGCATACCCCATAGATACATTTTCACCATAATAAACAAGTTCACCTTGTGTGTTAGTTGAAGTAATAACTGCATCATTTTCATCTCTTAATTCGAATATTCCACCTGGTATCGGCACACCAATACTTCCTAATTTACTAAGTGCATTTTCAGAAGGCAAATAACTAATTCTAGCAGTAGCTTCAGTCTGTCCGTACATTGTAAAATAGTTAATCCCTTTTTCAATTGCATTAAAAACAAACTTTTCTAACAACTTAGGATTCATTTTACCACCAGCTTGCGCTAATCGTATAATTGGATTACTTTTCATTTCAAAAAAACGAAGCTTATCTAATATTTCAAAAGTATAAGGTACACCATACAGACTAGTTATTTGGTGTTTGTTTATTAATTGCCAAAATTCTTTTTGTAAAATCGAATAATCTGTAATTACTATTGATGACTCTGCAATTAAATGGGAATTCAATATAGATAAACCAAAAGAATAATTCAGAGGCAAATTTGTGATAGCAACATCGGTATTTTTTAAATCTAATGCTTGCTTGATGGCTTTTGCATTACTTAATAAATTTCCATACGAAATCCTAACAAATTTCTTACTATTTGTACTGCCAGATGTACTTAATAATAATGCCAAATCTTCACTAATACTGATTTTATCATCAGAATATTTTTTTAATTCTATTCCTTGATTTGATAGTATAATCTCGCCTTTTAGTGAATTTGAAATAGAAGAAAAAATATAATTTGGGTTGTATATAGTTAAAATACTTTCCAATTCTTCTATCTCTGTATCGTTCAAAAGTATTACTACATATCCACTCACAATACAATAAATGTAAAAAAGGATATATTCTGGTCTGTTTTTGATAATAATAACTATTAATGAACGTTTAGAAATGTTTAATGATTTTAATTTTGTTAAATAATCATCTACATTAAAATCATCTGTAAATTTTAAGTTTTTTATGGCATTATTTAAGTTGAACATTTTATTCCTAAATTATAGTCATTCCATCCACTTCTATAATTTGGCCAGAAATGTAACTTGATAAATCAGATCCTAAAAACAAAGTTAAATTTGCTACATCTTCTTTTGATCCTAATCGATTCATCATTACATTACTAGACAATTTTTGAAGTTTATTTTCACCAATCGAACGTAACATATCTGTATCAATTAATCCAGGAGCAATAGCATTAACGCGAATATTATATGCAGCTAATTCTTTAGCAGCTGTTTTTGTCATTGAAATTATCGCTCCTTTGGTTGAAGAATAAACTAGTTGACCTACATTACCTTTGGTTCCAACAATTGAGGAAATATTTATAATGCTACCTGATTTATTTTTCCTCATTAATTTAGTACAGTATTGAATCATATCAATAACAGAAAACACATTGACATTAAATTGATTCTGTACCTGACTTCTATCAATCATACCGATAAGCGCATCCTGCATTATTCCTGCATTATTCACTAATATATCAATACTGTTTGTCAATCCTAATATTTCTTTAAATAATTTAGGTACACTTTCAGCATCTGCCAAATCATAAAAAAAAACAAATAACCTAGTGTTTAAATATGTTTTATAATGAATAGTTAATTCATCAAGGTAAGTATTATCTCTTACTACGATAAATACCGTCGCACCATTTGCTAAAAAGGTATCTGTGATCACCTTACCTATCCCTCTATTAGCACCTGTAATCAATGCTTTTTTTCCCTCTAAACTTATTTTACTGGACACCATATTTCTTTAATAGCTCAATACCCTTTTGATAAGATGAAAAATCAATTATATCTAATGTTTCCATCATAATATTGAATTCTTCTTCGATCCGCATAATTAAATTCATATGACCAACTGAATCCCAAGCACTTATAGACTGATACTCTAAACTTACAAGAGAATCTAATTCTAATCCAAATGCTTCTTTAAAAACTTTATTATATTGATCTATCATAATTAATTGTATTTTGTGTAAATATAATTAAAACTTATTATTTCATATCCAAAACTTTGTAGAACTCGAACAACTTTTGGATTATTTGAAGAAACTACAGTACTAATTACTTTAGCTTTTAATCGAAAGATTTCCGTATTAGTTTTGCTTATGATTATAAATCCAAGTCCCGAATTCAAATAGTCTGTATATAAACCAGATAAAAACGGATAATATTCCTCATTATTAATTTTTTTAAGAATAAAAAATCCAATGCTTTTTTCTTGAAATTCTACTTTATACGCTTTCGCACCTAATTTCAATTCATCTTCTATCCAATGTACATACCTTTTCGAAGCTAAAGCATAAGAAAAATTATTATCCAATGAGATTCGATCTGTGTGAAATATATTTTTGGAAACTTCAGAATATAATTCTTTTAAATCAACACTATTCATTTCGGTATAAACGATTGAATCATCAATCCTCTTTTGCAACGAATTCAATGTTATTTGATTTTTTACTTCGAGTTTCATATTAATTAATACTTCTCTAAAAACAAATTTTTTATGCGTAAGTAATTCGTTAACATCCATTCTTGAAACAGGTACTTTTACAACAATATAATTCATGGATAATTTAGAATCGATGAAATCAGATACTGATTCAACTTTATCAGTATCTTCAACAACGATTTCGATACAATCCATATCCAAATTTCTTTTTTCCCAAAAAGCATTAATTATTTTCATTTAATTATAAAAAATTATATTTTACACAAAACTATTTGTTCAATTTTTCATCAATTATATATAACGGACGAGCTTTAACTTCTTCAAAAATTTTCCCTATGTATAGTCCTAGTATGCCTAATACAAATAATAATATTCCTCCTACAAACCAAATCGAAAAAATTGTAGAAGTATATCCCTTAACGTTTATGATGCCAAGCCAATGCGCAATTAAATTATAAATGGCCAATAAAAAAGAAATTAACGAAATTAAAAATCCAAATTTCACAGTCAATTTTAATGGTTTATTACTATTCGATAATATTACGTCCAGTGAAAGATCAATTAATTTGCTCAATGTATATGAACTACTACCATGTAATCTCTTAGAATGTGTTACATCTAGATATGCATTCTTAAATCCTGTAATTCTTAATAAACTTGGAAAAGATCTTGAGTTCTCTGAATAGGAAAGAATTGCTTTTATTACTTTTTGATTATAAATACCAAAATTAGCAACTGAACTATCTGATTTAAAATCTGCGAGATAGGAATATACTGCGTGAAAAAGTTTAGATGACATTTTTTTTAAAAAACCATCTTGTCTCATACTTCTTCGTGCCTGAATATAATCATATCCTTGAATAACTTTAGCATACAAATTGGGTATTTCTTCCGGAATATCTTGTAGATCACAATCCATTACGACTACCCATTGCCCAGTAGCATTTTCCAAACCAGCTGTGATTGCATAATGTTGTCCAAAGTTGCGACTTAACTTAAGTCCTACAACTCTTGTATCAACAGCACACTCTTCTACGATTAGTGCCCAAGAATTTTGAGGGCAGCCATCTTCCACCAAAATTATTTCATAATCATTTGAAATATGAATAAATGATTTTTTTATTCGTTCCACCAATTCCTGGATGGTATTAGCTGATTTGTATACTGGTATAACAACAGAAAACATCATACTTTAATTTTTATCTACTCAATAACTATAAATAATAATACTAATTATCCGAATACAATTGCAAGTATTTTTGCACCATCAAATTAAAATTATATTTTTTTTCGACTTCTTTCCTTACATTTTTAGTTAACTCAGATCTTTTTACCTCAGGTAGCTTAAAAAAATCAATCAAAGCAGATTTAAAAGCGTTACTTTCTTGATGATTTTGGATTAGAAATCCTAAGCCTTCATTGATTATAATTTCTGGAATTCCACCAATTTCTGAGGCTATAACCGGTGTACCACAAGCCATAGATTCGAGTATTACTAATGGGAAATTATCTGCCTGTGTAGGATACAAGAGTACGTCACAAGCTGCATATAATTGGGACAATTCTTTTTCACAATTAATGTACGGAAAAGAAATATGGTTATTAAGATTTTCTTCTTGACCTCCTCCAATCGTAATGAATACTAAATTATGTAAAGATTGATCGGATATAAGTTTACGAACAATTTCGCCCCCTTTAAACGGATTAGCTGTAGCAAATTCTGCAACAAACAAAACAAGTTGTTTTTCTATTGGTAAATTGAATTTTTCTCTTGCAGACTTCTTATCGTGAGGATAGTATAAACTAGTGTCAACGCCATTAGGAATAACTTTAATATTTTTTAATGTAGGATAAACTATTTTAAATCGTTTGGCTAACCATTCGGAAGGACAAATAATAGTCGGATTCAGTTTGAGAAGCCATTTTCTTTTATACTTTGAAACGCTAGAAGTATTATCAAATTTAACTGCTGGATAAATACTCAAATCGGGGCAATTACCACAGCCATTCGTCCAGCGCGTACAACCTAACGTACAAGAACAATGTCCGGTAAGCAAACTCTCATCATGTAATGTCCAAAACACTTTTTTTCCTTGTAATAAATTAGAAAATAATGCAGGTGAGAAAAAATCTCCATGTAAATTATGAATATGTACAATCGATGAATCGTTGAAAAATTCAGAATTAATTAAGCTTAATGCATGAAAACCTGAAAACTCAATCCAACCTTTTTCTAATGCCTCCCTTCTTAATACTTCTTCCAAAAAACTATATTTTCGTTTTTCTATTTCAGAAATCCAAATTTCTTTAGACAACTTGTTTTTGACAAACATTTTTAAAGTGAAAAATTTTTGTACTTCTCTTGATAATTCTCTTGCGATATTTGCTGCCCCACCCCCTGAATCAAATGTGTTTATAACACTTATTTGTTGTTTTTTATTTTTTTTATAAGTCTTTTTAAAATAGGTATAATAACTCAAAAAGAATATAAAATTCTTACGTATTAAATTCTCTAATCTTTGAATCACTATTTTTTTTAACATGTCAGCGCATTTTAATAGAGATGAACATTTCGGTTAACGTCTCTTTTAAATCATATTTCCAATCCCAATTTGGATAATCACCCTTAAATTTAGACAAATCACTAATATACCAAATATGGTCACCGATACGATTTGTCTCTGAATAAGAATAATTAATTTTATTACCTGTAATTTCTTGACACAAATCTATTGCCTCTAGCATACTGCAGTTAGCATGTCTACCACCTCCTGCGTTATATACTTCACCAGATCTTGGATTTTGATAAAAATGCCAAAACATATTCACTAAATCGTAACTATGAATATTATCCCTAACTTGCTTCCCTTTA
Organism: Flavobacteriales bacterium; assembly: GCA_947449575.1. GTDB lineage: Bacteria > Bacteroidota > Bacteroidia > Flavobacteriales_D > Crocinitomicaceae > CAIUKX01. Next base: position 34,336 of record CANFRV010000019.1, read on the forward strand.
TACCCGAAAATTGTATAAGGATCTTTATGTATCGCACATTTCATCAAATAAGACAAAAAACCATGTAATTGAGCTCCAGAATGATTTGGACCTGTCAAACATCCCCCTCTAAAAACCCCAGTTTTAATACCAAAATAGTTACCATACTCTTGAACCATAACATCTGCTGCTACTTTACTTGCGCCAAAAACAGAATGCTTCGTTTGATCTATAGACATTAATTCATCAATCCCATTAACAAAATATGGATGATTTGTATCAATTTCCCAACGTTTATCTAATTCGATGAGAGGTAAAAAATTTGGTGTATCACCATATACTTTGTTTGTAGAAGTAAATATAAATACTGCATCTGGACAATATATTCGGGTCATCTCCAACATATTTAAAGTTCCTGTTGCATTTACACCAAAATCAGTAAGTGGTTCACGAGCTGCCCAATCATGACTAGGTTGTGCAGCAGTATGAATAACTAAAGAAATTTCTTTTCCATACTCTTCAAAAATAGGCTTCAATGTTTCTACGGATCGAATATCGGCGGAATAGGATTTAAAATTATCATATTTTTCTTCTAACCGATGTTTATTCCAATTAGTAGAACTCTCATTTCCAAAAAAATAAGAACGCATATCATTATCTATACCAATAACCAAATCAAACTTAATGGACATAAATTCGACGGACTCTCCTCCTACTAATCCAGACGAGCCTGTTACTAATGCTATTTTCATTTGTTTATCGTTTAAAATTGTAAATGTAAGAACTAATTATATTTTCTCGAAAATTCTGGTAAATAGAGTTGATAAAGCAGAATTTAATAATAGAAACATAATTACGACGAACTATAAAATTAATATTATTAACCTAACAAATAGGAAATTGAAATTTATATAAGAATACTTAAGATAACATTAACCAGCTTGAAGGTCTTAAATCCTGTGTCTGAGACTGAAGTTTTTCGTCAGCAAACCATTTTTCAGGCGTAATAACACATTTAGAGGGATTGCTAGCTAACCATGCACCCCACCAAGCAAATGTACTATTAGGAATGATAAAATGCTTACAATTAGTCATTAAATTCAAATAAGCAGAAAAACGATCCCCTTTATAAGTTTGATGATCTACAAAAAACATTGGATAATTTGTCTTAAAATTTGTTCGACACCATTCTACATCATCAGAAAAAATAAACAACTCAATATCTTGACCAATAGTATTGATTAAAAATGTTAATGCATCGTGATAATATTTGAGTGTTGGTGTTCCATGCGTCTGAATTGCTGAAGCTATGGATACAAAATCTGCACGTCGAAAATTAATACAAATACTTTTGGTTGCATGAATACGATTCAATAAATCTTGTTGTACAGGATTCAAAGGCTCTAGAAACTGAAATTCATGTTTGATTACATCTTGTATTTCTTGAAAGTACTTATAACTTTGCCAATAACCATCTAAATAAAATCGAGAAAATTTATTCAATTCAACAAAATCTTGAAAATGAAAACCTTCCTCTATCAAATGAACTGTTCCTTTGGAAAACATTTTTTTTTTTCGAAATTTTTCTTTCATTTCAGCATTAAAAAAATCAAAAGTGTTTAATCGAAAAATATCTAAATCAAAATCTCTGAAAACGAAATTTAATTTAGGTGTTCTATCAAGTAAAAAATCAACGTCTAAAACCAATTTTTTACGAAATTTATTAGCTAAAGAACGCCCAAATGCATATTGAAACATTTGATTTCCCAAACCACCCATTAATTTTACAACAACCATACTAAAAACATTCTAAACAAAATTAAAGAAAATTAAACATGCTTAATGAAAAAACATCGTTTAAATAAACGAAGAAATAATACATGTTTTTTTTGGTAACCCGTCAATAAAATGATTTTATATATTTTATAGAAATAATCTAATTGTTTTAAATGTGAAAATCGTCTTATATATTTTCGAAACAAATAAGAATATTCAGCAAGTTGTAGTTCAGCGTTATAAAGACAATCATTTGTGATGTTATGCACATCCATTACCGAACAATATAAAGCATCTTCTATATATATTAATTGTTTATTTTTCATTAAAAAACGTACATAAAACTCTATATCCACTAACCAAATTAATCCTTCATCAAATACTTGAACCAAACTTCGATGAAAAAAAATAGCAGAAGGGCTTCCAAAAATATTTGCTAAAATTAAACGTTCCGGTTCATTTTGAATTTCTTGAATGTTCGCTTGATTTGTACCAAATGTTTTATGAACGCCTCTATCAATTAATAATGATGCTGAAACAAGTAATGATTCTTTGTTAACCATAGCAATTTTCAACATTTTGGATAGGGCATAATCGTCCACAAACCACTCATCATGATGCATAATCTTAATAAAATCACCAGTTGCTAACGATATTGCATAATCCCAATTGCGCGGCGAACCTAAACTTGGGAGATTTCGTTGAAAGTTTATATCTGGATGAAAAACCCTAAACTCTTTAACTAAATTAAAAACATCCTCAGTAGAACTATCATCCGAAATTATTACTTCTATAGATACTTCCTTTTGAGAAAATATGGAAGATAACGTTTTACGTAAATAATGAGTTTGATTATAGGTCGGTATACAAATACTTATAACTGGTAATACTATTGATTTTTGGTGCATATTTCAACTTTCAATTAGTAATGCAATCTCATTGGAGATTTTTTTTGGATTAAAATCTTTAAAATTTTCTCGATTTTGTACGGAAAATAATTCTCTTTCTTTTTTGTTCTTTATAACATCTAAAATTCGATTTGCCATCAATTCAATATCAAGATAAGGTATCACACAGCTTGCATCAATAACCTCAGAAATACCAGTTGCGCTTTCAAAACAAAAAATTGGAAGTCCTAACATTCCAGCATCAATAGCCGCCAAAGGGAAAGGGTCTTCACGGGAGGAAAGTAAAAAAATATCAGATTGAAGATACCATTTAATAGGGTCGTCCGTTTCATTAATAAAAACAATTGAATCCTTTATTCTTAGTTTTTCGATATCCGCTTCGTTTACGCTTCTTCGTTCATCTGATTGATAACCAACCCAAAAAAATTGTACACTGGGTTCCTTTTTTAAAATAGCGTGCGCTATCAACAAGAACAAATCATCCCCCTTCCTCCAATATGCACCTCCACACATTAAAATTGTAGTCGGTGTTGATTCTTTACTTATATTTTTATTTTGTATGAAGGTATCCGTTGTTTCTCGAACAACAAAAATTTTACTAATAGGTAATTCAAACTTTTCAATTAAGCATTTTTTATTTAAATACGATGGGACAATATACGAATCTATGTGTACATCATCATTATGCAAAAATGGGTGGAATTGAGAAATAACTGTATCTAATTCATGTATGTGTACAATTAATTTACAGCCAATTTTTTTTTTAAATACTAAACCTAAAGACAAAGAAACCACAGTGTTTACATAAATACAATCGTAATGATGTGAAGAAATTTCTACCAATAATTCATCATACTCTGATAGTAGTTTTTTCCCAAAAAACTTTCGTTGTAAACGATTTAGAAACGTATATCTTGTTTTTCTAGAATAAGAATCTAACCTATAATATTTAGTAGACAAATCTTTAAATCGTTGTTCTAACTTACCGCCACCTTGAAGTGAAACGGTCGTAGTAGTGTATCCTTTTTTTTTCAACTGCTCAAAAACTAAAAGTATAGATTTAGGTGCGCCAGATAAAGAAACATCGTGTAGAACTAATAAAACATCCATTCTAATTAATTCTTTTATAATTGAACAATTTTATTTTTAACCTTGTAATAAGCTCTGAAAATAACTTTCTTGTTTTTAGTTGAATTAGAATTTCCCGTTCTTTTCTATAGAATAATTCGTTTTTATAAGCTGTCAATACATGCGTTTCAACTTCATATTTAAGGGATCTAAGTAACCATTCTTTATTTATTCTATTAGATTCTTGTTTAATTAACAACTTAGTCTCTAATGAACCCAAAATTTTGTTATATCCTCCATGGCTTTTAGACAAGCCACCAATATGATCTCTATACACCCCCATAACCTCATCCATGAAATACAAATCACCACGGAAAGAACTTAAAATCAATATAACTATATCACCACTTTGACAATTTATAATCCAATCTGGTATAATTACTGAAGACCTAAATAGAACACTACAAGTTGCTATAAAATGTTCTTCAAATAAATCTTCAGTCGAAAAAATATTTTTATCCTTGTGCGTATATAACTGTTTGTATTTATCATTCTGCTGAAAAACTTGATGAAAACACAAACTATAATTATTATTTTTTTCTAAAAAATCAACTTGCTTTTGTAATTTAAATTCATTTGTCCAATAATCATCTCCTTCACACAAAGCAGTATATTTAGCAACAACATGTTCGTGTGACTGTTTACCATTTTTTGAGGCACCTAAATTAATTGAATTGCGATGATATAAAATAGTTAATCTAGGATTTGAATGACTTAAACATTCTCTTACTTTGTGTTCTGTATCGTCAGTAGAACAATCATCGAATATTAACAACCTAAAATCAAAATTTGTCTTTTGCTTAATTACACCTTGAATTGCTTCTGAAATATAATCTTGATGATTATATGTAACCATTAAAATATCAACTGTATACATTTATTTTAACAGTTTGGATTTAACTTAAGATTTCATCAAATACTTCCACTACATAATTTATCATTTCAGGAGTGATTGAAGGACAAAGACCAATCCAAAAAGTATTGTTAACAATAAGTTCTGTATTGGGTAAATTTCCTATTGATCTAAATTCAATGTCTTTGAAATAAGGTTGTTTACGTATATCACCGGCAAAAAGAAGACGCGTGCCAATTTTTTTTTCGGTAAGAATATCGATTAATTCATTTCGCATAATTCCTGAGTTTGTTTTTAAGGAAATTAGAAATCCAAACCAGGAAGGATCTGCGTGTTCAGATGCTTCAGGTAAAATGAGCTTATCTTGCCATTTTTTCAATCCTTGATATAGTAATGCGTAATTTTCTTTTCTTCGTTCAATGAATATTGGGAGTTTTTCTAATTGCGCAAGACCTAAAGCTGCTTGCATATCGGTTATTTTTAAATTGAACCCAGATCTTGAATATACATATTTATGATCGTAACCATAAGGTAAAGTGCCACATTGCTGACAAAAACGTTTTCCGCAGGTGTTATCCTTACCTGGTTCGCACCAGCAATCTCTTCCCCAATCCCGGAATGATTCTGCGATTTTTTTTAGTTTAGCATTTGATGTAAAAACAGCTCCCCCTTCTCCCATAGTAATATGATGCGCAGGATAAAAACTAAGTGTAGCAATGTCACCAAAAGTTCCAACATGTTTATTTTGATAGGTTGTTCCAAGAGCATCACAGCAATCTTCCATTAACCAAAGGTTGTGTTTTTTACAAAAAGCAGAAATGGTTTCCAAATCAAACGCATTTCCCATCGTATGCGCAATTACGATCGCTTTTGTTTTTGGTGATAACGCTTTTTCTAAATCTTCCACTTTTATTTCATACGTTGGAATATCCACATCCAAAAAGACTGGAATCGCACCGTATTGAAGAATTGGATTGATGGTCGTTGGAAAAGAAGCAGCTACGGTAATGACTTCATCACCTGGCTTTATTGCTCTATCTCCTAGTTCTAGGGCAGTAAGTGTAGAAAACGCCACCAAATTTGCAGAAGATCCAGAATTAACCGTAATAAGTTGCTTTGTATTGATAAATTTAGCAAGCTTCTTTTCAAAAAGCGTATTGAATCGTCCAGTTGTAAACCATGCATCCAATGCTGATTCGGTAATATTGATGATTTCGTGATGATCGATTAATTTTCCACTAACTGGAATTGCTGTTTCACCAGGAACAAATGGTTTTTCTTTGAATACTTCGTTGTGATATTCTTTTATTAATGAAAAAATTTGATCTTTCAGTTTTTCAGTTTTTGACATTTGGTTTTTCTTAGTAATAGTAAATTTATGGTGACTTTATTTTAAACAGTAGCTTTCAATCTGTTTCACTCTACTGGTATAGATATCTTGCTCATTGATCTCGTCCAAATAACCTTGAACGGTTAATTGAATCGTTTCTTCAAAGGTTAATTTAGGTTTCCAATCCAACAAATTGACCGCTTTGGTAATATCTAATTTAAGTAAACCGGCCTCATGTAACTTTTCATGCGTTTTTGGAGAGGAAACTTGAAGAGTTGGAATTCCTTTTTTCACTTCATCAACGACATCACCAACGCTGTAATTTCCCAAATCTTTTGGTCCAAAATTCCATCCCCCAGAAAATGATTTACCCTCTAACCATAGTTTTTCGGACAGTTTCAAATAGCCAAAAATGGGTTCTAAAACAAACTGCCAGGGGCGGACTGAATTGATGTTTCGAATTTCTAATTCTTCATTATTGATATATGATCGAATGATATCCGGTAAAATTCTATTCTCCGCCCAATCACCGCCACCAATGACGTTCCCAGCTCTACCTGATGCGACATTTGCTGATCCTTTCTTTTCAAAAAACGATTTGATGTAAGAATGGGTAATTAACTCCGAACAACCTTTGGATGCACTATAGGGATCATCACCGCCCATTGGATCATTTTCGCGATAGCCCCACAACCATTCGTTGTTCTTATAACATTTGTCAGTTGTTACATTAATTGCTACTTTGACAGATGGACAATTTCGAACTGCCTCAAAAAAGTTCACCGTTCCCATTAAATTCGTTTCAAAATTATAATGAGGTTTTGAATAAGATTCGATAACCAAAGGCTGAGCTGCCAAATGAAATGCAAAATCTGGCTTTACCTCTTGAAAATAATTTAATAGTGCGTTTTGATCTCGAACGTCTCCAATTCGGTGGTTTATTTTTGTTGCCAGATTGGTGGAAACGAAATTATCTCGGTATGTGTACGGTTCAAGTGAATACCCATAAACCTCGGCACCTAACTCGCGCAACCAAATGGCCATCCAAGATCCTTTAAAACCGGTATGGCCTGTAATGAGTACTTTTTTATTTTCAAAAACACCTTGAAATAAGTCTAATTTGTTCATCTTAAAATTATTCCCAAATTTTCCATTCTGCTATTCCTTTCTCCCAATATTCATTCAAATCTTGTTTGTCTTTTAGGGTATCCATGGGTTTCCAAAATCCACTATGTTTATAAGCTCCAAGTTGATTATCTTTGGCTAAATTTTCTAAAGGAGCTTGTTCCCAAATTGTTGAATCACCTTCAATGTATTTAAAAATATCCGGTTCACAAACAAAAAAACCACCGTTTATCCAACTTCCATCACCTTTCGGTTTTTCAAAGAAAGATTCAACTTCATTTTCATCATTTATACCTAGTGCACCAAATCGACCACTAGGTTGAACGGCAGTAACTGTCGCTAATTTTCCAAATTTCCTGTGTGTGGAAAGGAGTTCAGAAATATTGACATTACTAACACCATCTCCGTAAGTCAACATAAATGTTTCGTTATTTACATAACTTTCGATACGTTTGATTCGTCCTCCAGTCAGGGTATCTTTGCCAGTATCAACAAGCGTTACCTTCCAATTCTCTGCGGTGCTGTTGTGCACTTTCATTTTATTGTTTGCCAAATCAAAAGTAACATCGGAATGATGCAAGAAAAGATTGGAGAAATATTCCTTTACAGAATAGCCCTTATACCCCAAACATACAATAAATTCATTAAACCCGTAATAAGAATAGATTTTCATTATATGCCACAATATTGGCTTCCCTCCGATCTCTACCATTGGTTTTGGACGAACATCCGTTTCTTCTGAAAGACGAGTTCCCAAACCTCCAGCTAAAATTACGACTTTCATATATTAAGACTATTTTTGTATGAAAATTTATAAAAAATAATGTATTACAAAATCAAAAAATATTGAGTAACAAACTATCTAGTAAAACATAAAATTCTATTAAAAAATTCAATATCATTCTACAAAAATACCATTATATATTTAATTATAAGTTAATGCATTTTGAATTTCAACATGGAGATCTATCTTTTTTTAAAAACAAAAAATTTCATGCAAAAATAAGAGACAATTGCCATCGGAAGTGTTATAAATCCTGAAATTAAATAAATATTATCAAAACCAAAAAAAGTAAATATTTTAATTAAAAACATTTGAAAAAACATAATTATAGTGTAACAAAGTATGAAACGTAAAATAAGTTTATTGTTTTTACTTTTAAAAACGATAGAACTATATGTTTTATAATTAAATAGTACTCCCAATATTGTAGCAATGAAAATGGATAAATTTGTCTGATTTATTAAGTAATAAATTACAGTAAAAATCAAATATCCAACAATCGTATTTAATACTCCTACCAATAAAAATTTTAAAAGACTATTATCAACCAATTTTTGAATAAAAGCTAACATCTATTTACTTTTAAAAACAATAAATACATCAATCAAAATTTATTCGCTCTTTCTCAACTACCAAAGGACGCTTACGAACTTGCGTGTGAATAGCACCGATATACTCACCGATAATACCGATAAAGAATAACTGGACTGATGAGAAAAAGAAAATCCCAATGACCATCGGAGCTGTTCCTGCTTCAAAGGTATCCCAATACAAAAGTTTATATATGAAGTAACCTACTGCTACAAATAAACTTAACAATGCTGCAAAAAAACCGATAAAAGCAGATAGCCTAAGTGGTAATTTAGAATGATTTGTGAAACCAAGCATGGCCATTTCATACAAGGTAAAAAAATTATTTTTGGTTTTACCTGCGGCACGTTGGGGTTGCGTATACGGGATTTGAAATCTGCTGAATCCAAGTTCTGTAATTAAGCCCCTGAAATAAGGATACGGATCATCGAGATTTCTAAGAACTGATATGAATTGTTGGTCATAAAGACCAAAACCCGTAAAATTCTTAACTGGGGTTTCGCCTTGTCCTTTAGATGCACGACTCAATAAATTATAAAAAAAGCGTCGAATGAAAAACATGAGCTTATTTTCCTTGCTACTTTTCTTTATTCCAATTACAATTTTATGACCTTCTTCCCATTTTTCTAGAAAGTCTTTTATCATTTCGGGAGGATCCTGAAAATCTGCCACAAGCGATACAACCGCATCCCCATTACATTGAACAAGTCCGTGAAAAGGGGATCGAATATGCCCGAAATTTCTTGCATTAACAATGACTTTTACATGTTTGTCGTTTGCTGCAATTCGTCTTAAAATGGATACTGTAGAATCAGAAGAAGCATTGTCTATAAAAACGTGCTCATACGTATATTGAGGAAGTGCAGAAAAAACTTCAGCGACAGCATGAACCAATCCCTCAACATTTTCCTCTTCATTATAACAAGCGGTTAAGATTGAAATATGTTTTTTTGACTCAATCATTTTAATTGCAGTATTCTTGTTGAAAATATTTTATAGCTGAAATGGATTCCTCTTCCGATAAATCTAATATTTTGACAAAATTAAATTCATTATTCATTAAAATAAGAGGTAGTTTGTTACCCACTCGCTTTTTATCCTGTTTCATTGAAGAAATAATATCTTCATTTGGAATTGAAGTAAGTAAATGAAAATTAGACTTCAATAATTCCACAAATGTCACTTCAATCGACTTCATCAAATTTTCTTCCAGAATGCTACGCTTATAAGCAACAAAATTTGCCATAATCATTCCAATTATAATGGCTTGACCATGCGGGATTTTGTAATTGGTTGCAGTTTCAATCGCGTGACCAAATTCATGTCCATAATTCAGTAAATTTCTCTTACCTTGATCGAATTCATCTCCATCCATGTATGTCCATTTGATATCAAGGGAAGATTGAATAGCTTCAAGAATTGTTTCTATATCCTGTTGATGAATATTAATTAAACTAGAATGAAGTTTCTCAAGTTTTTGACTTCCCCCCATCGTATGAAGTTTCACAACCTCTCCCATACCACTATAAAAATCCTCTTCTGAAAGTGTATTGGTAAAAGTCGGACATATATAAATTTCGTGGGGAGGATAAAATGTTCCAAGAATATTCTTGTAGGATTTGAAATTTAATGAGGTCTTGCTACCCATACAACTGTCCGCTTGAGCTAAGAGTGTTGTAGGAACATAAATCCAATTAAGCCCCCTGTAGAAAGTAGATGCTACAAATCCACTAACATCTTGCGTTATTCCTCCACCAATAGAAATTATCTTGGTCTTTTTTGTAGGTTTTAATGCAATAACTTTGTCAAATACTTTTTCAGAGACTGCAAGCGTTTTATTTTCCTCAATTGCATCTAAGACAATAAGTTTATCTTGACCATCTAACTGCTTAAAGAAATTGTAATAGAGCTCGAATACGTTTTTATCAATAATAAAAACGGCCTCAGAAATTGTTAATAAATGACTTAAAAAATCAAGATTATTTTCGAAAAATATTTCATAATCATGAATACTTGAATGAATTTGTTTGCTTTTAGTCATTTTAAATAATGCTATATCCACCATCAGCGAAAATGGTTTGTCCTGTAACAAACGTATTTTTATCTGATGCGAGAAAATAAATAAGTTCCGCTATTTCGAAAGGTTCAGCCAATCTATTTATTGGTAAAGAAGCTTTAATTTGATCGATTTGCTCAGGTGAATTATTCAACTTCGTGAGTTCGGTATTTACATAACCAGGAGCAACCGCATTTATAAGAACATTTGAACTAGCGAATTCCACTGCCGCAGTTCTTGTAAAAGCGTTAATTGCAGCTTTGGACGAAGAATACATTGATCTACCGGATTTGGTTACTCCGCTCCAAATTGAACTAACATTTACAATTCGCCCATATCCTCGGTCTCTCATCCTTGGAGCGAAGAAATTTGACAGCATAACCGTAGCCCAAAAATTGGTATTCATAAGTTCATTAGCGCTTTGAAAGTCTATTTCACCAACATAAGCGAGAGGATTGATTCCAGCATTATTAACCAAAACGTCAATGTCTAGATTCAAATTGTCCAAATAGGTTTGAATAGAAATTGTATTCGACAAGTCCAATTCTTTTCTTGTTGGGGCAATTAATGAAAATCCATTTTCCAGAAATACTTTAGAACAGGCTTTTCCTATTCCTTTGCTCCCTCCAGTAATTAATACGGTTTTAGTCATACTTCCCCCCTGCCTGCTCGATTAATTTGTCGTAACGTTTTTGGAGCATTTCAATACGCGATTCATCTTCCTTGTAAATCATTCCATAGAAATTACGTTTGTTTTTCAGCCACATTAATTCGAAGCCTACAGCTTTCAAAATTCCTTTGTCTCCACCGTTTGCAAGGGACGCTTTCTTCGCATCAAATAAAACTTTACGTGTTTCAAACTTATCTAAATGACCATTTGTATAAGTATCGAAGAAAGGAAGAGATTCAGCAGAAACTCCTCCTCCTATGACACATTCCATTCCATTGAAATTTTTAGCTTTCATTAAAACTTCAGAACAAATTTTTCCAATCTCATCTGAATTGATGTGTTCCCTTGTCAAACCAAGGGATCCTGTCATATCTACGCGTCCAACAACAATTCCTTTTAACTCATTAATGGTTGAAAGTTGAAGCATCTCATCAAAATTCTTAACCGTTGAAATTGTCTCCACATTGATTAAAAAATCAACTTCTTTTCTTTCGTCTTCGGGAAAAGCCAGGTTTGCGCAAGCTAAAAACTTTTTCAAAGCATAAGGCGTTTCGATCATTGGCCCTACTATTCTTGTTACGCCAATTGATCTCGAATCATACATATCTTTAAGTGCTTCGCAGCCACCTATTTTAATTGTTAAATCCATTCCTGCTTTGGTAATTACTTCTTTCAATCGAAGCGCTTCTTCAAGTCGAGTTCCCTCTGCTTCAAATTCGGCTTTGATACCAATTGCATGATGATTTTCTTTCAAATCTTTCAATTGGTCTACCATTTTTTTTTCTAGGATATTCATTTTCGAATTAAAGTTAGATTAATTATCAAATTTAGTTAGTATTTTAATTTAATTCACTTCTTTTATAAATAAATTTGAACGAAATTCTTTCCTGTCGAGAAACGGTGCTAAATCCTCCAAAGGAGCAGAAACCATTCTACCATCGTCTAGTTTTTTAGAGGTTACTTTTGGAAGAAATTTATAGTCATCGGTCAAAATCACCTCACAAATTAATGGACCGTCGTATTGAAAAATTAAATAAAGTTCATTTTGCAAGTTGATAGTAGAAAGAATTTGAGTAGTTTTAATTCCATAAGCTTCACCCAATTTTAAAATATTAGGAAAACTAACACCAGATTTGGAATCACTTCCAACACGATGTCCACCAAAAAAACCATCTTGCGTTTGCTTAATTGAAACGTAGCCATCATTATTCAAATAAAATATTTTAATTGGCATTTGATAATGGACAACCGTTTGTAATTCTTGTATATTCATTTGGATACTTCCGTCTCCGGCCAAACAAATTACTTCCTTAAAATTATTGGCAACACAAGCTCCAATTGCTGCTGGCAAGTCATATCCCATTGATGCGCATCCACTATTCCAAAAAATACGTGTATTATTTTTAATTGGCATTGCTTGAAAAGGAGCAACGCATGCTGTTCCATTACCAGCCACACAAATTGAATTTTCCGGAAGAAATTCACCTAATTTTTCCATAAAAACATAAGGGTGAACTCCTTTAGAAGCATTTCGATATTCCGCCAAAACACTTGGATATTTGCCTTTTCTCTCTTTTGCCCATTTGAGCCAGTCCCTATGTTTTTCCTTTAATTTATCAGCTATAATTTCTTCCAAACTTTCAATGAATTTTTTGGCGTCAGAACAAATAGCCAGATCAGGTTTTAGTGTTGGCTTTTCCAATTCCGCTTGGTCAATATCGACAACGATTTTATATGCTTCTCGGGCGAAGTATTCCCAGTTGTAACTAACTTGACGAATATTATTTCTAGTTCCTAACATAACTAAAACATCCGCATTTTGAACCGTAAAATTTCCCGCTCTGTTACCTAGTGTTCCAAATCTACCAATGTAATTCTTGTGATTGTCATCAAGCAAATCAATACCATTAAATGTTGTAACTACAGGAATGTTGCAAGAATTTAAGAATTCAATGAATTTATTTTGTGCACCAGCTATTCGAATTCCTTGTCCTGCTAATATTACAGGTCTTTCAGCAGAAAGCAGTTTTTCAACGACCATTTCAATCTGAACCGTTAACTCGGTTTTAGGGTTTTCAATTGTAATAGGACTATTGAACTCACTTAATAAAGACTCATCAATTAAAGCCCCTTGCACATTCATTGGAATATCAAGCCAAACAGGACCAGGCCTTCCACTTGTTGCCTCAAAAATAGCTTTTTGAAGGTAATATCTAATTTCTGTTGGTACTAGTACGGAATGGGCAAATTTCGTTATAGGTGAGACGATTTTTATTATATCAACCTCTTGATCACCCAATTGACGCAAATCTTTTACTTCAGGGCAGATATGAATGGTAGTTTCAAACTTTACTTGGCCGGATAAATATAAAACTGGTACAGAATCTGTCCATTGTCCCATAACCCCAGTTAGTGTATTCAATCCACCAGGGCCAGTTGTAACGTTCACAACAGCCAAGCAATTCTTCGTTCGTGCGTAACCTTCTGCGGCAATGGCACTTGCTTGTTCATGATGATTACATATATAAGTTAATTCACGACCAAGAGAATCATTTAAATGCATTGCGCCACCACCTGTTACCATAAATACATGCTCCACACCATTATTTTTCAAATACTTTGCTATAAAATCAGAAACCTTTATCATATTCTACTTATCAGTAATTAATAAATCTTTATTAAAATTATTTTTATTGGCTAAATACCAATCATATAATTCAATCACAGAATTCTCAATTGCAGTGAATTGAAGATTTGGCATTTCCTTTCTTAACAACGAATTATCACCACTATATTCAAGACCAAAACCATCTTGTGCTACTTTAATCTCAATATCTTTTTTAGAAATTGTTTTTACTAATTCGGCAATTTTTAATAATTCTACTGAACTATCAGGAGTGATATTAAATGCTTTTTCAATTGGATTATTATCTATAAAATGCTCTAAAATTGGCATCAAATCATTAATATATAAGTAATCAAATTTTTTATTTTGACGTAAGGTAATTGGTAAACCAAACAAACTTTTGCAAATAGCATTGGATATAAATCGAATAGCGTAATCTTCATATTTTCCAAAAATTCCAAAAATTCGAAAATCGTAAACATTAGTTAAACTTGATAATAATTTCCCTAAAATATATTTATTGTAACCATGTTCATCTTTTGGGATATGAGTCCCAAAATAAGCTTCCTGCATTTTTGGTACATAGTTTTGCATATCATAAATGGCGCCAGATCCCATATTTATTAACTTTCCCCAGCTATTTTGATGTTTTAATAAATTAAACATCATTCGTGAGTTTATGAGAAATATATTATCAGTATCAGTTGCATTCCTATGACTAGGTTTAACAGCTGAATGAATTACTACATCAAACGTATTATTTCTAAAATAATCACTAACACTTTCATCATCACTACAATCTAGTTCTAATCTTGAAGGAGCTACCATAGTATATTTTTGAGCAAGATACGATTCTTTAATATTCCTTCCAATAAAACCGTTTCCTCCAGTTAAAAGTATTTTTTTCACTTGTAAAAAATTAAATAAACAAACAATAATTAATTTTTATTCTTCATGTAGTACATAACTGAATTTTTTGGAAAAAAAATTGTTGAATGCCTATAATTATTTTGTAATGAATCAACTTCTCTCATGTCAATTTCATTACTTTTAATATACTTAATTGGTGGTTTTGAAATTAAAAAAGGAAGTAAATAAGGTTCAAATTGAAAATGATTAAAATAGACAATTTCTCTAATCTTATTACGTTTTTTTAAAAGTTCATTACCAAAAGGTATAAAATCTTTGGTTACATACATCCCTTCAAGTAATGGGAAACGATTAACATCTAACAAAGAAAAATCTTTACTTATATCGATGGTTCTTCTAACCCCTATTTCTATTCGAAGAAGGATATAAATGGAAAGCAATAGTATTATACCAAATTTAAGTGCTTTTGAAAAACTTTTAGAAAATGTATATACTAACTTCAAAAACTCTTTAACAAATAGAAAAATTAGTGGGAAAATAGGAGTGAATGACCAGTAGGAATGTCTAAGACAATGCACTGGATATAACTGAGATAAATTTACCAGAGAAAAAATAAAAACAGAAAGAAAAATCCTTAAATTATTACTTAGCCCATCTCTAAACCACCTAACACAAATTTTAACACTGCAATAAATTACAAAAAAGAATAAGAACGTGTTATATACCAATTTGATATAAGGTATACGATGTGGTTTTAATAAAGGAAACCAATTGTCAGTTGTTAAATTCTTAAATAATATCGAAAAAATATAACTTATTCTATCAAAAACTGTATCTGCAGGATTATAAATCATAGTCACTTGTTTTGAAAATGAACAATCAATATAATAATTGAGAATTCCAAAACTCCATAAACTCGTTAATACAATCAAAAATATGGTTGCCAATCCAATCAATGAATAAATCAAATTGGAGGGTCTGTAAATTGGTATTAAACATACTAATCCAAAAACAGATATCAATCCACATGATTGTCTAATAAAAAAAATAATACCTACAAAAAGTCCCAAATAAAAAAAATCAATTCGCTTCTTTTGTTTTTTGAATAAAAGAATATTGATTAATATAAAAAAAGGTAATAAATAAACACTACTCCAAGGGTGCATTTCGATTACCATGTAAGGAGCAAAAGACACCCAAATTAAAACTGAAAAAAAGGCGTTATATGAATTAAGTATTAATCTTCCAAATTTATACAGTAAAACTGAAACAATAGCATAGACAATACAGGTGAAAATTTGTATGTTAATTAATTTAAATCCAAAAAACAAAAAAACCAATGCATGTAAGACAGCTGTTAAAGGTCCATAATGATAATAATATTCCTTATAAATAATCCCATTTTCCGAGAGTAAACCCATGGCGCCATTAACCATGATTCCTTGATGATGAATATCAACACCTAATCTAGAAAAATGTGATGACAAAATTAGAGTTAATAAAAAAAGAATTAACTTAAATTTAAAATCGATATTTTTTAATTTAGCCATTTCTAAAACACTTTAAAATCTTCATCAATTCTTTTTATTACTCTTGCGGGATTACCAATTGCCAAAACTTTTTCAGGTAAATCAATATGCAAAACGGATCCCATGGATAAAATACTATTAAATTTTATAGTTTTCCTTTCTTTCACAACAGAACTCATTCCCAAAAAGCATTCATTTTCAATTATTGAATCTCCGCCGATATTTACCATTGAAGAAATAATCGTATTATCTCCAATTTGAATATCATGCCCTATAATACTTTGAACATTAATTAATGAATTTTCACCAATAACCGAATACGGGCCTATTAGAACAAAAGAACATATAATACAACCTTTGTTTATAATTGCCGACTCGCTTATAATTGCAGATGGATCAATCAATTTCCCTAGATTAAATCCATGTTTTTTTATTTTCGCCAACATATCAACTCGGTGTCTTACTTCACCGGTCGCAATTATTAACTCATGTTCTTTATTATGCCAATCTCTTTTTATAATTTCTTCCAATGAAAAAACACGAATATTATCAAATTCAAAATCATTGATAAAATAAATAAATTTATATTTAAATTGACTTTTGTTAATACGATTTGCTATGTCAAAAACTTCTTTTCCTAGCCCACCATTACCATATATAAATAGTTTCATTTAAATTATATTAATTATTCTACTTAGCGAAGAAACTATATCATAACCATCCCATATAGTTGAAAAATCACTAGCCTTACCTACCGGAACAATTCGATCAACTCCTTTTAATCCGGAGTCAAAGATAATATTTTTAAGGTAAATGGGATTTAACCCATAATAGGTAATTGTCTGATATTTTGGAGAATCAATTATAGCACTTAACAAAAGTAAATTATCATAATAAAACTCATTAAAATACCCACAATTAGAGTGAGAAATTGAAATAGAAGACTCTAGTTGTATTAAATCAGCAATAAATAAATTATTTTTTTTATTTTCAAAAAGATTTAGTTTACCATCTATGGCTTGTTCATGAGCAAAGACTAATTTATCAATAACGGTAGATGATTCAACAATGTAACTTTTACTTTCAAGTATTTTTCTTATTGCATTCCAAAAAAATGTTTTAGCTTCTATGAGTTTATCGGCATCACCATACCAAATAATTACATGTGGAGAAGTACAAGCATTTTGATCAAACAAATAAGTATCATTGTAAAAATCTAACGCCAATTGTTCCAAATTAGAACAATTTAAAATGGCATTTATTTCTAAAACACAAATCGAATAACGATCACAAAAAGTGACATCATATGCTCTTGGCATGATTGGTGATTTTCTAATGTTTGAAATAGTATCATCTCCCCCCCAAATAACACGATTAGAACAAAAGGAGGAAAAAAAGTCAGTTATAAATCCAATACGATTATATCTTACTAATATAATCTTAGAAAATACGGATTCAAATTTCATTTCCCTTCTAAATGCATCTAAAACATCTAAAAATAACTTAATTTGATCAAAATTTTTGGAAGGTAATTTTACTATGTTAACATTACCAGCCAATAACCCCATAACCAAAGAATATGCGAAATTCATTGGTACATTTGAAGGTGCAATATGAAAAGTTACACCGCGCCCTATCTGCAATTGATTATTTCCTAAACTTGAACCTTGAAATTTTAATAAATTAGACTTTCTACAAAAAAAAGCAAAAGTAGCAACATCAGGAAATCTCCTAATATCAGTATGTTTATTAATTTTCTTTGATAATTCATTCAAAAAAAATATAACATCATGATTATAAACACTAAAGACAGGCTCATTATAAACACTATCCCAACTTGAATGAGTTGTAAACAACAATTCAAGTTGATTTTTATACTCTTCCTTCAAATGTATCACTGCATCCACGAATTTCAGCCGATTTTATTCGACCAGTAATTTTAAAATATTTCCCTAATCTTCCACAAGCACAGGTGTCTTCTCCAACTATAAAACCTTCGTCTTCAGTTAATAATGAAAACCCTGGATAACTCAAAGGCAATATAGAAAGTACTTGAACTATTCCAACTTCTCCAAATTCAGCTACAGAAAAATCAACTGCTTTACGTACGATAATATCTGCATAAATTGGAGCATGTAAAAATCCAAATTCACATTCCATAAATATTGAACCTGTTTGTTCCACCATCCCATAATAATCGTATATACGTTTTAAACCA
Source organism: Flavobacteriales bacterium (assembly GCA_947449575.1). Classification (GTDB taxonomy): domain Bacteria; phylum Bacteroidota; class Bacteroidia; order Flavobacteriales_D; family Crocinitomicaceae; genus CAIUKX01. Next base: position 52,779 of record CANFRV010000019.1, read on the forward strand.
CTAGCTATGTAAAGCCTCTGTTTAAATTCTTCACTTGAAATTGCCTCTGAAGTCAATTTTTTCCAGCCGCCACCATGTATAAGAATACTATCACTTAGATCAAATCTTATATTCGATTTTTCTAAACTTTTTAAAAAATAAGCGTAAACAATAAATGTGAAGCCAAATAGCAAAATCTTTTGTCCTTTGTGAGCCAATAAAAAATCATAAATCACTTTTTCATTTAAATTCATCTCTTCATCAAATGCAAAAACACGCTTAGTTCCAAACATTGAAAAACCAAGAATACCTGCTCCTCTTGCTGAAAATAAATTACGATTTTTAACAACTGCTTCAGAATCTAAAATAAGCATTGGTAGGCGTTTACTACCAATATATGAACTTATAATCTTGGTTAAGACTTTTGTTTGAAGTAATGCTGTTGTTTTATCTAAATATATCTTAGATACTTTTTGTCCGGATGTACCAGAGGAAGTCATTGTTTTAACAATTTCCTCTTCTGTAACAGATTTTAATTCACGATTTTTAAAAAGTCTAACAGGTAAAAATGGAAATTCTTCTAATGTTTTAAAATTTACAGAATCTAAATTTTGAGATCTTAAAATACGAAAAAAAGATTCACATTTAGATAGATGTCGTTTATTCAACGAATTTAATTCTTCAATTAAGAACTTTTGTTTTTTAGAAAAACCTAATTCATATGGTTGATATTTAAGCCAATCTTCATGCATATGCTAGAACAATTCTGTATATAAAATTTTACCCGAAATATTTCGAGGGATTTTTTGAATAAACTTTACTTCAAAAGCTGACGAATGTATTAAAGTTATTTTACTTAACCATTTTTTTACAAACTCAATTTTTGAAAAATCAGTGATATAGGTGGTTAAATTATCGTCAACGCCACCACAAACTGCTTCAATTCCTAAATTAAATAATTTATCTTCCAAATCTTCCAAACTAATGCGATTACCATATAATTTAAGAAATCTATTTTTTCTTCCAACAATATAATAATAACCTTCATTATCAAATTTGGCTAGATCACCTGTATATAATACCCCTGAATTTTCATCTGGATTATATAAATCTCTTCTAGTTGATGCATATCCCAAAGAAACATTTGGACCACAATAAACAAGTTCACCGACAGTTTCCGCATCATTAACAATTTGATTACTAGCGTCTCGTAATTCAAAACGACCATCTGGAATAGGAATTCCAATACTACCTTTTTTAACTAAAGACATAATTGGTGGAACATAACTCATTCTAGCTGTAGCTTCCGTTTGACCATACATAGTATAGTATTCTATTCCCTTTTGAGAGCAAAAATCTACATATTTATCTTGCAATAATATATTCAACTTTCCTCCTGCTTGAGCAATTAAACGAATGTTAGGTAAATCCATTCTAAAAAACCTAATTTTGTCCAATATTTCAAACGTATAAGGAACTCCAAATAGATTAGTTACTCTGTGTTCTTTAACCAAATCCCAAAATTCTTTTTGAATAACTGAATGGTTTGTGAAAATAACTTTCGCACCACTATATAAATGTGTATTTAAAACCGACAATCCAAAAGAATAATGAAGTGGTAAATTGGTAATAGTAATATCTGTTGATTTAATGGAAAGATAATTTATTATTGATTTTGTATTCGCTTCTAGATTTTCATAGGATATCCGAACAAATTTTTTACTACCTGTACTACCAGAAGTCGATAATAAAAGACAAGGGATTAAAATTTCATCTAAAATAAATTCTTTTCTTTCATAGACACAATATTGTTTCTCATACAAACAAATATAATCATCTATCTGATTTTTTATTTCTTGAAAGGATTTTAAGATACACAAATCAGGCTTAAAATTAATAATTAAATTTTTGATTTCAGATGATTTTACCTCACTAGAAATTAATATAATTGAAATTTTTTGAGTTAGTAAATAGGTATATAACTCTGAAAACAGCAAAGTATTTTCTGCTTGAAGTAGTATTAATTTAATTGAATTAACCGAAAATATATTTTTTATTCTAAGAAAGTCATCGGTACATTCATTTTCAATATATTTAAACATAAGAGCTTTCCTAAATTAAATTATTTTAAACTTTTCTATATTTACTTTTCATTAAAAAAACATTTTCTAGTATCGAATAATCCATTTCTTTTACTTGATTACCTCTCGGGAATGGTGGGCTTGAAAAATTGGATAATCTATCAATTATAATACTATTTGTATAATATAATTTTAATACGTTCTGACACATACTTAAATACAAACGTTTATCGGACACTTTAAAGTCATTAACAAAACTAGCGCCAACTTCTAATTCTTGATCTTTAAGATTAGAAATCTCTAATATTTTAGTTTTAATTTCGTTGATTTTTTCATCACTGTAAAAATCTTTTAAAATAATGGAACCTGAAGGCATTTTATATTCCACTGATTCAGGAATAATATAATCTAATAACACTTTGAGTCTTCCATTAATTATTTCTGTCAATTCCATTCAATTGATTATTTGATTAAAATTATTTTTAATATAATCAGATATATATAATGAAAGAGCTTGAATGGTTGATGCTGGATTAACAGCAGCAGAAGTAACAAAGATACTGCTATCTACTATAAATAAATTTCTGTGATCGTGCGTTTGACCATACTGATTAACAACTGATTTTGAAGCATCTAAGCCCATCTTAGTTGTGCCCATAATATGCCAACCAGCATTTCTAACAGGACCAAACTGTAATACACTATTAGCACCTGAAGCATTTAATACTTCTTTACCTCTCTCTAGTCCATGAATTAAAATTTTCTTACTGTTTTCTGACAATTTATAATTTATTTTTGGACAAGGTATTCCAAAATTATCAATTAAATTATCGTCTAAAGTAATTGAATTTGTTTCTTCTGGTAAATCTTCAATAATTATACTAATACCAATAGTTTTTCCATATTTTAATCTAAATTTATGATGATGCATTTCACCGATAAATTTTTTATCTCTAAAAAATAAATTATTTGCTGTTTCTAATGCCCCAGGTGTCCTTAAAACTTGCATGGTATAACCTCTAAAAAAACCTCTATTAACATCCGTTTCATAAAACTCTTGACTCAAAACACAACATCCATGTGGTCCAAGATTAGATTCAATATCTTCTTCAAATTCACCTTCTACATATCCTAGAGGATGTAACATTAAATTTTTACCAACAAGTCCCGAACTATTTGCTAACCCATTTGGAAAATTCAAAGATTTAGAGTTTAATAAAATTCTTGGAGTACCTACTCCACTAGCTGCTAATATAACAAGTTTAGCTTCTTGAAAAAGCAGTTGTTTGTCTTTATCAAAATAATTTACTCCGATTATTTTATTAAATTCATTTACTACTATTTCCTTAACTGTACATTGTGTTTTAAGTATAACATTATTTTGTAAAGCCAATGGCCAATATGTAATATCTACACTAGATTTAGCACCTTGAGGGCATCCCATATTACAAGGGCCTAAATTAATACAACCACCTCTATTTCCTCTATCTTTTGTTATAATTGCACTGTAAGAAGGCCACCAATGCCATCCTAATTTGTTAAATCCTTTAGCTATTTTCTCGCCAATCTTTCCGATTGGAACATGCTGATATTCAAAAGTCATTTCAGGATAAGCAGGATCGCCTGACAGACCAGAAACTCCCATCATTTTGTCATTTAAATTATAATAAGGTTCTAAATCTTCATAATTAATCGGCCAATCAGATGCTACTTTATCTAATTTATTAACTTTGAAATCAGAAGGATGAAATCTAGGGAAATGACCAGAGTACAATATTGTAGAACCACCAACAGCGTTATAATTTGCTATAGAAATTGGAGATTCAGAATCATTAATCGGATAATCAGAACTTAAATTTCTAATATTTGGACTTGGATTAAAACGATTATATCTTTCCAATTCCCAATTAAGTTTAGTGGTAGGGTATTCTTCCGAATTTACAAATGTACCTTGCTCAATACACATAATTGACAACCCAGAATTTGATAAATTCCATGCTGCTGCTGCTCCAGAGGCACCCGATCCAATTATCAAAATATCAATTTGAAGCATTAACTATTTTTTAGGCAAATATTTTTCAAAAATATCAGGTATAGTAATCAACATCTCCGCATCACAGACAAGTTCATCTTTTACGAATCCTTTTCCAACTCCTTTACAAACTCCCCTTTTCCAAGATATAACTTTAGTTTCTATTCTCAAACAATCTCCAGGAAATACTTCCTTTCTAAATCTTACTTTATGAGACAAAGCATGAGTTACTTTCCCTTTATTTCCTGGAAGAGTAGTAATAGCTACTGTTAACATTTGAGCCATAGCCTCTAACTGAAGTGCTCCAGGCATGTTAGGTGCGCCTTGAAAATGAACAGGAAAAAACCATTCATTATTTGTTAAATTTTTAAATCCGTTTGCAAAAACACCTGGTTCATATTCCGTCACGAAATCAATCATTAGAAATGGATACCTATTTGGCTGAAATTCTAATAACTCAACAAAATTCAAAGTTTTTATCGATTCACTCAACTCCATACTTAACTAGTGTTTTAACAGCAACTTCATAAGATGACAAATCAATTATATCATCCATTTCCATTTCAATATTGAATTCATCCTCTAGTGATGCAACTAATGACATGTGACCAACAGAATCCCATTCAGGTATACTTTGATATGTCAATGTTTTTAAATCAAATTTTTCGTCTAAATTAAATTCTTGCCTAAATATGTTTTCAATTTTACCAATATTACTCATTACATTTATTTTATTAAATTATTAATTGCATTTTGTATCCCTTCATAAGTTAAATTATAATTATTAAGAATAAACTCATAGGACCCGTTTACAACGAATTCTGAACAGGGAAAGCCCAATACTTCTAAATCTACATCCAATTTATTAGAAAATAAATATTCAGTTAATATCGATCCTAGTGACCCATTTATAGAATGCTCCTCTGTAACTATTACCTTTTTAATTTTATTTTCCTTTATATATTTATCAAGCGAGGCATAATCAAAAGGATTTATTGTATGGCAATTAAGAACCTTTACCCCAATTCCAAGTTCCTTAAAATATTCAGCATTTCTAATAGAAGGATATACTTGGCTACCATTTGCAACAATTAATATATCATTTCCATAATCTACTTGCAATATGTGCTTTCCAAATACAAAATTATAATCAGATCTATTTACAATAGGATAATTTATTGATCCGTTTAATCTTATATAATATGGTTTATCGTCTGTAATTGCATACTCTAAAACTTTATATAATTCAAAAGGGTCTGTAGGACATGTAATCTGTAAATTTGGTATATTGCGCATGATAGCAACATCTTCTAATCCAAAGTGTGAATTACCAAGTGTTCCAAGTGCAACGCCAGAAGCAAGTGCAACCAAAATTACTGGTTGTTGCATATATCCTAAATTCATTCGAATTTGCTCAGAGGAACGAAATGAAAAAAAAGGAGCAAAAGTTGTTAATATTGGTTTTAAGCCTATTTTTGTTAAACCTGCAGCAACACCAATCATATTTTGTTCTGCAATACCAGCACCAATATATCTATCAGGAAATTCATTTATAAAAGGACCAAGCCCAGATGACCTTCCTAAATCAGCCGACATAACCTGAAAATCATGTGATTTGGCTAAATGATTTATCGCTTGTCCTAAAGCAGCCCTAACTCCCATTCTACCTAGGAGTTTAGCATTTCTTTCTGTAAAAAATTCTGTGGACATTTTATGACAATTCTAATTTTGCTAAGGTATATAATTTTTCTGATAAAACATTATTATGCCAATCAGCATTATTTTCCATAAAACTTATACCATTACCTTTAATTGTTTTACCAATAATTGCATTTGGTTTTTGAGTTTGAAAATTTGTATTTTCAATGGCATTTTTAATTTCTTCGTAATCATGACCATTAACTGTTTTTACATTCCAACCAAAAGCATTAAATATGTTATCAAATGGTAACTCAGTCAAACTTTCTGAAGTAGTACCATCATTTTGAAAACCATTTACATCTACATAAAAGATTAAATTATTCAAATCATGAGCTGTAGCAAATTGAACTGCTTCCCACACACTACCTTCATTACATTCCCCATCACCCAAAACACAAAACACTTTTTTATTTGATTTAATTTTTTTCAAACCAAGTGCAATGCCACAAGCCATTGATACTCCTTGACCTAAACTCCCATTAGAGGATTCAATACCAATTTCTACATTCATGATTGGATGAGATATAAATTTTGAGCCATCCCTTAAAAATTGATCAAATATTTCATCACTAATTATACCTTGGTGATTTAAAACACCATACAATGCTAACACGGTATGTCCTTTAGATAAAATAAAGTAATTTCTGTCAATCTTTTTAAAGTCAACACCCATATACTCATTAAAAACTAAATATACAAAATCTAAACAACTAAATGCACCACCAAAATGTGTAGCTTTACCAGAACGATAAGCTAAATCCAACATTATATTTTTAATCTTTTTTATTTCTATTCTAGATGCTTCCATTTATGAAATCTTGATTATTTGACCATTAATACCAAGGGATTCTTCACTTAGAAGAAAATTTACAATATTACTTACTTTATCATTTTCAATTGGACTTTCTGAATTTGAAAATTTCAACAATTTATCTTTGGAAGTTTCAGACATAAGATCACCCATAGGATTTGAAACTACTGTTGGAGCAACGCCATTAATTCTAATGCCACTTGACTTTAATTCTATGGATAAGTTTTTTATTAAATAATTTAGAGCTGATTTTGATGATCCATATGCAAAACTTCCTATATCATTAAAATATGAATACATTGAGGAATATATAACAATACTAAAAAGTTTATTATTATTCTTAGATGACCTTCTTGCTATTCTAACAAATTTGTTAATGAACAAAACAATAGAAAATAAATTATGATCAAAAACATCAAATAAATCCTTTTTAGTTGTCATTTGCACCATGTTTCCATAAGGTTTTCCTATAGTAATTACTAAACCGTCAAAATTAAACCCAAACGAAGTGAATTCAGTTATAAAATGATCCACAGATTCTTCCGATAAAATATCAAGCTCTAATAGTTTAACTTTTTGAAAACCAAAAGTATTTTCTATTTTTTGAATTTTAGATTCATCAATCTTTTGCGTCGTAATTACTACTTCCTGACTACAGGACACAATTTTTTTTGTCAAACTAAAACCTAAATCACCTAACCCTCCTACAATCAAAAACTTATTATTCATTTTTTGAATTATTAATGATAATATTACAAATTTGTGAAATTTCTTCTTCTTTTAAACCAATATAAAGTGGAAGACACAAAACTCTAGTAGAAATCGAATCGGAAACATCACACTTCACATTATTTTTTAAAAAACTAATATTATTTAATGATGGATAAAAATATCGTCTAGGATAAATTTCCAAATTATTTAAAACATTTAAGACTTTTAATAATGTTTTTTCTGAATGAAAAATTATAGGGTAATAACTATAATTCCATAAAGTATCATCTCTTAATAATAAAACTTCAAAATCAACGCATGTTAAATAGGTACGATAATAATCAACAATCCTATTTCGTTCATCAAAAATTTCGTTTATATAATTAATCACCGTTAATCCCATGGCAGCATGGAGTTCAGACATCTTTCCATTGATACCTAGACCTTGAAAATCATAAGGGCCATCATGTCCAAAATTATGGCTATAAAATATTTTGTGATACAATTCTCTATCTTTACAAAAAATAGCACCTCCCTCACCTGTATGAAAAACTTTTGTTGCGTGAAAACTGCATGTGCTAATATCGCCATATTCGAAAAGACTTACCCCCTTGTATTTAACTCCAAAACAATGAGCTGAATCATAGATTACTTTTAAGTTGTGTTTCTTTGCAATTCGATCTATTTCTTCAACATTACATGGATTTCCAAATACATGAGTAGCCAAAATACATGTTGTTTTCTCTGTAATTGAAGCTTCTATTTTAGTTTCATCAATAGTTAAATACTCCGGATGTATATCAACAAAAACAGGTGTACAATCTTCCCAAACAATAGCTGCTGTAGTAGCAATGTAACTAAATGGTGTGGTTATTATTTCTCCACTTTTACCTAAAAGTTTTAGTGCAATTTGAAGCGGGATTGTACCATTATTTAGACATAAAACATGCGTATCTTTTAAATCAAGATAATCTGCAAGTATTGATTCTAATTCTAATACCAATTCCCCTCTATTTGTTAACCAGCCATTATCAAATGCTTGTTTAAGATGTAAAGTATATGCTTCAATAGGAGGTAAAAATGTTTTTGTAACAGGAATCATTGAATTGTAGATTTAAAAATTGGCCTAATAAATCCTGGTTCTCTTCCCATGTAAGTTCCTAATTCTCTCGCACCATCTATAATCTGAAAACTCATTATATCTTTCTCTGAAAGAACACCATGTTTTTTATTCTTAATCAAATGAAAGTGAAGATAAAATGTACCTGATTGAAAAAATAATGGTGGAAAATGAAAAAGTAATTTGTTATCCCCATATTTTAATTCGGTATTTGAATGTGAAAATGAAAATAAAGCATCACCCTGTTCATTATAAAGATGATAAGTAATATGATAATTAGAAATATCTTCGTAAAGTGTAAAAAAAGTTTCTAGAATTATCTCTTGATGATCTAGAAGTGTATTTTTTGTAATATCACTATAATTATAAACACGAATACTTTTCAACTCAAAAACATCAAGATATTTTAAAGAGATATTAGATAATAAATTAGATTTATTTTGACCTCCAAAATATCCAGAGATACAATCTGACACACTAGAATCAATTGAAACATTTCCATTCTTCAATAATATTGCTCTATTACAAAGTGTAGATATGGATGGCATATTATGACTTACAAATAAGATTGTACGTCCATCACTTTTAGAGATATCACCCATTTTACCCAAACATTTTTGTTGAAATTCGGCATCACCAACAGCAAGCACTTCATCCACAATTAGTATTTCAGACTCTAAGTGAGCAGCAACAGCAAACGCCAAACGAACATACATTCCAGATGAATAACGTTTAACAGGTGTGTCAACATATTTTTCAACACCGGCAAAAGCAATAATTTCATCTAATTTACGGGTAATTTCATGTTTACGCATCCCTAAAATAGCACCATTCAAGTAGATGTTTTCTCTTCCTGTTAACTCAGGATGAAATCCTGTTCCTACTTCTAACAAAGAAGCAATTCTGCCCTTTACTTTTATTGAACCGATAGTAGGTGCGGTAACTTTAGATAATATTTTCAATAATGTCGACTTACCAGCTCCATTTCGCCCTATAACACCAATAACATCTCCTTTTTGAACTTCAAAATTTACATCTTTTAAAGACCAAACAAAATTATTACCATCCTGTATAGAACGATCGTTTTCAACACCCATATGAATAAAAGGATCTTCTTTTCCCCTTATCCTAGCCCACCAACGTTTTGTATCTTCTTTAAAAGTAGAAGCTCCAACAAGACCCAAACGGTATTGTTTAGATAAGTTTTCAACTTTAATAACTGTACTCATATCAAATTGTATCCATAAAATTTTTCTCAGTACGATGGAAGATAAAAACACCAATAAACAAAACCAAACAACCGAAAAAGAAACTATATGCCACTTGAAACCAAGTAAATGTTCCTGTACCAGTAAAAACATATCTAAATATCTCAATCAATGGTGAAATTGGATTCAGATATAAATAAGGTTTGTAAAATTCAGGAATAGCACTAACGGGATACATGATTGGAGTTGCATACATCAAAAGCATCATTCCAATACTTACTACCATAGATAAATCACGATATTTAGAAGTTAATGATGAAATCATTATACCACCTCCCATTGCAATCATAGCTAAAATTATTATAAGTAAAGGTACTAAAAAAATATATTCAAAATGAAAATGTAAAGTTGATGACTTTTGAAAATAATAGATTAAAAAAACTACATATGTTAAAAACTGAAAACTAAGCTTAAGTAAATTCGAAATCATTAACGAAATTGGGGTAATTAATCTAGGGAAATAAACTTTACCAAAAATACCAGCATTAGCTGAAAAGGTGGTTGAAGCACCATTAAAACAAGCTTGAAAATAATTCCACAAAGTAGTACCACCCAAATAAAACAATGGACCAGGCAGTCCATCAGTGGATAAATGAGCTACTTCAGAAAACAAAAAAGTATAGGTGAAGACAGTAAAAATTGGACCTAATAAAAACCAAACAGGTCCTAGTATTGTCTGTTTGTAAATAGATATTATATCTCTTTTGACAAAAATAAAAATCAAATCACGATAGTCCCAAATTTCTCTAATGTTTATTTTATACCATTTAGTATGTGGTGAAATAATTGTAGACCAATTCGTCTCTTCCATTACTTTTTTTCTTGCAAAATTACAATTTAAACACGATTATTCAAACAAATCAAGAATTAAAAAAATAGACCATTTTAAAAAATCGAACTGTAGTAACATTTGAAATCTACACATACATTGATGGAAAAATTCGAATTATTAGAATTAATGAAAATTCTTTTTTAATTTTAAAAAATATAATTCAAGAAATTTAAAACACATAATTATTAATAATATCTATACAAGAATGAAAAAAATAATAATTTCCTTGTTAAACAAAGCGCCTTACATAAGAGGTTTATTCAATGAATTAAATGGATTAAAAAAAGAATTGAGGTTTCCTATTGGTCATTACCACAATCCAATTCCAAACTCAAACGAAATTGAAGAGCATTACAGCAAAATAAACAATAAAATACAAGACATAAATTTCAACTTTGAAAATCAAATTAATCAACTTGAAACATATAAAATATTTTATAATGAAATGCCATGGGATTTTTACGATGATTCCAAAAATGTTAGTTTTAGATACAAAAACAAAGATTCTTATTACAGATACTCAGATGCAATATTTTTATATTTGAATTTGAGAAAATACCAACCAAAAAAAATAATTGAAGTAGGTTCCGGTTTTTCATCTGCAATAATGATAGATACCTATGAAAATTGCATGCAAAACATTCAAGTAAATTTCTGTTTTATTGAACCAAACCCTGACGATAGACTAAATAAATTACTTACGAATAAAGACAAGCAAAGTTTCAAAATCGTTAAAGAAAAAGTACAAAATGTAGATAAAAACATTTTTAAAACCTTAGAGGAAAATGACATTTTATTCATTGATTCTTCACACATTACTAAAACTGGCAGTGATTTAAATTTTATTATTTTTGAAATTTTACCAAAACTTAATAAAGGAGTACTAATTCATTTTCATGATATTTTTTATCCTTTCGAATATCCAAAAGATTGGATAACAACTGAAAAATTCTTTTGGAACGAATGTTACATTTTAAGAGCTTTTTTAATGAATAATAATGACTATGAAATTATATTTTTTAATTCTGCAGCTCACATGTACAACAAAAAATATTTACAAGAAAATTTCCCGGAAACTCTAATTGATAATGAGCATACAGGTTCAATTTGGTTGAAGAAAAAATAGAGAAAAATATTTTATTACATATGTCAAAATTGAATTTAAAATATAATATTTTCATTTTAATATTTATCCTAATAAATATATTATATTTCGTCCCAAACCTTTTTTACATAAATGATATTTTTGATGATGGATTAATTTATGCTGCAATAGCAAAAAACATGTCTATGAATGTTGGTGATTTTTGGAGACCTCATTTCTCAAACACTAGTTATCAAAGATTTTACGAACACCCTCCTCTTGCAATTTATATTCAAGGCTTATTTATAAAATTATTTAATAATAAAATTGTAGGTGTAAAATTTTATTCGCTACTATACTATTTTGGAACTCTAATTTTATTAATTAAAATTTCAAAACAATTAAAAATTGAAAATTCTTATATTACAATTTTAATTTGGTTTACAATTCCTATTGTAAGATGGTGCGCATGGAATAATCTCCTAGAAAACAGCTTGACCTTTTTCACTACATTTTCTCTTTTTTTTTACTTACGAAGTTTACAAAATAAAAAATCTGCTTTTAACCTGATACTTTGTGGTTTTTGTATATACTTAGGTTTTCTTTGTAAAGGAGTATTTGCAGTATATCCATTAATTTTTCCATTTGTTTATTTTCTCTATTTTAAAATATCTTTTTTTAAAATGATAAAAGAATCAATTATAATATTTCTTGCCTTTAGCATATCAATTTACTTAACAGTTCATTATAACTTTCAAGCCTTTATTTATTTTAAAAATTATATTTTCAATCAAGTTTTCAATAGTGTGCAAAATATCATAACCACAGACTCAAGATTTTTTATTTTATACAGTTTATTTTTCGAATTAATTTGTCCAATATTAATTCTTTTACCTTTTGTTTTTATTGCATTAAAATTTAAAAATAAAATAAAGAAAGAAATATTTTATTTGCTTACAATTGGTTTTTTGGGTGTTATACCAGTAATGATAAGTAGAAAACAAACTGACTTTTATATTTTATCAACCTATCCCTATTTCGCTTTAGCTTTAAGTTTATTTATTAATAGCGTAACAAAAATCAACACGGATAAATTAATTTGTTTAAAGCATCATAAAATAAATTCACCTATAATTTTAGGCGTTTTTTTTTCAATCATAGTATTTTTATTTTTTTTTCTCGACAAAAAAAAACAAATCAACATTTGTGAACACTTTACAAATTATAATAGCCACAAAGGATTCTACATACCTTCTAGGATTAGTTACGGAATGAATGAAAAGGAAATTTCTGAACTTAATGATTTAGAGAAAATAACAACTAAAATTAATCAAAACGAGATTGTAAATTGCAATAATAATTTGTGGCTAAATATGAAAATACAAGCTTATTGTGTTTTTAAGAAAAATATTAGTTTAGACAGCAATTTATCAAATAATCACAAATTTTTTATTGCCGAAAAAAATAAGATAAAAGAGACAAAAAAATATACTGAAATAGAACTACACAACAAATATTTAAAACTTTACATTCAAAAGAAATGAATTTTTACAAAATAATATTTGTTACAATAAACATACTCTTTACACCAATAATATATTGCAGAGAAATACATATAAACTCTTATAAGGGTAGCGATTTAAACTCAGGAGATTTTTTATATCCTTTAAAAACTATTGAGAAAGCACTTCTTATATCCTCTGAATATGATACGTTAACTATTCATGCTGGTACTTACTTTATAAAAAATACTTTACATATTAAATCCAATTGTACAATACGAAATTTCCAAGATGAATTGGTAATACTAAGAAACTTACAAAAACAAAATAATTGGATAAAAATTAATAATGACGTTTGGAAATCTTACGCAACAGATTCGATTATTCAATTATTTATTAATGACACCCCATATTTTCAAGCTTCTCAACCAACAATACGGGAAAATATAGATGCTTTAAAAAATGGTGATGATGCTGTAGCATATTCAAATAAGGAAATTTTAGTACCTGGTATTTCAAAATTTAGTAATCTAAAAAACGCTAAATTTATAAGTATTCATGGTATTAAAATAGCTTCTATTTACGGAACCATTATAGAACATAAAAACAATAATATTAAAATTAAAAGTGATGCTTTTTGTTGGAATGAATCCTTTAAAGCAGAATATCTTGACACAGGGAAAATTATTTTATTTGGTTTAAAAGAATTTATGGATGATGATAAAGAATGGTATTATAGTAATCATGAATTATTTTTAAAATCTTTAGAAGATCCAAACTTATTAGATGTTGATTTAAGAAAAAATATATATTTAATAGACTTATCAAATAAACAAAACGTAATTATATCCGGTTTATCGATTTTTGCTGGAAACATAAATATGACAAATAGTATAAATTGTCATATAAAAAAATGCAACATATTATATCCCACACCATTTTTTACTTTCTATGATGCATTTGAAAAATTTAATACGCACTATGATATAAACAACATACCATTTATTATTGAACCAGAAAGTTGGTCTGGAAAAGGAGTCACAGTTTCCGGTAAAAATAATTTAATTGAAAATTGCTACATCGCCCATTCGTGGGGAGATGGTATCACAGCTTGGGGAGAAAATAATATCATCAGAAATAATGTAATAAATGATTGTGATTGGATTGCTAACGATTGTGCAAATTTAACTATTACTGGAAAAAATCACATTATTCAAAACAATACAATTTGTAATAGTGCTAGGTCACTTTTAATACATAGAGACATCGAAAACTCAAAAATAATTAATAATGAACTTCATCATAACGGCATTAATTGTGAAGATTTAGGGATGACTGCTAGTTATTACACCGATGGAAAAGGCACAGAAATTGCATATAATTACCTTCATGATACAAAAGCAAAAATAAGAAGTCATGGCATCTACCTAGATAATGGAAATTCAAATTTCAAAATTCACCATAACATCATAAGTAATACTTTAACAGGTATTCAAATAAATACTCCGAGTAATAATATACTAATAGCAAATAATACGATCTATAAATGCAAAAATTCAATGGGGTCTTGGGGAGCAAAAGAATCAAGCTTAAACAATATTAAAACAACTAATAATCTATCAAATAGTATATTAAAAACAAAATTTATTGATGCTTTCTATGGTACAATACTTGATTCAAACTATGTTTATTTAGACGACAATATATTTCAGGACCCGCAAAATCAGAATTTCCAATTACGTAAATATAGTTATCCTATTGACAAAGGAATTACATCGGAATTTACAAATGATTTTAATGGGTCACTCCCAGATTTAGGCGCTATCGAAAGCGGGAGTATTCCATGGGAATACGGTTCAAGTTTAATCGTGCCAAATGAAAAATACTATGCACCAAAAGCACCCATCCATTTAAAAATGGTAACCAACACACCAGAAATCACCCTCTTTTCTTGGGAATATCCATTCGGAATGGTTGACTCATTTTACATTGAACGAAAATTATCTACTGAAGAATATCGAATTATTGCACGAGTTACTGCATCAGAATTAACATACAACGATGCATTTCAAGCTGGTGGTGAATACCGATATCAAATTCGCGCAAAAAATGCATACGGTATTTCAGAGCCTTCCAATACTTTAGAATTATTTAATCCTTTTACTGAAAAAGGAATATTTTTAGATGCTGAAAACGCAGACCAACAAAAAGGGACTAAAATACTTGGTGATGAACTTTCAGAGGTGGATAACAAAGATTGGATCGAATTTAAACAAATAGATTTTGGAGATACTTTACTAGATGCATGTAAAATTAGGTATGCCGTTCCGTGTAGCAATGCATGGCAATACATACAAGTGCGTATGGATGGCTACATGGGTGAAATCTTAGGAGAATATATCACCGAAAGCACAGGAGGATGGGATGTTTTCGAAGAAAATGTTTTTCCTATTCAACCAACTAGTGGCATACACGATATCTATATAAAATTTAGAGGGAAATATGGTGTTGGAACTATCGATTGGTTTGAACTATATAATTCCAATGGAACGGTAAAAAAAGTTCTACAAAAAGACCCAAAATGTCCGCAACCATATGCTACAACTTTAGATATACCTGTGAAAATTTTTCCAAACCCAGGAAATGAGTTACTACGTGTAAGTTTTGAAAATAAAGAATTAGCAAGCGCTACGGTAGAAATTTATAACACAATCGGTCATAAAATTTCTACAAAATCGTTTACAGAATTATATCCTGGAGAAATTGAATTATATATCGATTCAAAAGAATTAGATCTAGGTTTAAAAAGCGCTTTTTATATTATTAAAGTAAACATAGAAAGCGAATACCATAAACAAGAAACAATTCTAAAATATATTAGATTATAATTTTAAATGTTGACAAATCTTTCATATTATCTAAGAAATAAATAATATCTTGAGAAAATATATAGTTAAAAATATTAGCAAGTAATTAAAATATAATTGCTTGATTATAATTTAATGTAAATTTTACTTTAAACAATAGAAATACATTGAACTAAGGTTAAATATAATTATTTTTAACAAAATCGTAAATCACAAAAAACAACGAATGAGTAAAGAACTAAAAACGAAATCTGAAGTTGCTTTAGTATCTGTTATTCTGCCTGTTTATAATGGTGAGCAATACCTTAAAGAATCAGTTGAAAGTATACTCAATCAAACATATAGAAAAATAGAATTGATTATAATAAATGATTGTTCTAGTGATAATTCTGATGAAATCATAAAATCATTTGAAGACGAAAGAATAAATTATCATAAAAATTTAGAAAATTTAAATTTAATACAAACACTAAATAAAGGTATTTCAATTTCTAAAGGTAAGTATATAGTTAGAATAGATCAAGATGACATAGCATTACCAGAGAGAATTGAAAAGCAGGTGTTATATATGGAAACAAATCCAGAATGTGTAGTTTGTGGATCATATATACAATTAATAAAAAAGGATATATTAACTGATGAAATTGTTAAATATTATTCAAATAACGATGATATAAAATTCGCATTATTATTTCATTCTCCTTTTGCCCATCCAGCTGTTATAATAAGAGCCGGTATATTACATGAAAATACAGTATCTTACAATAATCTATATACACACGCTGAAGATTATCAACTTTGGACTAAATTGTCAACATATGGAAAGTTTCATAACATACCAGATGTATTAACACACTATCGAATACATAACGAACAAACTAGTTCTTTACATAAAGATTTTCAAGAAAAACAAATAAACATTATACGATACGAATACTTTAAATCAATATTAACCGCGTTTTCAACAAAAGAAGCGGAGATCATATTAAATCATTCAAGTTATTTTAATACAAATGAAACTTTTTTCATATTAAATAAGTTTATGAAAAACTCAATATTAACTGGTAATGCAAAATTACGATATGTTAATAGTAGAATTAAGAATTCATTTATTGAAACAAATTCATCCAGCTTAAAAATTTTATTTTATTTTTTGTGTAGTACATATTACTGGAAAAATAATTTCACATTAAGACAAACAGTAGTGTTAATTATAAAAAGTATAATGATTAATTATAAAAAAACGATTAAAATTAAATGAATATAGCCATTGTAGGATCAAATGGATTTATTGGTAATAATCTAATTAATAGATTATTAAAAGAAAAAAATATAAATCTATTTTTATTTGGAAGAAGTGATACAAGTAGTTTTGGAAATACTTTATCATATACAAAAATCAACTTGAATGATTCAAAAGAAATCATTAATCATTTTCAAAAAATTGATCTAATTTATTATTTAGCTTCTACGACAATTCCTGCAACTTCTTGGCAAGACCCAAAAAAAGAAATAGAAGAAAATTTAATCCCATTTATTAATTTTTTAGATTGTATTTCATATTTAGGTATAAAAAAGATAATTTTTACTTCGAGTGCAGGTACAATTTATGGCTCTTCAAAAGAATATTTAGTTGAAAATTCGAATAAAAAGCCAATCAACCCTTATGGAATAAATAAATTAACAATGGAGAATTACCTAGAATACTATGATAAACGTTTTAATTTAAAGAACATAATATTCAGAATTTCAAACATATACGGAGAAAATCAAAATACAGAAAAAGGATTAGGTGTGATAAATACATTCTTGGAAAAAATTGTTAAAAATCGGAAGATTGATGTTTATGGAGATGGAACAATCATTAGAAATTATATCTACATAAATGACGTTGTTGAAATTCTTTATCAAGCGTTACTAAAAGATTTTTCTAGTTCAAATACATATAATTTAAGTTCAAACTGTTCTCTGTCAATTAATGAAATAATTTCTGAAATAAAAAAAGTAATTAGCATTGATTTTCAAATATGCTATCACTCAAATAGGATGAGTGACACTCCAATTACAATTCTTGACAACTCTAAACTTAAACAAGATTTTAAAATTCAATTTACACCATTAACTAGTGGTATAAAAAATATATTAAATATTATTAATAAATAAGATTTTTATAGGATAATAATTAAAATAAAAACAAAAATCAGAATTTCACATACATAAAACCAATTTTTTTTTTTAAAATGTGTTATATTAACAAATTAAAAAATGAAATTGAATAACGAAACCAAGCTATAATCCTAAAATATATTCGATATAATCACTTACTAAAACGATATTTTAGTATACAATAAATTGCTCTGAATCCATCTCTCCAGCCAATTTTCTTCCCTTCTTCATACGTTCTACCATAATACGAAATACCTACTTCGTAAATGCGAATTTTTGGAATCTTTGCAATTTTAGCAGTCACCTCTGGTTCAAATCCAAAACGTTTTTCGTTTAACGAAATTCCTTGAATGATGTCCGTTCTGAATAACTTATAACACGTTTCCATATCGGTTAAATTCAAATTAGTCATCATATTCGACAAGGTTGTCAAAAACTTGTTTCCAATCGTATGCCAAAAGAACAAGATGCGATGTGCATTTCCACCAATAAAACGAGAACCATAAACAACATCCGCAAAACCATCTAACATTGGTTTCAATAATATATTAAATTCTTCTGGGTCATATTCTAAATCTGCATCTTGCACAATACACATATCTCCAGTAGCTTTTTGAATCGCGGTATGTATCGCAGCTCCCTTTCCTTGATTATAGGCATGTTTATAATACGAAATCGAAAGTTCTGGGTTCGCTTGCATATATGTTTGCACTGCGTCTTCTGTTGCGTCTGTAGAACAATCATTCACAAGGATGATTTCCTTTTCAATATTACCAATTAAAGCTACAGATTTAACCTTGTCCAAAATTAAATGAATCGTATTCGCTTCATTATACGCTGGAATAAGAATGGAAAGTTTTTTCATAATAACCAGTTTAAATAAAAAAAGCCTCACGATTTGTAAGGCTTTTTAGCGGAGAATGTAGGATTCGAACCTACGGTACCTTGCGGTACAACAGTTTTCAAGACTGCCGCAATCGACCACTCTGCCAATTCTCCGTGGTAAAATTAGTAATAGTTTGTTAATTGACAAGTAAAAAACAAGAAAAAAGTATGTACATTTGAAATAAATGTGAACATATCATGAAATTATCGCTATGCCTTTTAATTATAACACTGTCTTTCAGTAGCTTATCTCAAGTGATGTCATTTGAAGGTGAGATAGTAAATTATTATGAAAATGGAGCTATAAGAGAAAAAGGTAAAATGGCTAATGGACATAAACAAGGAGAATGGATTTCCTATTACATTACTTCCCAACTAAAAGAGAGAAAAAATTACCTAAATGATACATATGATGGCGAATACCAAGAATATTATGGCAACGGAAATCTAAAGTCAAAAAAACAATACCTAGTAGGAGTGCTACATGGAGAAGCTTTTACCTATTTTGAAGATGGAACTGTACAAGAAAAATGTAAATATAACCATGGAGAATTAGTGGAAGAGTTCACTTTATTTTATGTCAATGGAAAAACAAAAAGTACTGGAAACTATGAAAATGGCAAAAAAACAGGAGAATGGACCTATCGTTACGAAAACAATCAACTAGAAAAAATCGGAAATTTCAATCGTAATTTAAAAAATGGCACTTGGATTTCTTATTACAACGATGGGGCATTAAAGGAAAAAGGTATCTATAAAAATGATTTAGAAGATAGTACCTGGACCTACTTCTACCCTACCGGTGAAACAGAAATGACCATCCATTTTTCACTTGGTAAAAAAGAGGGAGAACGAAAATTTTACTACCGTAATGGACAAGTAGAAAAAACAGAATCCTACGTAAATGATGATGAAACTGGAAATTGGATGAAATTCTACGAAAATGGACAAATTGCTGAGAAAGGAAGGTTTAATCGTTGGAAAAAAGAAGGAGAATGGTTGTTTTACTACCCAAATGGAAATCTAAAAGAAAAAGGAAATTTTATCAATGACTTAAAAAATGGATATTGGGAAAACTATTTTGAATCTGGTATTCTTTCTGCAAGTATGAATTATGCACAAGGAAAATTACAAGGAGAATATGTAGATTTTTACTTAGATGGTCGTTTAGAAGGAAAAGGAAGCTATGTCAATGATAAACAAGAAGGATTGTGGTTATATATCTTTTACTTAAATGAAGAAGTGATTGAATCAAGAGGAACTTTTAAGCAAGGAAAAAAAATGGAGGATTGGATTGTAAATAAACGAAAAGACTAATCTAATCCTATCGCTTAAACAATCTAAAATTCAACTCCGAATATTTCAAAATCCCTTTAAAATAGCGTGCCCACAATATACTCCCTACATACATGCCAACCAAATCTTGTTTAGGAAAATGTAAACGCTTTATTTTTTTTCTTTTTTGAAGCATGAGCGGTAATTTTCGATAATAATCACGATGTGCTTTTAATACAGCAACTGTATGTAAAGGCGAAACTTTTAAAAGAAACAACATACCAGCAATGCCATCTAATAGTAAGCGATAGAAAATTTTAATTCCTAAAATACCTGTGTAATTTTTAGTAATCATAAATAAACTATTTCTAAAGTTTAAATAGGTTTTAGTTGGAGAATTATAGGCTAAAGTTCCGCCACCAACATGGTATACCACAGAACTAGGAGCAACTTTAAATGTATACCCCAACTTTTTAATGCGCCAACACATATCAATCTCTTCCATGTGTGCGAAAAAATCTTCGTCGAATCCTCCTACTGCATGAAAAACTTCCGATTTAATTAGCATACAAGCACCTGTTGCCCAAAAAATTTCTTGTTCATTATCATACTGTCCTGCATCCACTTCTGTCAAATCAAAAATTCTACCCCTACAAAAAGGAAAATAATTGCGATCTAAAAAACCACCAGCGGCACCAGCATGTTCAAATACCGTTTTATTAGAGTAAGACAAAACTTTTGGTTGACAACCTGCAACATCCTCCTCTTGTACCATTATGTACAAAGGGTCTAACCAACCTTCTGTAACTTCAATATCACTATTCAATAACAAATAGTAAGGCGCATCTACTTGGCTTAACGCATCATTATACCCTTTCGCAAACCCTCCATTATCTGTATTTACAATGATTTCCACAGTTGGGAAATACGCTTGAAGAAATGAAAGTGAATCATCCGTAGATTGATTATCCGCAACAATAATTTTACAATTTGGACTATACTGAATTACAATTGGTAAAAAAGTTTCTAAATACTTTTTTCCATTATAATTTAAGATAACAATTGCTATTTCAGACATTCCCTTGACTAATATTGATTATACACACCCATGCTTTCGCCTCCATAATGCTCTTTATTCCCATCATTTGGATCATCGATATTTTGATTTGGCGAATTTCTTTTAGTTAACAATTGTTGCCAACGATAATTTTTTAATTCCCCTTGCATGTCGCTATGTAATAACTGATAATGATTGTTTACCAAATCTGGATTGTAAAAAACGAAACGTTTGTTGGAAAATTGTTTGATCTTATCGTATTGCCAAATTTCGTAGGGATATTCGGATGGTGATGTTTCCCTTGCCGCGATTGCACTCGGTTGTCCATATTTTAAATAGACCCTACCCCTATCTGATTCATACCCTTTAAAAATAGCGGTGCTATACGTTTTCTCTACCATTTTAACTTGTTCTTTATAGTTTAACCAACTATTAGAAGCGTTTAACCTCCCGGAAGTGATTACCCAAAAAGACTGCATATATTTTCGCATTTTATCTAAATCATTTTCTTTGACTAACTTATTAATAATAGGAATCTCCATCGGATTTACAACCGGTATAATACTAGCCAAATAATACGGCAAACTATCATTCGGTATACTCTTTTGGAAAATAGGATCTAAAACAATATTATCGGTAGCTATATATACTAATGGCTCATTCATTCTATCAAAAAAATAAGCAGAAGTGTAAAGAATAGTACTACCTTGAATTAATGAATAAACCATTCTATAACTTCCTGTAGACAGATTAGAAATTATATTCTTTTGAATTATTGGTGTAACATCTTGAATCACAACATCTGAAAAACGCGTCATATCAACAATTTCATTGGTGTCTCCTTGCTTAAAAAAGGATATCTTTAACCGAAGTGAAACACTATCTTTCGAAGGGTTATACAACTCCAAATAAGTCGGTAAAAACTGACAATCTGCTGGGAAATAATTAATTAATCGTGGAAATAAAGCATAACCAGATTTAGATAGAATAGTAACTTCGGAAGTCTCACGAATATTTTCACAAACTTGTATATCCGAAATAGAAATTTTAGAGTGTAAATCAGGAACTACGATAGCTTGTTTAGAAGAAATAGATTTTTGTTTGGAATATGGATCACTGAATGAAATTAAGAGTTGGTAGCTTCCAGGTTTAAGCGGATATCTTTTAACATCAAAGAAATCCATAAATATACTATCCTGGTATTTCGGGGATTCAACAGCATATAGTTTTCGGACAATCTTAGTAGAATCTTTCAATAGTTGAATTTCAACATCTACCTTAGACCTAAACCAACTATTTTCTTTGACTAATACCAAGGAATTAGCATCAAATTGAAATTTTAATTCGATATACTCGCCAAGGGAAGGATCATAATAAAAATTATAATCTGTATATACTTTTAAGCTTTTTTTTGATTGTGCAAAACTGCAACTAATAATAAAAAATAAGGATGCTATGAGGAAGATAAATTTCATACTATAAATATATTGCAAAGTTGCGTATTAAATTACAATTGCTCTAATTTTTGTAATTCATCTCTCCAACGTGCCGCCTCCAAAAAATCCAATTCTTTTGCTGCTTTTTGCATTTTAGATTTAATTTGTTTAATTCTTTCTTCCAATTGTGCTTTCGTTTGATATTCTAAAATTGGTTCAGCAGCTAATAATGTATCGTGCTTATCCTTATAGTATGCAGCATGTAGCTGTTCATCCGTTGTAGCGACCATTGTAGATTCGAGTATACTTTCTTTACTTTTATTTAAAGCGGTAGGAACCTGACCGTGTTCCTCATTATACTCTATTTGCATGGTTCTTCTTCGAGCTGTCTCTTCGATTGTTATTTCCATAGATTTGGTAATCTTATCGGCATACATAATCACCAAGCCATTTATATTTCTAGCTGCCCTTCCAACCGTTTGTACCAATGAACGTTGATCCCGTAAAAACCCTTCCTTATCTGCATCCAAAATAGCGACTAAAGAAACTTCTGGTAAATCAAGTCCTTCCCGTAATAAATTAACTCCAATTAATACATCAAAAACACCAAGACGCAATTGACGTAAAATCTCTACGCGTTCAATAGTATCAATATCACTATGTATATAACGACAAGCAATACCTACTTTATCCAAGTACTTTTGGAGTTCTTCCGCCATACGTTTAGTTAACGTTGTAACCAATGTTCTCTCAGAAACAGTTATACGTTTTTGAATTTCTTCAATCAAATTATCTATTTGATTGATACTTGGACGTACATCAATGATCGGATCTAATAAACCAGTAGGTCGGATCAATTGTTCTACAACAACTCCTTCCGATTTTGCTAATTCATAGTCAGCAGGTGTTGCTGAAACAAAAATAGTTTGATTTACCAGCCCATCAAATTCCTCAAACTTTAATGGACGATTATCCATTGCTGCTTGTAACCGAAAACCATAATCCACTAAATTAATCTTACGCGCACGATCTCCACCATACATTGCTTTAATTTGCGGTATTGTCACATGACTTTCATCAATAACCATTAAATAGTCTTCTGGAAAATAATCCAATAAACAGAATGGTCTCGTTCCAGGTTCTCGTTGATCAAAATAACGCGAATAATTTTCAATACCTGAACAATAACCCAACTCACGAATCATTTCTAAATCATACGAAACACGTTCTTCCAATCGTTTAGATTCTTCTGGTTTCCCTTCTTTCTTGAAAGCCTCCACCTGAATTCCCATATCTAATTGAATTTGGTCAATCGCACGATGAATCGTTTCAGGACTAGATACAAAGATATTTGCTGGATATAGATTAATCTCCTCTAAAGATTCAATTTTAGTAGATGTTAATGGATCTATGGAATAAATATTTTCTAACTCATCTCCCCAAAAATCAAAACGAATAGCATAATCAGCATAGGCTAAATACACATCAATCGTATCTCCTTTGACACGAAAAGTTCCTCTTTTAAATTCTTCTAGCGAACGAGAATATAAATTTTCAACCAAGCGCAATAAAAATTTATTTCTACTATATTTCTCTCCTTTTTTTAAATATTGTATGCTATTCTTGAATTCATTTGGGTTTCCAATTCCATACAAACACGATACAGAGGAAATTACAATAACATCTTTTCTACCTGAAAGCAGTGCAGAGGTTGCGGATAGTCGTAATTTCTCTAACTCATCATTTACAGCTAAATCCTTTTCAATATAGGTTCCTGTAACCGGTAAATAAGCCTCCGGTTGGTAGTAATCATAATAGGAGACGAAATACTCTACTGCATTATTTGGAAAAAACTGCTTAAACTCACCATATAACTGCGCTGCCAGCGTTTTATTATGCGATAGAATTAAAGTAGGTTTAGTTACTTCTTTAATAACATTTGCTATCGTAAATGTTTTACCACTTCCTGTTACCCCTAATAATGTTTGGTAATCTTCTCCTCTTAACACACCATTCACAAGTTGTTCTATTGCTACCGGTTGATCTCCAGTTGGTGAGTATTCAGAAATAAGTTGAAATTCCATATATAAATATACAAAATTAATACGATTGAAATTTAGTTGGTATGTTACCAAACTTTATCACACAAAAAAACCCAACCTTTATAGGGGTTGGGTTTCTGTAAAAGTGGCGTCGACTTACTCTCCCACGGTCAAAACCGCAGTACCATCAGCGCAATCAGGCTTAACTTCTCTGTTCGGAATGGGAAGAGGTGGACCATGATGCAATAGACACCTAAAACTGTTGATGATTAGAAGAAAGAGTTTTAGA